>NZ_CP157941.1:0-472500 GCF_040207525.1 Streptococcus sp. KHUD_010 | reverse complement strand
TGGACAGGATTCTCACCTGTCTTGCGCTACTCATACCGGCATTCTCACTTCTATGCGTTCCAGCGCTCCTCACGGTACACCTTCGCCACACATAGAACGCTCTCCTACCATCCCCTAAAGGATCCACAGCTTCGGTAAATTGTTTTAGCCCCGGTACATTTTCGGCGCAGGGTCACTCGACTAGTGAGCTATTACGCACTCTTTGAATGAATAGCTGCTTCTAAGCTAACATCCTAGTTGTCTGTGCAACCCCACATCCTTTTCCACTTAACAATTATTTTGGGACCTTAGCTGGTGGTCTGGGCTGTTTCCCTTTCGACTACGGATCTTAGCACTCGCAGTCTGACTGCCGACCATAATTCATTGGCATTCGGAGTTTATCTGAGATTGGTAATCCGGGATGGACCCCTCACCCAAACAGTGCTCTACCTCCAAGAATCTTTCTGTCGACGCTAGCCCTAAAGCTATTTCGGAGAGAACCAGCTATCTCCAAGTTCGTTTGGAATTTCTCCGCTACCCACAAGTCATCCAAGCACTTTTCAACGTGCCCTGGTGCGGTCCTCCAGTGAGTTTTACCTCACCTTCAACCTGCTCATGGGTAGGTCACATGGTTTCGGGTCTACGTCATGATACTATGGCGCCCTCTTCAGACTCGGTTTCCCTACGGCTCCGTCTCTTCAACTTAACCTCGCATCATAACGTAACTCGCCGGTTCATTCTACAAAAGGCACGCTCTCACCCATTAACGGGCTCGAACTTGTTGTAGGCACACGGTTTCAGGTTCTCTTTCACTCCCCTCCCGGGGTGCTTTTCACCTTTCCCTCACGGTACTGGTTCACTATCGGTCACTAGGGAGTATTTAGGGTTGGGAGATGGTCCTCCCAGATTCCGACGGGATTCCTCGTGTCCCGCCGTACTCAGGATCCTGCTAGGTATAAAGACTATTTAAAATACGAGGCTCTTACTCTCTCTGGCAACCTTTCCCAAGGTCTTCTTCTATAATCTTTAAGTCCACATCGCAGTCCTACAACCCCGAGAAGTAAACTTCTCGGTTTGCCCTCTTGCCCTTTCGCTCGCCGCTACTCAGGCAATCGCTTTTGCTTTCTCTTCCTGCAGCTACTTAGATGTTTCAGTTCACTGTGTCTTCCTCCTCATATCCTTAACAGATACGGGTAACAGGCATCTACCTGTTGGGTTCCCCCATTCGGATATCCCTGGATCTACGCTTACTTACAGCTCCCCAAGGCATTTCGTCGTTTGTCACGTCCTTCTTCGGCTCCTAGTGCCAAGGCATCCACCGTGCGCCCTTACTAACTTAACCTTATCTTTGACCTCTCAGTCATATACTCATTAATATTCACAGCGTTTTCGGTTTATTTTCTTGTTACTATTTGATATCGTTATTCAATTTTCAATGTGCTAATCTTAGGATATTAAGAGACGATTCGCTTGCGAAGACTTCTGTAGAAAAATAGAAAACTGACGTTGTGTTCCATGAACACAAGGAAATTTATCTTTTTTCCTAAGAAGTTAGTCTCGTATTCAACTTCACTTCTTTATTAAGTTCAGTAGGATTCTATCCTAATGGAGCCTAGCGGGATCGAACCGCTGACCTCCTGCGTGCAAAGCAGGCGCTCTCCCAGCTGAGCTAAGGCCCCACAAGACCTCTCAAAACTAAACAAGACAAACTCAATGGCTTCCGTTTTTTCCTTAGAAAGGAGGTGATCCAGCCGCACCTTCCGATACGGCTACCTTGTTACGACTTCACCCCAATCATCTATCCCACCTTAGGCGGCTGGCTCCTTACGGTTACCTCACCGACTTCGGGTGTTACAAACTCTCGTGGTGTGACGGGCGGTGTGTACAAGGCCCGGGAACGTATTCACCGCGGCGTGCTGATCCGCGATTACTAGCGATTCCGACTTCATGTAGGCGAGTTGCAGCCTACAATCCGAACTGAGACTGGCTTTCAGAGATTAGCTTGCCGTCACCGGCTTGCGACTCGTTGTACCAGCCATTGTAGCACGTGTGTAGCCCAGGTCATAAGGGGCATGATGATTTGACGTCATCCCCACCTTCCTCCGGTTTATTACCGGCAGTCTCGCTAGAGTGCCCAACTCAATGATGGCAACTAACAATAAGGGTTGCGCTCGTTGCGGGACTTAACCCAACATCTCACGACACGAGCTGACGACAACCATGCACCACCTGTCACCTCTGCCCCGAAGGGAAACTCTATCTCTAGAGCGGTCAGAGGGATGTCAAGACCTGGTAAGGTTCTTCGCGTTGCTTCGAATTAAACCACATGCTCCACCGCTTGTGCGGGCCCCCGTCAATTCCTTTGAGTTTCAACCTTGCGGTCGTACTCCCCAGGCGGAGTGCTTAATGCGTTAGCTGCGGCACTGAGCCCCGGAAAGGACCCAACACCTAGCACTCATCGTTTACGGCGTGGACTACCAGGGTATCTAATCCTGTTCGCTCCCCACGCTTTCGAGCCTCAGCGTCAGTGACAGACCAGAGAGCCGCTTTCGCCACCGGTGTTCCTCCATATATCTACGCATTTCACCGCTACACATGGAATTCCACTCTCCCCTTCTGCACTCAAGTTAAACAGTTTCCAAAGCCTACAATGGTTGAGCCACTGCCTTTCACTTCAGACTTTTCTAACCGCCTGCGCTCGCTTTACGCCCAATAAATCCGGACAACGCTCGGGACCTACGTATTACCGCGGCTGCTGGCACGTAGTTAGCCGTCCCTTTCTGGTTAAGTACCGTCACAGTATGAACTTTCCATTCTCACACTCGTTCTTCCTTAACAACAGAGCTTTACGATCCGAAAACCTTCTTCACTCACGCGGCGTTGCTCGGTCAGGGTTCCCCCCATTGCCGAAGATTCCCTACTGCTGCCTCCCGTAGGAGTCTGGGCCGTGTCTCAGTCCCAGTGTGGCCGATCACCCTCTCAGGTCGGCTATGTATCGTTGCCTAGGTAGGCCATTACCCTACCTACTAGCTAATACAACGCAGGTCCATCTACTAGCGATGCAATTGCATCTTTCAAGCATCTAACATGTGTTACATACTGTTATGCGGTATTAGCTATCGTTTCCAATAGTTATCCCCCTCTAATAGGCAGGTTACCTACGCGTTACTCACCCGTTCGCAACTCACAGCCTATGGTGTAGCAAGCTACGGTATAGGCTGTGCGTCCTACTTGCATGTATTAGGCACGCCGCCAGCGTTCGTCCTGAGCCAGGATCAAACTCTCATATAAAGTTTGAGTTCTCACTCATTTCTGTCACTGACAGATTTATTGTTTCTTCTTAATGTTTGACGGACTGTCTTTAAACAGTCGCCTGCACATTGGTTCGTCTTGTTCAGTTTTCAAAGGTCTTTGTCGCCACTCAAGCGACAACTATCTTAGTATATCACCTCCTTCTCTTCTTGTCAATACCTTTTTTATCTTTTTTTATTTTTCTTGTTTTTTGTGACCTTTGAAAAAGAAAAGTTCTGAAATGAAGTTAGCCAGCTGATGATATGAAAAAACGCCTCAGATAAGTACTTGCGCTGGTCATACGAAATAGAAAATATGTATAAAATAAAAATTCTATGACCTATTATCATAGAACTTTTATATCATTTTTCTATATATTTATTGTTTATCTCTAACAATCATCTCAGCTATCTTATTTATGGCTTAATTTTCTAGTCAAAAAATCACCAGCAAACTGAATAGCAAAGATAAGTACAATGATAATAACCGTTGCTAAAACAGTTACATCGTTATTATAGCGATTGAAGCCATAAGCAATCGCAACATTCCCGATTCCTCCAGCACCGACAGCACCAGCCATTGCAGTCTCGCCAACGAGAGAAATAAGAGTGACTGTTGTCACACGAATCAAATCTGGCAAACCTTCACGTAGATAGACACCAACTAGGTCACCGAAAGTCGCTCCGCTTGCCTGAGCAGCTTCGATAACACCGCCGTCCAATTCGGCAAGAACAACTTGAACTTGGCGAGCAAAGAAAGCAAATACGGCAAAAGAAAGTGGTACAATAGCTGCGTTTGGTCCAATACTAGTCCCCACAATCAAGTGTGAAAAAGGTGAAAGAACAGCTAACAAAATAATAAATGGGATGGCGCGGAAGATAGACGTGATTTTGTCTAAAATCCAAAAAACTATTTTATTTTCCAAGACACCACCTGGAGCAGTCAAAACAAGAAAAAGCCCTGCAATTAACCCCAATAATCCACCAATAATAAAAGAAATAACCGTCATATACAACGTCAAGTAAATAGCTGTTCCCCAGCCAGCTTGACCGCTCCATCCCATTCGATAAACATTCGGCAAGTATGTTTGAATAAAGTTTCCCATCTATGCTTCTCCCTTCAATACTGTCAATTGAACGCCAGCTTCACGAATGGCTGCTTTAGCCGCTGTTAGATTTTCCTTTTCACCAGATAAAACAACGACCAGTTCTCCGACAGGTGTTCCACCTAAAATTTCAATATTTCCATAGAGTATATTGGCAGTAACTTGATGATGTTTGTAAATTTCATTCAGCAAGGGTTCGTCTGTAGAGGTTCCTGCGTACTTCATTTGCGCCAAGAGGCTATTTTTCGCCAAATGTTTGACGATTTCTTGTTGCTCAATCTTGCCCATAGCTTCATCAATTCCTGTTGCAGTCGAGATGAAGTCTTTGGTTAAGTCTTGCTGAGGATTAGAGAAAATATCCAAGACAGAACCTTCTTCAATCAATTGACCGTCCTGCATAACTGCGACACGGTTGGCAATGTCTTTAACAATTTGCATTTCATGGGTGATTAAAACAATTGTTAATCCTAGCTTTTGATTTAAATCTTGTAAAAGAGCTAAAATTTGTTTAGTTGTTTTTGGATCTAAGGCAGAGGTTGATTCATCAGAAATCAAGATTTTAGGGTCATTTGCTAAGGCACGCGCGATTGCAACCCGCTGTTTTTGCCCTCCAGAAAGCTGAGAAGGATAATTCTCAGCACGATCTGCTAAACCGACCAACTCCAACAGTGTACGCACTTTTTCTTTTTTTTCTTCTTTTGATAGACCAGAATGTTTCAACGCAAAAGCGATATTTTCTTCTGCCGTCAATTGACTCATCAGATTAAAATGTTGAAAAATCATGCCGATGTCTTGACGTTTGCGGCGCAGCTGTTCTGCTGTCAAGGTTACTTTATTGTCAAAAAGAACATCATCATCTACAATAATTTTCCCGCTCGTTGGAACTTGCAGTAGGTTAATGACACGAACCAAGGTTGATTTCCCAGCCCCAGAATAACCGACAATTCCATAGATATCTCTTTCTTGAATATGAATCGTCACATCTTTAACTGCTTGAATCTGACGTTTCTTTTGTTGAAAAGTTACATCAATGTGATCTAACTGAATCATTTCTTTACTCATAACTTGCAATCAGCTCCTCTACTAATTCAATATGGGTGTAATAATCTGCAATGCAGACATTTTCGTCACCGCCATGGTCTCGACTATTCGCATTTCCAAGTCCAAAGGCGACCATTGGTACCTCAAGTGCTTCAAATACCGTGTGCATCGGTCCTGTACCTGCTGTAGTTGGTAAGACAGAAACTCCTTTTTGATAGAATTTCTTAGCTAGTTCAATGACATTTAAAATCGGCAACGCACTCATATCACTACGATAGCTCATTTCTCCCAAAGTATAAACTAATTCTACCTTATCAAAACCATTTTTGTCGAGTTGTTTGCGAATCAGTTCCAATACTCCATGTGGTTCCAGTCCTGGCACTAAGCGAACCTCTACTTTTGCCGAAGCTTCTGACGGAAGAATCGTCTTCACTCCTTGACCTTGGTAACCAGAAGTAATTCCTTCAATGTTCAAAGATGGTTCAAAGAAAATTCGATTTAAAAAAGATTTTTTCTCTTCTTGTAATAAAGGTAATTCCAAACCATAAATAGTTTCTACTTCTTCTGGACTGCGCTGAGCGTATTGTTCCACTAAAGCTAACTCTCGTTGATTAGGTGTGATTACTTGATCATAAAGCCCTTCTACCTGAATACATCCATCCTTATCTCTCAAGCTAGCAAGGGCGTTCAACAAGTACCAAGAAGCCGAATCAATCACACCACCAAAGCTAGAATGAATATCCACTTCCGCACTTTTGACCTTCATATCAAAGGTCACAATTCCCTTGTTCCCACCAGAAATTTCTAGTTGACCCAAAGAATTTTTAATTCCTTGTTCCCAAACGAGAAGATCTGCCCCTTGCAGAAGCACCTTGTGTTTGGCTAGGTATTTTTCTAAATCAACAGAAGCAGACTCTTCTGCTCCTTCCATCATAAAAATGACATTGACAGGTAACGTTTTATGCTTTTGTAAATATTTTTGCATAGCCGTCAAACGCGCGATAATATGTCCTTTGTCATCATCTACTCCGCGACCATACATGCCACCGTCTCGAATAGATAAGGTAAATGGGTCATCTGTCCAAATCTGATCGCTATCTGCCGGAACCGTGTCGTAGTGATTATAAAAAATAATTGTCTTAGCTGTAGGGTTTGAACTTTTAAACTTCGCTATCACAAATGGCGCTGTATAGTTGTCATCTAATTCCACCTCCGCACCAGCTTTTGTAAAGATTTCTTTTAGATAAGCAGCCACTTCTTGTAAACCGACTTGTTGAGCGAAGATTGATTTTTTAGCAATCAAAGTTCGTAAAATGGCGATATATTCTTGTGTTACTATATCTTGTTCAAATTTTTTAATTTGCTCTTCTTCACTTGAAAATGTCATATTTTCTCCTCATAGAAATGGCGACAAAACTCAGTCGGTAATTCCAACTGAGTTTTTAGACTGAAATACAGCTAATGAAATAAAGATTACCAAACCGGTTGGTCTAAACCATCTGATGTTTCTTCAACCACTTTTTTCACTTCATCTGAATGATAAGCTTTAATGAGTTTCTTAATGGCATCTGCTTTTGAAGATTTTTCCCAATCTTTTTTAGCTGCAATGATATTAAACCATTGTTTTGAATTTTTATCTTTTGGTTCAATGAACAAAGCGTTTTTATAGTCCAATTTTGCTTCTGTTACAAATGTATTGTTTACAACGGCTGCATCTACTGAAGTCAATGAGCGAGCTGTTTGACTAGCATCCAATTCTGTAATTTTCAATTTTTTCGGATTTTCTTTGATATTTGCCACAGTTGCCAATTCATTTCCAGACTTGTCTAATTTAATCAATCCTGCAGATTGTAATAAATTAAGCGCCCGACTTTCATTTGTCGCATCATTTGGAACCGCAATTTCTGCACCATTTGGAATTTGGTCTACTTTTGTATATTTATTTTTTCCATTTTTGGTACCAGAGTAGAGACGAATGGGTGAGATATAAGTTTCAGCAGTTGCAACTAAGTTTTGCTTGTTTTCCTTGTTCCAGTTGTTCAAGAAATAGTAATGTTGGAAAGCATTGATATCCACTTCACCATCAGCGACCGCTTTATTTGGTTGCGAGTAGTCCGTAAATTCTGTAAATTTCAACTTGATATTATCTTTTTTCAACAATTCTTGAATCTTGTCCCAGCGTTTTTCCTCTGAGTCACTCTTTGTCATTACACCAACTTTAATCGTTTTGGCGTCGTCACTTTTATTTCCTGAACCACAAGCTGCTAAGCCAATCACTGCTGCAGCTGCTAGAGCTGTTATTCCAAACCATTTTTTAAATTTCATTTTCTGTCTCCTTTAAAAATCTTATGAAAATAGTATCGCACATATTGACCTGATTGACAAATTGTTATTTCATAACAAAGGGTATAGTTATAAACTATAACTGTTTTGTGTAAGAAAACCAGCTGAAACTTTGAAACTAGCTGGCTTTACATTCTCTTATTTCACATCTGCTTCTACTGGCAAGTAACTACCGCCAAAGAATTTTTGGGAAAGTTTTTCCAGAGTTCCGTCTTTATACAACTCTTGAATGCGCTTATTGACAAATGTTTTCAATTCATTTTGCCCCTTTGCTAAAAGTGGATAAACATAAGGTTGTTGATTGCTTGGTAAATCAATCACTTTTAGGTTATCCAGTTTTTGATTTTTAATAACTGTTTCAACACCGATTTTATCAAAAATCTTATAATCAAACTTACCGTCGTTTAAATGACTCATAATCTGCTGAAAATCTGCTTTTGTATAGCTAATTTTCGTTGGATTGCCAGAATGTTCTTGGTTGTATTTTTCTAATTGTGCTGCAGTCGTTGTCCCTTGTACAACTTCTGTTGTTTTCCCACCAATATCATCCAGCGATTGAATGCTTTTATCAGATTTTTTCACCACTAAAACGTTTGGATTTTTAGCAGTTGGAGCTGCATACAAATACTTTCCTGCACGTTCTTTTGTATAGCTGATATTGTTGACCGCCATTTGGTAGCGATCACTATCTAGACCAGCGAAAATACCTGACCACTCTGTTGTTTCAAATTTTACCTTGTATTTGTTAGAATCTTTGAAGATCGCACGAACGACTTCGATTTCATAACCTGTTAGTTTACCATTTTCTTCATAGTTAAATGGCTTGGGTGAAGCATTCGTTGCGACTTTAATTTCTGTTTTTCCAGATGAAGTCGTTGATTTTGAATTGGAGCACGCTACTAAAGCTCCTATTGTCAAAAGCCCAAGGGCTGTTAAAGAAGAATATTTTAACACTTTTTTCATATTCCTATAATAACCTCTTTCATTAAGATAAATCTTATCATATCAAATATTTTCCTTCTTGACTATTATTTGATTTTTATCAAAGTGATAGTTTTTCTTTATCAAGGAACGCTAAACAAAAAGAGCCAGATAATTTTCTAGCTCTTTGTTTAATCTTAAAATCCTTCTACATTTGTATAAATCTTTTGTACGTCTTCATCGTCTTCTAAAACAGCATACAACTTTTCAAATATTTCTAAATCTTCGCCTGATAATACCACATCAGATTGTGGAATCATTTCCAATTCGGTAACTTGGAATTCTTCTACACCAGATTCGCGGAGAGCAGTCAAAGCCTTGTGCAAATCTGTCGGTGCGGTGTAAACTGTAATGCTTCCGTCTTCTGCTTCTACATCATCCACATCAACATCAGCTTCTAGCAGTTGTTCAAACACACTATCTGCATCGTCTCCTGTGAATACAATCACACCTTTATTATCAAACATATAAGACACTGAGCCACTCGCTCCCATGTTTCCACCATTTTTACCAAAGGCAGAACGAACATTTGCTGCGGTACGATTGACATTTGAAGTTAGTGTATCCACAATAAGCATTGAACCATTTGGACCAAAGCCCTCATAACGTCCTTCAGTAAAGGTTTCGTCTGTATTTCCTTTTGCCTTATCTAACGCTTTGTCAATAACATGCTTTGGCACTTGCGCTTGCTTCGCACGTTCAATAACAAATTTCAAAGCTGAGTTCGATTCTGGATCTGGCTCTCCTTTTTTAGCTGCTACATAGATTTCAACACCAAATTTAGCATAAACTTTTGAGTTTGCACCGTCCTTGGCAGTTTTTTTCGCCACAATATTGGCCCATTTACGTCCCATTGGATATTCTCCTTTAGATTTTCACTTTTTCAATCTTTTTTATTATATCACAAGTCAGGTTGAATTTCACTAGCAAATTATTGACAATAACCAGCTCTACAAAATAATTTTTGCATCAATCTACCATTATCGGGATTTTCCAAAATTCTGCTCTTCTAGCTGGGCATTCCCTAGCTGATAAATACAATCAGCTCGCTGGGTTAAGGAATCCCATGGCTCTTGACCGATGCGACTGACGAAGTCTGTTTTCCCTTTCATCTTTTTAAGATGTTCTCGACCTGCTTGAGTAAAGCCCAAGATATGAATACCGCTAGGCAACTGATCATTTCTTGCACCGACCAAAATATAAGTCAGAATTCGTCTGATTCGTGCTTTCGTATATCGCTTGGTTGCGACTTGTTCGACCAACTCCTCTACGCTATAACTGGTTTTCACTGCTTCCTGCAAGCGTACCGAAAGTTCTCGATTAACCTGATAAAAACTCGTCAAATCGGGATGACTGATAATCTGGTAACGCAGCAAAGGATAAAGTGCTGACCAGGTCACTTTGGGAGACTGAATCAGCAGTTCATGAGCCGGGGTAAATTTCTCCAGAAAGTCTGGACAATTAAGACGCTCTCTAAGAGCCGTAGCTGAGGCATATTTTAAATTTTCTTCTTGCGAATGATAGCCAGCTCCTTGACGCTTGATTGGAAGAATCTCAATAGCCTTTCCAGCACAAGCTTTGGCATAAGAAAGTCCTAAAATGTGATTGGGTGTATTGCCTGTGAATTTCACACCAGCAAACTTTTCCCACATTTTCTGTGTTTTCTGTGGATAAGACAAATCATCTGGCAAACTTTGTACGTAGTCCACCATTTTCTGTTGATTATCTATATAAATCTGTGAAAAGTGTTGATAATCTAAGACCTCTTCCGTGCCAAAGGTCAACTTATTCACACTAAGGCGCTCTAAAATATCTACTGCTCCTTGTGCGAAGTAGTCAGCTGACTGAACAGCCACCAAAAATGGCAATTCAACCACCAAATCAGCGCCATTTCGCAGAGCCATTTCCGCGCGTATCCACTTATCTACAATCGCGGGCTCACCACGTTGGACAAAATTGCCGCTCATGGCAATAATTTTCAAACCTTTAGCCTGCTCTAGCAAGTATTTATGACCATTGTGGAAGGGGTTGAATTCTGCAATGATACCGGTGATAGTCATGTGGCGCTCCTAATTAATTCTAATTCGCTCATTTTTTATCATACAATAGTTACTATTTTACATTTCTGAATACTCAATTAAAGTTATCTCATCGTCGCTAATTTTATCTGGTAAATTCACGATTTCATTGATATCAATAAAATATTCAAAATCAATTTTAAAATCACCTATCAGCCACTCTTCTTCAAAAATCCCTTCTGAAATCTCTTTAGCAGTAACAATATCATTTGCAATACTAACAAGCTTATTATGATTTGATGACAAATAATCTTCAAATAGATTATTATCCTTGCTTTTATAGATTATTTGAACAATAAGTCTATTTAACCATATGTCTAAATATTCATTTTCACCAAAATTCTCTAACTTCTTGCGTATTTTCTTTATTGTTTCAAATTTCTTGTAAATATTTGTGCTATCTTGGATATTGAATTTCAATAATAAGATAGATAATAATTGAATTCCAATACTAGTCATTTTAGGATTTTTTAAAATAATATCTACTAAGATAGAAATTAAAGTATCAATATCAGTCCCATTATGTATAAAATCTTCTTCTTCAAAAGAATCTATACGATTTTTAAGCTCATTAAGCGCCTTCACAAGTTGCCCACTATTTGGATACCTATCAGCAAAATCTTTGATAATGAACAGGTGCTTTTGTACAGTTGCACTATATATTCGATTATCAAAATAATTTTTAAATCTTCTCTTAGAAAGACTTTTCTTTTTTGAGAACCCTACGTAACTTAAAAAATTTGAAAAGAATTTTTCTGGTTTCTTATAAAATTTATCACCACTTAATTTCACAACAGGATTATGTTTCAACCAGTATAACTTATCTTCTTTTATCGAATCCTTGACAACATTATCAGATAATTTTGTCTTTGAGTCACCTAACGATAGTTTATATCGCTGTAAAATTACAGATAGTATCTTTTTGATTTTGTGCAATTCATCTATACTATTCGTAAAAATTCGATAATCATCCCTGTATCTTAAAATATGATATCCGCTGATTTTTGAGATTTCGAGCTCATCAACCAATTTAACATCAATATAGGCAAGCAATAGTTCGGCAAAAAAATCTGAAACTACATTTCCCTGTGGAATACCAACCGTCTCTCGATAATTCATCCACTGAAATCTTTTATCTATACCACTTCCAAAACTATTATGATCTTCTTTTGCATTTTCTTCTCCTATGATAGCCCAATGCAAACTGTGAGTATAGATACTTCCATAAAAATTACTAATATCTAATTTTAACATGTAGGAATATTCTATACTAAGTCTAATACTTTCTTGTTCTATCTTTTTCCAAAAATGAAGTGCCAACTCTTTTTTATAATCTGTAGCTAATTGACCCTCAACTTCAAATGGAATACTAAAACATTCAATCTGATTTTTTACTTTGCTTCTCAGTTCATTGAATCTTGTTACTAAATTTGTCCAACTATCAGATTTTGTAATGGCATTTACCAAATCTACGTACAAGTAAGGATGGATTAAAGTAATTGGGCGATACGAGTTAGAAGTCTTATTTAGTTGCATGCAAAAATTAATATTTGGATAATCCGAATACTTTACTTGACTCTTCACAATATTTATTTCAGTATCAGAGTTATTCTTATTGGAAAGAATTTTATCTTCCATCTTATCAATTGCTTGATTAAGAATAGAATCAATATTGAAATAAGAAGGGAGATTTAATGTAAAATAGTTTTCTGATTTTAATAAAAAATTTCTTGCTTCTTCATGGGACATTTCTAAAATAGATTTTTTCTGATATGACATACAGACCTCTTTTACGTAATAAGAATTATCAGCTAACTAATACATTGACAAAATTCCACCTACTTCTCACACACAAAGAACCAGCGGTTTGATTTTTTGCGTGGCTTTATGTCCTCAAAGTCGGCGTAAAGTTTGAATGATTTGAAGCCTGCTTGTTCCAAGAGAATATCGTAAGTTAAGACTTCGTAAGTGCGTTCTTCGTGGACTTCGTCGTAACGTGTGAAGCGCCCGTCTTCGTCTTGCAAGAAAAAGGTCAATTCATGCACGACTGAATGTGGCGCCTCATCGGCGTATGTATCCCAGACCATGGCAAATTCTTCAGCGTTTTCATGGTAAGAATAGCCAGGAAAGACTGTGTCTGTCTGGTAAGTTGAGTGCACGTCAAAGATGAAAACGCCACCTTCATTCAAGCAGTTGTAAACTTGCTGAAAGACATCACCGACTTCAATTTCATCGGCCATGTAGCAAATTGAATCAGAGTAACAAGTCACCAAGTCGTATTTCCCAGCTTGCGATAAATCAAGCATGTTGCCCTGTCTGAATTCAATAGCTTCATCTGCTGCTTTTGCGCGTTTTCTTGCGATTTCAAGCATCTCCTCACTCAAATCAAGCCCTGTCACGTCAAAGCCAGCTTTGGCAAAGCGTACGGATTGAATTCCTGTTCCACAAGCTAATTCTAAGAGCTTTTTCTTATTTTTGGGAAAATGGCGGAGCGAAAAATCGGTCCATTTATCATAAAGACTATCATCCATAATAGCATCATAGACTGATGCGAAGGTTTCATAAGTTGTCATCTTATCTAAAAGTACCAAAAGGGTACTCTTCCTTTCTTCTCATTGAAAGAGGTTGGGACAATGTCCTCAACCCTCATCGTTTTTTATCTACAAGGCTTGTTTCTCAAGCAATGGTGTCACATCCACACCAACGGCTTCATGCCAGAGTTTTTCAAGGTTGTAGTGATTCCGCATTTCCTCAGAAAAAATATGAACAACCACCCCGCCTAGATCCAAAAGCACCCAGCCTCCAGCAGAGTTTCCTTCTACATGGCTAGCTGATTGCCCTGCTTCTGTAACTTTTTCACGAATATTATCAGCAATCGCTTCTAGTTGACGGCTGTTCATAGAGCTGGCAATGACAAAATAGTCTGTCATCGTCGTCAATTCTTGCAAATCTAGCACAGTAATGTCTTCTGCTCGTTTTTCATCCGCTGCTTTTACAACAATTTCTAATAGTTCTTTTTTATCCATTTAATCCTCTTTTAAAATTTCTTCTAAATCAGCCACTTGGGCAAAACGTCCGTTCCAAGTATTTTCATAATGCTGTATTAATTGTTCTGCTGTAATTTCTCTTTCAGCAAAGGTAGTCGTGCCATTTTTAACAACTGCCAAATCATAACCAAACTCAAACGCCACCTTAACAGTCGTATCAATGCAATAATTCGTTGCCATGCCAATGATAATCAGCCGCTCAATAGCTTGGCTATCCAGATAAGTCTGTAAATGAGTTTCTTTAAAAGCACTATTATAATGTTTATCAAAGATTTTTTCGCCAACTTCTGGAGCAATAGCTCCGTAAATTTCCCAGCCATGACTTCCTGTCAGTAGTTCGTCGTCATTGTGGCGGACATAAATCACTTCAATGTTTTTCTCACGACAAGTGGCGATTGCTTTTTGCCAGACAGATAAGCAGTTATCAACAGCATACGGTTTAGCCTCTATCAAGGCTGTTTGAATATCAATCACTAACAGAGCCATTTTCATTTGTCATCTTTCATAAAGCCAACATACGCATTATAAGTCTCAATGGTTTGTGGGAAGATAGGCAAGCCCTTATGTGCCAGGTGCCCTACCGTCCGCGCTGTTTCGTAGGCAACCGCCTTATTTAACGATTTTTTAGCAATTTCACGTGCTTGCTCCACTCCTGGAAAGTTCCGATTAGGCTCAATATAGTCTGCTACGTAGACCACCTTATCTAAATCGGACATTTGGGCAGAACCTACGGTATGAACTTCGATAGCTCGTAAAATTTCTGGATCTGTCAATCCTAAATCTTCCTGAATTTTATAAATGCCGACCATGCCATGCCAGACATTATTTCCCCAATCTTTCAACGCCGGATCCAAAGCATACTTATCGATTAGCGCCAGAAATTCTTCGTCAGAGAACTTTTTTGCATAATCATGGAGCAGACCTGCCAAACCAGCTTTTTCTACATCTACACCGAAGCGCTCTGCCAAGTCAATCGCTGCTTGTTCCACTCCTAGGCAATGTTTAAAACGCTTCTCTGGCAAAAGCTGCTGCATTTTGACTAAAAGCTGCTCACGAGAAATTCCCACGTAAGTTTCATATCCCATTATTGTAAAGCCCTTCTTTCTCAATATAGTCTAAAACTGGCTTGGGTAGGAGAAAATTAGGCGTCCGACCTTGAGCCAGAAAATCTCGAACCATACTCGAAGAAATATCCATCAACGGCACATCTACCCAGATAACTGGATAAGAGGTACCAGCTTTATAACGGGGACGCTGAACCCCAACAAATTGAACCAAATCAACTAATTCGTCAATTCGATGCCACTTGGGAAGGTAATCTACCATATCCGCTCCGATGATGAAATAATAATCTGTATCTGGATGTTTTTCCGTCAAGAATTTCATCGTATCATAGGTGTAACTAATACCCTTTCTCTCTAACTCAATGGTTTCAATTCCCAGACCTTCAATGCCTTCAATTGCCAACTTCAGCATCTTCAGTCGGTGCTTCTCATCAATCGTTGATTTCTTATCAACATGTGGTGGCTCATACTCAGGCATCAGCAAGACCTGATCTAAACATAATTGTTGACGAACTTGATCCGCCACAACCAAATGGGCATTATGAACTGGATTAAAGTTTCCACCTAAAATCCCCACCTGCTTTCTTTTTTTTGCTTTTACTTCTGGTTCCAACTTCACCTTGGTGAAGGGAGTCAGTAATTCAATTGCCATAGGCTGCTTCCTCTAAATTTCTTTTACCTTTACTGAAATTTTGCGGTTTTCCTTTTTGCTAGACTGTTTGTAGAGAATTAAAATACGGCCAATTTTTTGAACAGTGTCCACACCGATTTCCTCTTCGAGAATTTCTGCTACTTCATGGATGTTCTCATCTGTATTTTGTAGAAGAGTTACTTTAATTAATTCTCTAGCATCTAGAGCTTGACGAACACTCGTTTTAATCTGGTCGTTGAGACCGTTTTTGCCAATTTGAATGATTGGTTTGAGGCTGTGAGCCTGACTATTCAAAAAAGCTCGCTGTTTAGATGTTAATGACATAATAAGATACAAAGAGCGTCAAAACCGACAGAAAATTAGAAAATTCGACGAAGAATCAATGATTTTCTAAGAGAATTTTTCTATTTTCCAAAGTTTTAGCTCGTGTTCAATTCCTTTCTAAAAATTGGTTTAACTGTGACGGTTTCTTACTAGAATTCCTTAGATAATGGCTTTTCGGGTCACTACTGCAACTCCCTCTGGTGCCCAGGCTACAATCTTTGCTGGCCCTGTCACGCGAATCCAGCCCAAGCCTGAAAAGACTACATCTGTTTTGGTTTCAATTTTCAACTCATGTTTGACGAGCTGAGGAAAATCTGCCACTTCTTTTTTAGAGGGCGGTGCTAGCAAAGAGCCAACATGCTTTTCATAAAATTCTCCCGCTCCTACAAGCTTGGTGCGATGCAGCTTTAGTTCATTGTCAAAATAAGCTGTAAAACCTTGCTTGTCACCCGATACAAAGTCAAAGCGCCCCACCCCCCCTAAAAAGAGGGTTTGTTCAGGATTGAGTTGGTAAGTTTTGGGTTTGATTTCCTTTTTCGGACTGACATATTTAAGATTTTTAGCAGACAGATAATGAGCCATTTGGTGGCGGTGAATAATCCCTGGTGTGTCGTAGATATGACTACCGTCAGCCAGCGGAATCTCAATCTTATCCAGCGTGGTACCTGGAAATCGTGAAGTCGTAATAACTTCCTTATCTCCGGTAATTTCCTGAATAATGGCATTGATAAGTGTGGACTTACCAACATTGGTCACGCCGACCACATAAACATCTCGGCCTTTCCGATATTGCTCAATCTTTTCAATCAATTCTTTAATCGCTTGCTTGTTTTGAGCTGAAGTCAAAACTACATCAACAGGGCACAGTCCTTCCTCGTGAGCCCGCTCCGTCAGCCATTGGGCAACCTTGCTCGTCTTAACCGACTTAGGGAGAATATCTTTTTTATTCCCAACCAACAGCACATCGTTGCCAGCCACAAAGCGTGGCAAACCCGGAATCACCGAACCATTAAAATCAAAAATATCTACTACATTGACTACGAGAGCATTGCTGTCCCCGACTTCGTGGAGAAGTCTGAGAAAATCATCGTCTGTCAATTGCACATCGGTAATTTCGTTGTAGTGACGCAGACGGAAACAGCGCTGACAATACAGCTCACCTGTCTCCATTCCCTTTTTCAAAGCCGACTGAGGGGTGTAGCCAAGCCTATCCTTATATTTTGTCTGAATCGGTGCTCCGCACCCAATACAGAGAATGTCTTCCATGTTTAAATTCCTTTTTTATACTCAATCGATCCATATTTTTCGGTGATTTTTTTCAACACACGACGCTCACGAGCTCGGTTAATCTGCGTCTTTATTGAATCATGCTCAACCAGTGGCTTAACCAAAATCGAACGAATTCCGGCTCTATGAGCAGCTCGAATGTCAGTCATGAGCTGATCTCCCACCATGACAACTTCATTTTTTTCAAAATGAAATTCTTTCAGCGCCCGATCAATCCCCCAAGTGAATGGTTTCATAGACCAACAGACATAGTCAATTTCAAACTTTTCAACTGCTCGTTTTACTCGTTTTTTAGTGTTATTGGACACCACAATAATCCGAATCCCTGCATCGCGTACATCATGGAGCCACTGCTTCATTTCTGGCGTTCCATCGGGATTGTTCCATGCGATAAGAGTATTATCTAAATCCACCAAAACAGCCTTGATACCGTGTTTTTTTAAACTTTCAACTGTCAAATCGTAAACTGCCTCAATCACAAAATCAGGCATGTAGTTTTCAATTGCCACATTTCTCTCCAAACATTATACTTCTACCTATTTTAACATAAAAAAAGAGTTTTCGCACCCTAGATTTTTTCATCGGTTTTATGTACAATTTGCCAAAAAATGTTTAAAAATGTTATAGTAAGAATAGAGAATTTAACACGGAGGAACTTATGGCAAATACGAGTAAGAAAATGACTGCCGTTTCCCCTTTTTTACAAAAATTTATCAACTGGTCTTCTATTATCGGAGCAGTTGGGACGGTGATTTTCTGTATCTGGGCCTATTATGCTGGCATTTTACAATCCAAAGAAACCCTGTCCGCCTTTATTAAACAGGCTGGATTTTGGGGACCGCCACTCTTTATTTTCCTGCAAATCCTACAGACAGTTGTTCCTATTATTCCTGGAGCTTTGACTTCGGTTGCTGGTGTTTTTATTTATGGTCATATCGTTGGAACCATTTATAATTATGTCGGCATCGTCATCGGCTGTGCTATTATTTTTTATCTGGCGCGTACCTACGGACCAGCTTTTGTCCAATCTGTCGTCAGCAAACGCACCTATGATAAGTACATCGGTTGGCTGGATGAAGACAATCGTTTTGAGCGTTTTTTCATCTTTATGATGATTTGGCCTATCAGCCCAGCTGACTTCCTCTGCATGCTAGCAGCCCTGACGAAGATGTCTTTTAAAAAATACATGATAATTATTGTATTATGCAAACCAATCACACTGGTCATTTATACTTACGGTTTGACGTATATTATTGATTTCTTTTGGCAATTATTTTCAAAATAAAAGGCAGAGCGAAACAAACGGCTCTGTCTTTTTATAAAATGCCTTTTCGTTTTTCCAATATCAAATCTTTTATAGAAATCAAGGCAACTGCTGATAAAATCATGAACATCCCGACAAAATCCAAAAAGTAAAATTGCTCGTGCATTATGAGAAAGGCAAAAAACACAGCCGATATAGGCTCAACAGCTGCTAGAAGGCTAGATTTTATCGGTCCAACCAAACTAGTTCCTTTGAGAAATAGCGTATAGGCGATAATTGTCCCTACTAGGATAATCCCCACTAAAGCCAGATATACTTCCATTGACAACTGCCAATGAAAACGCAAAATACCGCTAAATGGCGTTAAGACAATGCCTGCTAGCATCATGCCCACTCCAATCACTGAAATACTGCTCCACATCTTTATCAGCTGAATCGGAATAAGAATATACAAAGCGTAAGTGAATGCTGCAAACAGTCCCCAGAACAGTCCTGCAGGCGTGACAGATAACTGATTGAGCTGCCCGTGAGTGGCAATCAAAAAAGTACCACCAACCGCTAATATCATAGACAATACTTCTGTCACAGTAGGTGCAACACGGTCTTTGAGACAAGTGTAGGCAAGGATTCCAACCGGACAGACATATTGTAAAACAGTTGCTGTTCCTGCATTGCTTTCATAAATAGACTTTAAATAAGCAAATTGATTGAGCAACAATCCTAATAAAGCAAACAGCGTCAAAGACATCATCGCTTTTTGATCTTTTAGCATTTCAATCAATTTTCTACGATTAGTTAGCAACATATACAATACCAACAGAAGTCCTGCAATTAAAAGTCGAATATTCGTTAAAACTAAAACAGGAAATCCATGCGTCATCAAGTATTGTCCGCTCGTCCCAGACACTCCCCCCATGCAATTCCTGCGACTAAGGTTAAAATGGTGCCTTTTGCTATTTTTGACATATCCTACCCCCAAGCTTTTCCATTCTATGATTATAGCACAAAAAATCAGCCGAAACGACTGATTTTTTTTAGATTTTACAACTTTGCCAATTCTTCATTAAGAAGTTTTTGAGCTACTTGTGGATTGGCTTGACCTCTGGTAGCTTTCATGAGCTGACCGATCAGGGACTTGGCTGCATTCTTGTTGCCACCCTTGTAGTCGTTGATTGCTTTTTCATTATTGGCAAAAACCTCTTGGATGATTGGAAGAAGTTGTGCTGGGTCAGAAATCTGCACTAAGCCAGCTTTTTCAACGTATTCCTTGGCTGAACCACCATTCTTCGCCAAATGAACAAAGACTTTTTTGGCAATTTTAGAGGAAATTGTACCGTCTGCCACCAAACTCAACATTTCAGTCAAGTTGACTGGTGTCAAACCGATTTCTTCAATCGTTTTACCTTCAGCATTGAGGTATTGAGCAACCTCACCTTGGAGCCAGTTTGACACAGATTTTGCGTCTCCGCCCGCTGTTACCGCAGCTTCAAAGAAATCTGAGATATTCTTCGTCGCTGTCAATTGCTTGACATCATAGTCTGACAATCCAAAGTCTGCCTTGTACTTAGCCCGACGTTCTTTTGGAAAGGCTGGTAAATCTGAGCGTACTGCCTCAATCCAGCTGTCATCAATCTCAAAAATTGGTAGGTCTGGCTCCGGGAAGTAACGATAGTCAGCCGAGCCTTCCTTGACCCGCATAAGTAGGGTTTCACCCGTTGCTTCGTCATACCGGCGAGTTTCTTGACGAATTTGACCGCCACTACGCAAAATCTCAGCCTGACGTTTTTCCTCAAAAGCCAAGCCCTTGCGAACAAAATTGAAAGAGTTGAGGTTTTTCAATTCTGTCTTGGTTCCAAATTCTTCTTGACCATAAGGACGGATAGAAATATTTGCATCCACCCGCATGGAGCCTTCCTCCATCTTTACATCGGAAATGCCCGTGTATTGGATAATTTCTTTGAGCGCTGTTAAGTAAGCGTAAGCTTCTTCTGGACTGCGCATGTCAGCTTCTGAGACAATCTCGATCAAAGGCACTCCTTGACGATTAAGGTCAACATAAGAATAACCGTCACTGCCATGGGTATTCTTACCAGCGTCCTCTTCCAAATGAGCCCGCTCAATGCGAATTTTCTTAGTCGTGCCGTCTTCTAGTTCAATCTCAATCCAGCCATTGTAGCCAATTGGCTCGTCAAATTGAGAGATTTGGTAAGCTTTCGGATTGTCTGGATAGAAATAATTCTTGCGGTCAAAGTGCATCTTTTGATGAATGTCCATATTGAGCGCCAGAGCAGCCTTAATACCGTAATCAATAACTCCCTTGTTCATCACCGGCAAGACACCTGGGAAAGACCAGTCAATGATATTGGTGTTGGTATTTGGATCTTCTCCGAAATGAGCCGGTGCTGGTGAGAAAATTTTTGAATTTGTTTTTAATTCAACGTGGACTTCCAGTCCAATAATCGTTTCAAAGTTCATTATTTTTCACCTCCAAAAATGACTGGTTTTTGCTTGTGGTAGTCTGTCGTTGCTTCAAAAGCAGCTGCCACTTGATAAATCGTTTCTTCATCAAAATGATTTCCAATCAATTGCAGACCAACTGGCAAACCGTCCGCAAAGCCTGCTGGAATGGAGATACCAGGAAGCCCTGCCAAATTGACCGGAATTGTCAAAAGATCAGCCAAATACATAGCTACTGGATCATGACTTTGAGTTCCTAAGTCGTAAGCAACCGTCGGTGCAGTTGGTCCTAAAATCAAATCATACTTTTCAAATACCTTGGCAAAATCCTGCATAATGAGCGTCCGAACTTGACCTGCTTTCTTGAAATAAGCATCGTAATAACCAGAAGATAGACTAAATGTTCCCAACATAATCCGGCGCTTCACTTCCTCACCAAAACCTTGGCTACGAGACTTGACATAGACATCTTCTAAGTTCTCAATTTCATCTGCCCGATAGCCATAACGAATCCCATCGAAACGTTGCAAGTTAGAGCTGGCTTCAGAGGAAGCGATGATATAGTAAACCGCTACCCCGTATTTGCTGTGCGGCAGGCTGACTTCTTCAACAATCGCTCCCAGACTTTCCAAATGTTTAGCAGCTGCCAAAATGCGTTCCTTGACTTTTTCATCAATCCCTTCACCCATATATTCTTTTGGAAGAGCAATTTTCAATCCTTTAATATCTTGACCAATCTTGCTAGTGAAATCAGGAACAGTTCGTTGAGAAGAGGTTGAGTCTTTTTTATCATTGCCTGCAATTACGCCCAAAAGCTGAGCGTTTTCTTTGACCGTCTGAGCAAAAGGTCCGATTTGATCCAACGAGCTACCAAAAGCAATGAGCCCAAAGCGAGAAACTCGTCCATAAGTTGGCTTCAGTCCGACCACTCCGTTAAAGGAAGCTGGCTGACGGATCGAGCCACCGGTATCAGAACCTAGAGACAAGCGAACCTGACCAGAAGCAACTGCTGTCGCTGAACCACCAGATGAACCACCGGGAACTTTGGTAGCGTCCCAAGCATTTTTCGTAGTCTTAAAATAAGAATTTTCACTGGAGCCACCCATGGCAAATTCGTCCATATTGGTTTTACCAATGACAATCATATCCTTTTCATAAAGCTTTTCGACACTAGTCGCATCAAAAATTGGTTTATAATTGTAAAGAATTTTTGATGCAGCTGTCGTTAAAATCCCCTTAGTAGAAATATTGTCCTTAACAGCCAGTGGAATCCCGCTCATAAGATTATCTGCATCAATTCCCTTAGCGTCTACTGCCACTGCTTGCGCCAATGCTTCTTCTTCACTAATCGTAATAAAGCTATCAACTGCACTTTCTCGATTCTTAATATCTTCCAGAGTAACTTTCGTCAGCTCAACTGCTGAAAGTTCCTTTTTGACAAGGAGATTATGCAATTCTTCAATTGTTTTTTGGTTTAAAGTCATTAGGCATCTCCTCCGTCATCTAGAATAGCAGGCACTTTGATATAGCCTCGCTCTTTTTCAGGTACATTTTGGAAAAGTTCTTCTCGATTCCAACCTGCAACTGCTACATCTTCACGCATATAGTTGACATTTTCTGCAACATTTGATGTAAAAGGCACGCCAGTTGTATCAACCTCGTTTAACAACTCCACCATGTCCACAATTTTTGACAAAGTTGTCGCAAATTCTGCTGTTTCTTCAGGTGAAAAAGCTAGTTTTGACAGGTTGGCAACATGCGTTACTTCCTCTTGAGTAATTTTCATCTCTGTTTCCTTTCTCTTCTTTTATTTTTCAGCATAACCGAAAAACAGTCATCTTCTTATTTTATCACAAATAGGCTTAGTTCTTCAATTCCAAATGAAGTTCTTTCACTTGACTCGCATCTACTTGGCTGGGACTTTCTAGCATAGGATCAAAACCAGTTCCATTTTTAGGAAAGGCAATGACCTGACGGATATTTTCTTCACCAGCTAAAATCATGACCAGTCGATCCAAGCCCAGTGCTAGACCACCATGCGGCGGGAAACCATAATCAAGCGCTTCTAAGAAAAATCCAAAGTCCCGCTCGTAATCTTCTTTTTCCATGCCCAAGAGTTCAAACATGGCTTCTTGACTCTTTCGATCATGAATCCGCAGGCTACCGCCCCCAATTTCATAACCATTAAGGACAATATCATAGGCATGACTTTTGATTGAAGCTAAATCTTCTTTATTATTTTCAAAAATTCCTTGGGTGAATGGGTGGTGCATGGCTTGATAGCGTTCCTGCTCCTCATTCCACTCTAGCAAAGGCCAATCCAGCACCCAGAGAAAGTTCAGTAAGCTCTGGTCAATTAAATCAAGATATTTTGCCACTTCTAAACGCAAGTGCCCCAAGGCTTCCTGAGCTTGTCTTTTCTTGGCGATGACCAGTAAAAGCAAATCACCGTCTTGCGCTTCCAATCGGTCTATGAATGCAGCTGCTTCTGCTTCAAAAGTTGAAGCCAAATCCCCTTGAAGTTCACCTGCTTCCACTTTAAGACTAGCAAACCTACTAGCTCCAAATTCTTTCATTTCCTGATAGAAATGACTGAGTTGCTTCTTCGTGAAAGAATCCGCAGCATTTGGAACACAGATACCCCATAATTCTTCATGACGAGCAAAAGCCTGTTTGAGCAAAAGAGAGGGATTATCCTGACAGAGATTGGTCAAATTTTTCAATTCCAAACCAAAACGCGTATCCGGTTTATCTGTACCAAAGCGACTCATAGCTTCCTCATAACTGATAGTTGGAAAAGCTTCTGTCAGTTCCAAACCATGAGTTTTCTTGACAACAGCTTTGAGCATCTCTTCTACAAGCATGCGAATGTCTTTTTCACTAGCAAAACTCATTTCCATATCGACCTGAGTAAATTCAGGCTGACGGTCTCCCCGTAGATCCTCATCTCGAAAGCAACGAACAACTTGATAATAACGCTCCAGACCAGCTCCCATTAGGAGTTGCTTCAGCATTTGGGGACTTTGAGGCAAGGCATAAAATTGATTTTTAAAGACGCGGCTAGGAACCAAAAAGTCTCTGGCTCCTTCTGGTGTAGACTTTGTCAAATAAGGTGTCTCCACTTCCAGAAAATCCTTACCGTTCAAGTAGTCACGAATTGTGCTGGTTACTTGATGACGAAGTTTGAGGTTTTCTGTCATCTTACTTCGACGCAAATCCAGATAGCGATATTTCTGCCGCAACTCTTCTCCTGTATGGGCGTGCTGATCGACTTCAAAAGGAAGAGGCTTACTGTTTGCAAGGATTTGAATTGCCTCTGCTCGTAGTTCCACCTGCCCAGACTTGATAGCTTTGTTGACAAAGCGACTTTCTCGCTCGACAACTTCTCCTGTAATAGCAATCACATCTTCCTTATGTAGATGATCAATTTCCGCAAAAGCTGGGCTATCACCTGCGACAAAAACTTGAAGCAGTCCTTCTCGGTCTCGTAGCTCTATAAAAGCCAATTTCCCATGATTTCGGATATTTGCAACCCACCCAGTCGCTGTCATTTTCTGACCAACCTGTTCTAAACCGTAGTTTCCAATAAAAACTTCTTTCATGTTTTCTGCCTCTTTCTAAATTCATTTCAGTTAAATCGTCAACTTGCCGCAAATTACTTATAGAAATCTACGTCCGACACTCCAAATACCTGATTATTATGTATTTTAGGTTTACAGCTTTTGTCCAACGGACAAAATTGCAACCGCTCCTCTAAGTACTAAGAATTATAAGGAACGTAGACTTTACTGCTTAAATCTATGCCCACGGCTCTAAACGCTAAAGCATTAAGAGCTATGGAAAAACGGCTTTCGTCTGTATAAACAGACGAAAGCCGTGGTACCACTGTTATTCGTTGCATTGCAACCTCTGGCTCGTAACGTGAGCAGACGTTTGTGCTTTGATTCACACAAATTATTTACAATGATCTAATAGTTTCAGACAATATCATCCTTTGCCATTAATAGTATAGAAAAAAACCATTTTATCATTGACAGTATGTTCTTCGGATTTTGCTTCCTTGGCGCTACTCTCAGCTTTCAGCACTCTCTGTTCAAGTCAACAAGCCTACTCTACTGCTTTTTTACTTTTAAATTGTTATCTATTATAGTCGAACCTAAAACATTTTGCAAGTGGTTTAGAGCAAATTTATGATTTTCTTCTGAAAGAGAAGCCACAGCCGACTCTACCACCTCAATTTGATACCCCAAATTATAGGCATCAATAGCTGTGTGGAGAACGCAAATATCCGTCAGAACACCAGTCAAAATCACCGTGTCAACTTTTCTTTCTCGCAGACGAATATCCAAATCTGTTCCCGAAAAAGCTGAATAATGCCGTTTATCCATCCAAAAGACGCGAGAATCTGCTTTATGCTCCTGATAGAAATCAGCCAATGATCCATAAAGGTTACGTCCACTAGTTCCCTTGATGTTATGTGGCGGAAAGAGTTTGCTCTCTGGGTGAAAACTATCCCCCTCATCATGGGCATCAATGGCAAAAAAGATATAATCTCCTCGATCAAAAGCAACCTTTGTTACCTGTGCAATGGTTTCAGAAATTGACTGAGCTAGCGCACCTGCTGTTAATTTCCCATCATCCGCTACAAAATCCACCGTATAATCAATCGAAATCAATGCTTTTGTCATCAGTAATCTCTCTTTTTAATCTCTTCAAAGACATCTGGAATAAGGACTTTAAGATAGGTTCCTTTCATTCCTAGAGAGCGACTTTCAATAATACCTGCACTCTCTAGTTTGCGTAGAGCATTGACAATCACTGAGCGAGTAATTCCAATACGATCCGCAATGACCGATGCTGTTAACTGACCTTCATTGCCGTTTAATTCACCCAAAATAGCTGAAACAGCTCGTAATTCTGAATAAGACAAAGTATTCACAGCCATGGTTACCGCTGTTCTGCGACGAATATTTTTTTCATCTTCTTCTCGTTGGAAATTGAGTAACTGAATACCAACCACTGTACTTGCAATTTCTACTAAGATTAGATCATCATCATCAAATTCTTTATCATTGCGCCAAACAATCAAGGTCCCTAAGCGAATCCCTGAAACATGAATAGGCGAAATCGTCGTCAAGCCGTCTGGAAATTCATCTTTGGTTTCGACAGGAAAAATTGACAAATCATGATTGACAGGAAGATTGGCTTCTGTGTCATACATTAAATTCGCTGTGCGAACATATTCTTCTGGGAAGATTTTCGTTTGATAAAATGCTTCCACTCGGTCATTATTCGTCTTGTAGCGCATGAAATACCCCAAAAGACGCCCTTTACTGTTTACAATGCAGGCATTGCAATCCATAATTTCAGCTAACTGCTGGGTAATTGCATTGTAAGGTAATTCATCCTGTAATCGCTCATCTGAACGACGCAAAATAGATGTAATTTTTCGTGTTTTTGCTAATAAGTTTGCCATAATTTACCTCGCATATAATCTTATTGATTATATCATAAAGCGCTTTAATCTTCAACAATTATCTGAAAATTGTTTATTGAGATACAATTGTGTGCAATTAGTTCTGCTAAGTTTATTGCTCTTTTATTTCAGCAACAAAAAAGCAGCCTTTCGGCTGCTCTTCGTCATCTCCGATATTGCCTTAAGAAACGAGTCATCTTCTCTTGAATTTGTGCCAATTCATCTACACGAGGTAGATAAACAATCCGGAAATGATCTGGATCTTTCCAGTTAAAGCCTCGTCCGTGCACCAGCAAAATCTTTTCTTGCTTTAAGAAATCAAGCACGAATTGCTCATCATCGTCCACTCGGTACATTTCTCTGTCAATTTTAGGAAAAATATAGAGCCCCGCTTTAGGTTTGGTTGCTGACAAGCCTGGAATTTCATTGATAGCCTTGTAAATAAAGTTTCGTTGCTCATAAATGCGCCCACTAGGAAGCAGCAATTCATCAACTGATTGATAACCACCAAGCGACGTTTGTACCACATGCTGAGATAAGACGTTTGAGCACAAACGCATATTGGATAGCATGTTTAGCCCTTCAATATAATCTTTCACGTGATATTTAGGACCAGATAACACCATCCACCCGACACGAAAACCCGCGATACGGTGTGATTTAGACAAGCCGTTCATGCTGACACAAAAGAGGTCAGGAGCCAAACTGGCGATAGCCGTATGTTTCTCACCGTCCATCACTAAACGGTCATAAATCTCATCTGCAAAAATAATCAAGTTGTTTTGCCGCGCAACTTCAACAAGTTCTTCCAACACCTCTTTAGGATACAAAGCTCCTGTCGGATTGTTTGGGTTGATAACGACAATAGCCTTTGTATTAGAGGTAATTTTTGATTTAATGTCATTAATATCTGGATACCAATCTGCCGCTTCATCACAAAGATAATGAACTGCATTTCCTCCTGCTAAACTGACCGCTGCGGTCCAGAGTGGATAATCCGGCATAGGTACCAGCACCTCATCACCATTATCTAGCAAACCTTGCATAGACATGACAATCAGCTCGCTGACTCCATTTCCAAGGTAGACATCGTCAATATCAACATTTGGAATATTCTTTAACTGGCAATATTGCATAATAGCTTTCCGAGCAGAAAAAATCCCTTTCGAGTCAGAATACCCCTCGCTATCACGTACATTCATAATCAAGTCATGAATCACCTCATCTGGCGCTGTAAAACCAAACTCAGCTGGGTTTCCTGTGTTTAAACGGAGGATTTTCTCACCGTTTGCGCGCATCCGCATGGCTTCTTCTAAGACGGGACCACGAATATCATAAGCCACATGTTCTAATTTTGTTGATTTATTAAATTCTTTCATCGAATTTTTCCTCATTTCAAAAGAGTAAATTTATTATAACGTAATTTTTCTAAAAAATCTAAAAAACTTCTTGTAAAGTCTGCATGAAAATGCTTTACTTTTTTCATGTAAAGGGTTACAATATAACTAAAGAAAGAATGGAGGTATTCCTATGCTACAAAGATATCAAAACATTATGGTCGCTGTTGACGGTTCTCACGAAGCTGAGCTTGCCTTTGAAAAGGGTGTCAATGTTGCGCTTAGAAATAATTCACGCCTAACAATTGCCCATGTAATTGATACACGTGCCTTGCAAAGCGTTTCTACATTTGATGCAGAAGTCTATGAAGAATTGCAAGAAGATGCAAAGAAACTCATGGATCAATATGCTGAAAAAGCCAAAGAAGCCGGCGTGGGAAATGTTGTCACAGTTGTTGAAATGGGAAATCCGAAAACCCTTCTTGCCACTGATATTCCAGAAGAACAAAAAGTTGATCTCATCATGGTCGGTGCTACCGGGCTCAATGCCTTTGAACGGTTACTGGTTGGTTCCTCATCTGAATACATCTTGCGTCATGCAAAAGTTGACTTACTTGTTGTTCGTGATAAGGAAAAAACATTATAATACAAAGATAGAGAGATTGGCATAAACAAGTCTCTCCTCTTTTTTATTCTTCATTTTTTTCACAATTTCGTTGATAAGCTTGAATTTGACGTTCAAGCTCTTTTTTGATAGCAGGTTCCGGTGCATAATTTTTTTCCCAATCATCTGGTTTTAAAATTTTATGAGTAACTGGGTCAAAGTGCGCTTTACCATCTGGGAAGAGTTTCCCCATATTCGCTTGGTGTACAATTTCAAATAAACGCTCAGGATCTACTCCCATTAACACAAAACTGCCATAGGTAAAATACAACATATCAATCAGTGCATCTACTTGCCCAACTAAAGACATCTCTGCTTTGCTCTTCTTTTTGACTTTTTCAGCAGCTTTGTCCACAGCTTCGTGCAAAGATTGAACAGACTGTTCAAAGACCTCTTCAGAAGGACTAGCTGCCCGCAAAAATTCCACTAATTCTTCTACCTTGAAGCCTGCACGGTGACGAGCACCTTCTGTTGTCCACAGAATAGGTTCTTCCTGCGTGCATTCGTCCATTGTCCCATGAAATTCTTTGACCTTATTAAAATGGTGATCACTACTGATAAAGACTTTTTCACTCGCTAAAATACCAAAGTGTTCCAAAGCTTTATGAATCCCGTCCTGACTATTACTGCTGGTTGTATGTTTTGCAACTTCTTTCACTCGACTGGTTCCATTTCCCATGGCAATAGACATGCCAACACCCGCTAACATCTCAACATCATTATCAGAATCACCGAAAGCCATGACTTGATTGATGTCAAAACCGTATTCTTTTCCGACGAGCTTAATCCCTTCTAACTTTGACATTCCTTGATTGACAATATCTGCCGCAAAAGGACTGCTACGAGTAAATTTTAAATCTGGAAAATCCGCTTCGATAGCTTGTGTTTCTTTTGGTGTTGCCAGCATCAGTACTTGATAAATCGGCTCTTGAATAGATTTCAATAAATTATCCTGCTGTTGAGGAAGTGCCTTACTAATCACATTGTTGAAACTTTTATTGACCAAGTGTGTCATCTTCCTCGGAACAAAGCGACTGGTCCATTGAGAAAACTTGCTCATGCCAAATCTCATGATTTTGGAGCCAACCATTCCTGATTTTGTCCCAAACGAAATTTCTATGTTATGCTGGCGAGCATACTGAATCAAGTGACGCAAACTGGTTTTATCAATTGGCTTAGCAGAAATGACTTTCTCTTTTGAAAAAATATATTGTCCATTATAGGTTACTGCAAAGTCCAAATCCAACTGCTCCATAAAAGATTGAACAAAAAATGGACCCCGACCTGTCGCTAAACCAACTAAAATACCTTGCTGTTTTAAACTATGAATCGCTTGTTCTGTGGATTTCAAGACTGTCCGACTATCATTTACTAACGTCCCATCAATATCAAAAAAGACTGCTTTAATTTCCATTCATTTCTCATCTCTTTCTTTTATGATACAATAATTATAGCATAGATTCAGGAGAAGCTCACTTATGACCAAAAGAATTTTAGTTTTACATACTGGCGGTACTATTTCCATGCAGGCGGACATTACTGGAAAAGTCGTCACAACTGAACACAATCCCATGAACCATGTCACAGTTCCTCTAGAAGGTATTCAAGTGACGGCTCTTGATGTTTTCAATATTCCTAGCCCTCACATAACACCACAGCACATGCTGCAATTGTATCAAAAAATCAAGACAGACGGGAAGTATTTTGACGGGGTTGTCATTACTCATGGAACGGACACTCTGGAAGAAACAGCTTATTTTTTGGATACCATGGAACTTCCAGATATTCCTGTTGTCTTGACCGGTGCCATGCGAAGCTCCAATGAACTAGGAAGTGACGGAGTTTACAATTACTTATCTGCACTTCGTGTAGCAAGTGATGACAAAGCACGTGGAAAAGGCGTTCTGGTGGTTATGAATGATGAAGTCCATGCTGCCAAATACGTGACAAAAACGCATACGACCAATGTCAGCACTTTTCAAACACCAACTCATGGACCACTCGGACTGATTATGAAGCAAGAAATCCTCTATTTCAAAACAGCTGAACCACGCGTTCGTTTTCATTTAGATAAAATTTCTGGATTAGTACCGATTATCCCAGCTTATGCTGGAATGAAAACTGAACTGCTTGATATGCTAGACTTGGAAAAGATAGACGGTCTCATCGTTGAAGGCTTTGGCGCTGGAAATCTACCACAAGAAGTTGCCCAAAAGCTCAGACAACTTGCGAATTCTGGATTGCCAATTGCACTTGTATCACGTTGCTTTAACGGGATTGCAGAGCCAGTTTACGCTTATGAAGGAGGTGGCGTGATGCTTCGTGAAGCAGGAATTATGTTTGTTAAAGAATTAAATGCTCCTAAAGCTCGTATCAAACTTCTCATCGCCCTTAACGCTGGACTTCAAGGGCAGACCTTAAAAAACTACATAGAAGGCTAGGTTCTTACATAGATAAAAAGCCTCGAGTGATTCGAAGCTTCTTAGGATATTTTATGTTTAGGAGATTTATGAAAAAAAGTTTTTAGCTCTTTTGTTTTTTAGTTATTTGCCATATATTTCTGATTCCTTTCCTGTTTTTTTGAATGTTTTGTTATAATTTACTTTAATGTTTACTGTCATTGGACTTACCTCTTTCTTTTTGATGAATTTAGTATAGCCCGAAAAACTTAAAGCAGACTTATAGATTTCTTTCAGAAAACTTAATTTAAAAAACTTCATCCAAATGAAAATGGTGAAGTTTTTTTGTTTTATACATAATGATAGACCAAAATCAATCCAAATAATCCTGTTGTTCCAAATGAAGTACTACGATATGCCAGTCTGCATTCGTTCGCCAATCAGGAGTGGACACAATTTGACTGGCGACCTTTCTGGCCTCTTCTAAAATTGGATAATCCTCCAAAATATCCGCTACCTGAAATTCCGGCAAACCAGACTGACGAGTGCCAAAGATTTCACCAGAACCACGCATTTTCAAATCTTCCTCAGCTAAGACAAAACCGTCAGTTGTTTCCGTCATGATTTTCATGCGTTTCTTGCCAGATTCCGTCTTGGGATTAGCCACGAGAACCGCATAAGACTGCTTATTCCCACGACCTACTCGACCACGTAACTGATGAAGCTGACTGAGCCCAAATCGATCCGCATCCATGATTAGCATGACCGTAGCATTGGGCACATTGACACCGACTTCAATAACAGTCGTGGAAACCAAAATGTCCGTTTTCCCTTCCTTAAAATCCTGCATAATGGCATCTTTTTCATCGCTCTTCATTTTACCGTGTAGTAGTGCTACATGAGCTTTGTCACCGAAATAAGCCTTTAGTTCCTCTTCCAAAGCAATCGCATTTTTCAGATCCAGCGCTTCTGACTCCTCAATCAAAGGAGAGATGACATAGACTTGAGCACCTCGTTGCAGCTCTTTTATCAACCAATCCAGAACTACTTCCAGCTGCTCATGCTTGACCCAACGGGTGATGATTGGCTTACGTCCTGCTGGCATTTGATCAATAATGGACACATCCATATCGCCAAAAGCAGTAATAGCAAGCGTTCTAGGAATGGGCGTTGCAGTCATCATGAGGACATCAGGATTATTTCCTTTTTCTCGCAAAATTCGCCTCTGCCCCACTCCAAAGCGGTGCTGTTCATCAATAATCACCAGACCGAGCTGATGATATATCACACTTTCTTGAATCAAAGCATGAGTGCCGACAATCATATCCACCTGACCAACCTCAATAGCTTCTAGTGCCGGTCTGCGTTCTGCTGGCTTCATTCCTCCTGTCAACAGAATTATCTGCAGTTCAGGAAAAAGTTGGCTCAAGCTATCAAAGTGCTGCTCTGCCAAGATTTCAGTCGGTACCATGAGAGCAGATTGCAAACCAGCTGTATAAGTAGCATACATAGCTAAACCTGCAACCACTGTCTTTCCGCTTCCGACATCTCCCTGCAAGAGCCGGTTCATGTGAGCTGGCGATTTCATATCCTGTAAAATCTCGTTTAGACTGCGCTCTTGAGCAGCCGTCAGCTCAAAAGGTAGAGTAGCTTTTTTCTTTTCTAGCAAGTCTGCCTGCCAAGGAATAATTAAGCCCTGACTAACATCTTTTGTTTCACATTTGAGAACCTGCAATTGCATTTGAAAGTAAAAAAGCTCTTCAAACTTGACCCGACGCAAAGCCTGCTTGTACTCTGCCAAATCCCTTGGACAATGCATCGCTCGCACTGCCTGATTCCGTCCTAGCAACTGATAGCGTTCTAACAATACTTGGGGCAAATTTTCCTCTAAGAGCAATTCCAACCCCTGATCAAAGGCTGTCTTAATGACCTTCACCAAACTAGCTTGACTAATCCCTTGAGCCACCCGATAAACAGGCTGCAAATCATCTTCTACTTGTGCTAGAATTTTCATCCCGGTCAAACTAGCCTTTGCCTTATCCCATTTTCCGAAAATAGCAATGGTTGAGCCAACCTCCACCTTGTCTGCTAGATAAGGTTGATTAAAGAAGTTGACTGCAAGTACCACCTCTCCCTGCTTTATGGTAAAACGCAGGCGATTGCGCTTGTAGCCATAGTACTGGACATTTGCTGGTGTAGCCACCACCCCTGAAATAACTGCCTTTTCACCATCTTCCAGTTCTAACACATTCTTACTTTTAAAATCTTCATAGCGAAATGGAAAATAGAGCAGCAAATCTTGCAGGCTTTCAATTCCCAGCTTAGTAAATTTTTCAGCAGATTTCGGTCCTACACCCGGCAGAACCGTTAAAGGTTGGTGTAAATTCATAATTCCTCTTTCAGTTCTGTTTCTTAAGAGTTTGTAAAAGCAGATTGGAATAACCATGCTGAAAATAGCTTTCTAGATTTTTCTAACTGCTTTTTAGTTTCAATCAATTTTTATAAACTCTAGGCACACGATCACTAATCAAGCAAACCACCTCGTAGTTGATTGTTCCTCGTTTTTCTGCTACATCTGTTGCCGAAATAGATTTTTTACTGCTTTCTCCAATAAAAACGACAGGTGTACCAATAGGATAAGCTTTAGGTAGACGAACAGTAATCTGATCCATAGACACACGCCCAACAATAGGACAAGGTTGCCCGTCAATCAAAACATTAAAACCTTGCATATCTCGCGTCCAACCGTCTGCATATCCTAACGGGATCGTTCCAATATACTGCGAATTTTCACTTGTATAAGTAGCTCCATATCCCACATCTGCCCCTGCTTCCAGCTGCTTGACATGAACTAATTCCGACACCAGAGAAAGAGCCGGCTTCATTTCATAAGGAAGCTGCAAGGTACGACCGCTAGGATTGAGACCATAGATAATATCACCCAGACGCACCGCTTTCATCACAGTCTCTGCATGCCAAAGAGTCGTTGCAGAATTACTAGCGTGAACAATCGGTGGAACGGTTTCTAATTGCTCTAAAATTTCTTTAAAATGTGCCAACTGTGCCTCAAATTTATGGGTATCTGCTTCATCAGCTGTCGCAAAATGGGTGAAGATGCCTTCTACCTGAGCACCCGCTTTTTCCAAACGATGAATGGCTTCTTGAGCGTCTTGACTATCTCGAAAACCAATCCGTCCCATCCCAGAATCAATTTTTATGTGAACAACCAAGCTAGCTACATCTATATTTGACTTCAAGAGCAAATCAATCCATTCTAAACTAGCAACCGTACAGGTCACTTTGCGCTCAATTGCCAATGAAATGGCATGAATATCTGACACTCCTAATACCAAAATCTTTTTCGTAATGCCAGCATCACGCAACTCTACAGCTTCATCAATATTGGAAACACAAAAGCCATCTACAATGGACTCAATATAGCGTGTAACAGCAACCGCACCGTGACCATAAGCATCTGCCTTCACCACAGCCCACTTTTCCACATCGTTTGGAATGTGGGCAGCAATTTGCTTAATATTAAAGCTGATAGCAGCTAAATCAACAACGGCCTTAGTAGGTCGATGATTACTCGTTTTCATGATGTTCCTCCAAAATAACACTAGCTGTAACAATATTTCCTGCATGGCTGAGCGACACCCAGACCTTGCCAGAAAAAGGCGATTTGGTAAAAACGGGCGCTCCCTTTTCATCGTTTAAAATTTCTAAATCCTGAAAAGTGACACAGCCAATACCAGTCCCCCACGCTTTAGAAAAAGCCTCTTTAGCAGACCAACGTCCCGCCAAATATTCCATTTTTCGCTTGCCCGTCAGCTTTTCAAATCGGTCAAATTCTGCGGCTGTCAAAACCTTTTGGGCAAAGCGAGCATTTTTTTCGTAAACTTTTTGAATAGAAGAAATTTCCTCTATATCAATACCATGTCCTTTAATCATCTTTTTAAAAAGAGGCTGGGACAAACGTGTGCCAGACTCAGTTACTTTCTAAAATAAAACTTAATGCGCTAATACTATCAGATTTTACAAATCCACTCCCCATCTTTTTTATTTTTTATTTTTAGAAGATAGGGTAGTATAAATTTCCTTGACCAGTCTGACTGTATTATCCCAACCCAGACAAGGGTCTGTAATGGATTTTCCAAATACTTCAGGCTCGTTTTGACGACCGTCTTCTAAGTAAGACTCAATCATAAATCCGCGTACAACTTTTTTGATTTTTTCATTCCAATCACGATTGATTAAGGTTTGACGGACAATCCGCACCTGCTCTAAATACTGCTTACCAGAATTATCATGATTGGTATCAATGATGATAAAAGGATTTTCCAAGCCCATTTTTTCATATTGGTCAATCGTGTCTAGCAAATTATCATAGTAATAATTTGGAATGTTTTTTCCATACTCATCAAGTCCACCACGCAGAATAGCATGTGCCAGAGGATTCCCTGAAGTTTCTACTTCCTTACCAGCAAACAAAAAACTTTGCTTGTTTTGCGCTGCGTAAATCCCGTTAAACATGACATTGAGATTTCCAGACGTAGGATTTTTCAAACCAGTCGCAACATCAGCTCCACTCGCTACAAAACGGTGTTGCTGATCTTCCACAGAACGCGCCCCAACAGCCATATATGAAATCAAATCATCTACCAACGGAAGATTTTCTGGATAGAGCATTTCATCGGCTGTCGTCATTCCTGTCTCCGTAATGACACGATAATGCAAATTCCGAACAGCCTTAATCCCGTTGATTAGGCTTGGAGCAGCCTTAGCATTCGGTTGATGAATCAATCCTTTATAACCATCGCCATTAGTACGAGGTTTTGCCGTATAAACACGCATGACCATGAAAATACGGTCTTTCACCTCTTCTTGGAGGGTAGATAAACGTTTTGCGTATTCCAGAACAGCAGCCTCATTATCAGAAGAACATGGACCAATAACCAACAGAATGCGGTCATCCTCTCCACGAATAATCGCATTTAACTCGCGATCTCGTGCCTCTTTTTTAGCTAAAGCCTCTCCTTCCAACTTTGATAAATTGCGAACCTTTGCTACATCAATTGGCTCGCTAGTTACCTTAAATGTCATAATCTTCCCCTCTTTACACTACTTATCTGTGACGTCCATGACAATTTTTAAACTTCTTACCAGAACCACATGGACATAAGTCATTGCGCTTCACTTTTGTCAAATCAATATCGCTAGGCAAGCCAGAGTGTTGTGCTGCAATATTGCGTGTCGCTGTTGTGCTGATATGATACTCCGTACGTGGACGTTCTTGCTCGTGAATTTGAGCCTTCATCATCAAACGCGTCACATCAAATTCGATCGAACCAATCATGTCATTAAACATACGGAAACTTTCAGCTTGGTATTCAACGACTGGGTTATTTTGAGCATAACCACGAAGTCCAACTGCGTTCCGAAGTTGATCCAAAGCATCGATATGATCAGTCCATTTGCTATCTACAACGCGTAAAATCAGAACTTTTTGGAATTCTCTGACGGACTCTTCATCGCGAAGTTTCTCCACTTGACTATCGTAAATCTCCAAGGCACGTTTGTATAAATCTGCCTTGATATCTTCATCAGACAAGCCTTCTAAATCTGCGATTTCAATAGATTCTTCTGGAACAAGATTGTATTTTGCAAAATTAACAATTGCTTCTAATTTTTCATCTTGTTCTGCACGACTGTTGCCATCCACAAAACGGTTGATTGTTCGCTTCATCATGGCATGAATTTCCGGTGCCAAATCACGATCAGCCGTAATGACATCATAACGCTGCGCATAGATAATTTCACGTTGCTCACGCATAACATCATCATATTGAAGGACTTGTTTACGTGTATCATAGTTGTTCCCTTCAACACGCTTTTGAGCTCCTTCTACTTGACGCGTCAGCATACGAGATTTGATGACAGACTCTTCTTCGCTGAGGTTCATGCGATCCAAAACAGCTTTAATCCGTTCCGATCCAAAGCGACGCATAAGTTCATCTTCAAGTGATAGATAGAATTGTGATTCACCAGGATCTCCTTGACGACCTGAACGACCACGAAGTTGATTATCAATACGACGGCTTTCATGGCGCTCTGTACCAATAACACAAAGTCCACCAAGCTCACGAACACCTTCACCAAGCTTAATATCCGTACCACGACCGGCCATATTGGTTGCAATCGTTACAGCACCTCGCTGACCAGCATTCATAATGATTTGCGCTTCTTTATAGTGATTTTTCGCATTCAATACTTCATGAGGAACTCCAGCTTCGACTAATTTTTTAGAAATATAATCACTTGTTTCAACTGCGACTGTCCCTACAAGAACAGGTTGTCCTTTTTCATGACGAGCTTTCACATCCTCAACAACCGCTTTAAATTTAGACTCAATACTTGGATAAAGAAGATCTGGATAGTCAATACGAGCTACTGGACGATTTGTCGGAATCGGACTGACCCGCATATTATAAGTTTCTCGGAATTCTTCCTCTTCTGTCTTAGCTGTCCCTGTCATCCCTGATAATTTCTTATACATACGGAATAGATTTTGGTAAGTGATAGAAGCCGAAGTCTTTGTTTCATCCTGAATTGGCACACCTTCTTTGGCTTCAATTGCTTGGTGAAGTCCGTCTGAATAGCGGCGACCTTCCATTGTACGACCTGTAAATTGATCCACAATCAAAATTTCTTGCTCTTCACTCACCACATAGTCAATATCTAACAGCATGATATAGTTTGCACGAAGGGCATTGTCAATAAAGTGAGTCAGTGCTACATTTTCAATATCATACAAGTTTTCTAACTTGAAGTAGCTTTCTGCTTTATCAATCCCAGAGTCAGAAAGTCCAATGGTTTTAGACTGCACATCAATGATGTAGTCATCTTTATTAAGAGACTTCACAAAGCTATCCGCCATGTGATAAAGTTGGTTCGTATCAGACGAAGTTGGTCCTGACACAATCAAAGGCGTACGAGCTTCGTCAATCAAAATGGAGTCTACTTCGTCAACCAAAGCGTAGTTGAGCGGGCGTTGCACCATGTTTTCAGCGCGCACTACCATGTTGTCACGCAAATAGTCAAAACCAATCTCTGCATTGGTTGAATACGTGATATCACATTCATAGGCCTCTTTTTTCTCTGCGGATGACTTCGCAGCAAGATTGATACCGACAGAAAGCCCCAACCAAGAGTACAGTTCCCCCATTTCCGTTGCGTCACGCTCTGTCAGATATTCATTTACTGTGACAACGTGAACCCCTTTTCCAGACAAGGCGTTCAGATAAACTGGCATAGTCGCTGTCAGGGTTTTTCCCTCCCCTGTACGCATTTCTGGAACATCTCCATGGTGTAAGACAATCCCACCCATAATCTGTACTGGGTAAGGAAAAAGTCCTAACACACGCTTTGCACCTTCACGAACAACCGCAAAAGCTTCATAAAGCAAGTCATCTAATGACTCGCCATTTTGATACCGTTGCTTAAATTCATCCGTCTTTGCTTTCAAAGCTTCATCTGACAAAGCAGCCATTTCATCTTCATACGCCATGACTTTCTTTGCCATTTTTTCTAATCTTCTTAATTCACCTTTATCATTTTCGATAATTCTTCTTAAAATATTCGCCATTTTTTTCCTTACTTGTTATAATTCTTATTTTAAAATGTTCTTTTCATTATAGCATTTTTCACTATATCTTTCAAGAAAATAAAAGGACTAAAACGGCAGTTCCATTCAAAACTACCGTTTTATGTTCTTACTCTTTTAAGTGATAAGAATAACTGGCCACAACGACATTTTCATGCCATCTGAGAAAATATTTCAATTTCAAGCTCATTTGATTGTGCAGCATATTTTGCCAGCTATGATTTGGGATAAATTGCGGTACCAGCACTGTTACGGTATAACCTTTCTTCTGCGCACCACGAGCGATTTTTGTCACATACTGTACGGTTGGTCTGATGATATTACGGTAGCTTGTTTCCACATTTACAAATTGAATATCCGGAAAATATTGTTTAAATTCACTTGCTACTTCTTCATCTTTTTCTTGTGTTTCTTTGGTAGATACGTGCATGGCAATCACCTCATCACCGATACTACGGGCATAATTCATTGCACCAACACTAACGCGTGTGACATTCCCGACAAGCACCAAAACCAGATTTCCTGCATAGTCTACGCGTTCAATTTCTTCATTCAAACGTAGCTGTTTCGCCACTTTATTGTAATGATTTTTAATGCTCAGGAAAATCCATAATAAAACGATGATAATCGGGAAGAATGGCCAGATATCTCGCAAACGAAAAAGTAGCAAAATCGCTACAATGGTGTAACAAATCGCAGCGCCTAAAATATTTGCTACTGAATATTTTAAGAAATGTTTTCCGTACTGCTTATGCCAATGCACAACCATTCCCGTTTGAGAAAGAGCAAAAGGCACAAACACACCAATGGTATAAAGCGGAATGAGCCGTTCAGTGTTTCCGTTGAAAATAAGCAACAGAAGAATAGCACCGATAGCTAAGGTCAAAATCCCGTTTGAATAACCAAGGCGTGCTCCTTTTTCCATATACATGTGTGGCATATATTTATTTTTTGCCATATTGTAGGACAACATAGGAAAGGCTGAAAAGCCTGTATTAGCTGCTACAGCAAGGATGAGAGCTGTTGATAATTGGAAAATATAAAATAGAAGTCGTCCAACAGGTGAATTTCCCAAAATAGCTTGCGCCATTTGAGCGAGCGTTGTAACACCTTTTACCGGAACGATTCCAATCCAGTAATTCAAAAAGGTAATGCCAGCAAACATGAAACCTAAAATGGCTGCCATAATTGCCAAGGTTTTCGCTGCATTTTCAGCTTTGGGTGTTTTGAAAAATGGTACAGAATTTGAAATGGCTTCCACACCTGTCAGAGAAGCCGAACCACTCGTGAAAGCGCGTAGCAGGAGCACTAAGCTGACACCTGAAATAGATTTTCCGATAGGAGCTGTTGCATGGTAGGATAAGTTCCCCAGTAATAATTGCAATAAACCAAAGCCAATCAAGAAAACAGTACTTGCAATAAACAAGTAGACTGGTATCATCAGAGAAACCGCAGATTCTCGCAGTCCGCGTAAGTTCATTAGCATTAAAACCAACACTAAAATAATCGAAATGTGCAAATTGTACGGATGCAAAGCAGGAATTGCTGACGTAATCGCATCCGCCCCAGACGAAACAGATACCGCTACTGTCAACATATAATCAACTAGCAAACTACCACCTGAAACTAGACCAGCTTTAGGGGAAAGATTTTCCGTTGTGACCATATAAGCCCCACCGCCTTGTGGGTAAGCATGAATCACCTGACGATATGAAATGGTTAAACTAGCCAGCAAAATCAGCACCACAATACCGATTGGCAAAGACCACCAAATTGCACCAGCAGATACGGATACCAAAACCAAAACAACTTGTTCAGGACCATAGGCAATCGAAGACAGAGCATCGCTTGACAGCATAGCCAAGGCTTGTAGCTTAGTTAGTAAATTCCCTTCATCTCCCTCATCGCTTGATTTTAAAGGTCGACCAATAAAAATATTCTTCAACTTGGAAAACATCTTTTTCTCCTAAATTTTCAATATCAGCTATTATAACGCTTTTCTGAAATAGTATCAACGTTTTCTGAAAATGACATCATTTCTTAATATAACTGACAATTCCTGCAAAAATATAAGGATTATACAGATAGGGTTGTTTCACAGATACCTTTAAAAATCTGTAGAACAGTAGAGAACTACGCCATAATGCTTTACCTTATGATAAAAGAGGTCAAGGACTTTTCCTCAACCTCTGATGTTCTATAAAAGCTATTACGGATGACTAACAATCATTTCAAGGTCTTGCCCTTCGAATGTCCACTCTTCCACATCGCTTGGCAGGATAAAATGGTCTCCTTTTGCGATTGGATACGTTTCTCCATCTACGGTCAGCACACCTCGCCCTGCTAGCACACTTACTAGTAAATAAGCAGCTGTTTTCTTGATATCCACTTTTCCTGATACTTCCCATTTGTAAACAGCAAAGAAATCACTAGCTACTAAAAGCGTTGACGTCAAATCATCTGCTTTCAGCGTAACTGGGCGGCTATTGGCTGGCGCACCGATATTGAGCACATCAATGGACTTTTCCAAATGCAGCTCGCGCAGATTGCCTTTAGCATCTTTTCGGTCAAAGTCGTAGACACGATAGGTAGTGTCGCTAGACTGTTGCGTTTCTAAAATCAAAATACCTGAGCCAATCGCGTGCATAGTACCACTTGGAACATAGAAAAAATCTCCAGCCTTGACTGGCACTTTGGTTAAGAGCTTGTCCCATTCTTTCTTTTCAATCTGCTGGCGTAATTCTTCTCGTGATTTGGCATTGTGCCCGTAGATAATTTCTGCTCCTTCATCTGCAGCAATCACATACCAGCACTCCGTTTTTCCTAATTCTCCTTCGTGCTCCATAGCATAATGATCATCTGGATGAACCTGAACACTCAACCAATCATTAGCGTCCAAAATTTTGGTTAAAAGCGGAAAAACAGGCTCACTACTATTACCAAATAACTCTCGATGCTCTGCATAGAGCTGATCTAAGCCCGTACCAGCAAAACGACCATTTTTGATCGTTGATACACCATGCGGGTGAGCCGAAATCGCCCAGTATTCGCCTACTTTGTCACTGGGAATTTCATAGCCAAATTCGTCTCGTAGTTTCGTTCCACCCCAAATTTTTTCCTGCATAACAGATTGTAAAAATAATGGTTCTGACATCATTGCCTCCTTTTCATTGTACAAATAATGACTTAAATATTTTTAACATCTAAAAGAGAATATCCTCTCGTGTCAAAGCGATTGCGACTTCTCGAATATTCAATCGGACGTCCATTTTCCAGATAAACAACTTGCTCCACCTGTAAAATCGGGTCTGTTTCTTGGCAAGCTAAATAGGTCTGGTCATATTCATCTGGCTTTTCAGCTGTAATATGGCGATAACTTCCAGCAAATTTTAAGTTTAACTCATCCCATAGATAAGCATAGATAGACTGAAGCAAAATCTCCTCATTCAATCCTGGTACCAAGTCACACGGCATATACGTGTGTTCCAACACATAAGGTTGCTCATCCAACAGACGCAAACGTATGATTTTGTAAACCGGTGCCGTTACTTCCACTTGCAGGCGCTCTGCAAGATCAGCTTCTGGAAATTCAACTGCAAATTGAATAATCTGGCTCGTTAATTTTCGCTCATCATTTTTTAAATCTTGACTCAAGCCATTGTAGTTATTCAAGCGAAATTTTGAATCTTCTTTATCCCAAAAGGAGGAATTTAACACTCTCGTTCCATTTCCTTGTTTAGAAAAAATGAGTCCTTCAATGGTTAAAATCTCAACGGCTTTTTTGATGGTCATTCGGCTGACGCCAAATTCTTTTGATAATTCGGACTGAATAGGCAACATGGAGTCTACTGGGTAGACTCCACTTGCAATTCTATCTCGAAGTATATTGGCGATTTCTTCGTATTTAGGCATAAGATAGCTCCTGCAAATCTGTCTTTCATCTCATTATAATACAGAATCAGGTTGTTTGTCCAGCATACGAAGGAATGGATACCAGATAAATCCAACAATCACCATATCCACTAACTGAAGGACACCACCTAAAATGGAATTGGTTGCTAGCATTCCGCTAAAGAATACGGGTACCGTCCAAGGAACTGCCACTCCTGTTGGAGCTGGAACAATTCCTACTGCCATCACAGTATAGTTAAACGCAGTCACAACAATCGGTGCTAAAACCCATGGAATCAGAATAGTCGCATTCAAAACGATTGGCAAGCCAAAGATAACTGGTTCATTGACATTGAATAGCCCCGCACCAAGAGCAAGTCGTCCAACGTCCTTATACATTTTCTTTTTCAGAATAAAAGCCATAATGATAACTACAGCTAGCGTCATCCCAGAACCACCTAAACCAACAGTAAATGTTTCCATAAATGATTTGGAAATAATGTGTGGCAAATGCTTGCCAGCCTGATAAGCCTCTAAGTTATCCAACATCAATGTATTCCAAATTGGATCCATGACAGAATTAACAAGAATTTGTCCATGAAGTCCAAAGAACCATAAAAATTGAACAAAGAAGATTGCCACTAAAGTTGCCCAGATACTACTTCCCAAGCCAACTAGCGGCGTTTGAATAACCTTATAAATAATATCATGAAGATTTGCATTGAAAAATCCTGTCAAACCAGCATTGACAAACAAGAATATGGAAAGAGTCAATACGGCAGGAATCAAAGCCGCAAACGACTTGGCTACTGCAGGCGGAACGCTGTCTGGCATTTTAATCTGCCAACCTTTTTTCGTTGCCCAGCAGTAGATTTCCGCTGCCAAAAATGCAACCAGCATGCCAAGGAACATCCCTTTAGCCCCTAAACGGTCTAAACTCAATACGCCTGAAATTTTTTCACCTTTTTCTGACATGGTATAAAAAGGTGTCAAGAGAAGAAAACTAGAAAAGGAAACGGCTCCTCCAAAGATTCCCTCTACATCATAAGATTTTGATAAATAATAGCCAATACCAAACGTTACAAACACTGTCATAATAGACATTGTTGCACTTTGACCGCTACCAAACAGATTAGATAAAGTTGCTTTCGTTGCATCATTAAAAAATGGCAAATTATTAAATACTACTACGATTGAGCCAAACATCGTTAATGGAAAGGAGAGCATAAAAGCATCCCGTAAAACAGCCAAATAACGATTGGAAGCGAGCTTGTTTGCCAATGGCAACAACTTATCACCGATTTGATCTAGAAACTTGTTCATCAATCTTCCCTCTTTTTCTTTTTTTGATACTCTAACTATACTATATTTTTTGTAAAATGTCTATACTTTTTTAATAAAAGATTGACTTTTTTTCTAAAAAGTATAGAATTATATTATAGAGAATTTTTTAAAGGAGAAAATATATGACATTTCTAACATTTCCAAAGGGATTTTTCTGGGGGACTGCTTCCAGCGGTCCGCAAACAGAAGGGCGTTTTGAGGGGGACGGAAAGGGAGAGAATATCTGGGACTATTGGTACGATAAAGAGCCCGAAAAATTCTTCAATCATATTGGCCCAGATAAAGCTTCTTATAATTATCAGTATTACAAAGAAGATGTGCAATTGATGAAAGCAACAGGGCATAATTCTTTCCGCACTTCTATCCAATGGAGTCGCCTAATCCCTGAAGGCGTTGGCGCTGTTAATCCCAAAGCTGTAGATTTTTACAACTCATTCATTGATGAACTGATTGCAAATGGTATTGAGCCATTTATCAACTTGTACCATTTTGACATGCCAATGACACTGCAAGAAAAAGGCGGTTGGCTCAATCGGGAAACGGTTGATGCTTATGTAAATTTCGCAAAAACCTGCTTTGAGTTATTTGGAGACCGTGTCAAATATTGGTTTACCCATAACGAGCCGATTGTCCCTGTTGAAGGTGGCTACCTCTATAACTTCCATTATCCTAACGAAGTCAACATGAAACACGCTGTTCAAGTGGCTTTTCATGAAATGCTCGCCAGTAGCTTAGCTGTCAAAGCCTATCATGAAAACCAAGACGGAAAAATCGGGATCATCCTTAACTTAACTCCAAGCTATCCGCGTGATGAAAACAATCCCGAAGATGTCAAAGCTGCTCAGATTGCGGATGCTTTCTTTAACCGCTCTTTCTTAGATCCTGCTATCAAGGGCGAATATCCGGCTGACTTGATTGCCCTTATTAAGGAATTAGACATGGTGCCAGAACACACAAGTAAGGATTTGCAGACTATTAAAGAAAACACCATTGATTTGCTTGGTGTCAATTATTACCAGCCACGTCGGATTAAAGCAAAAGAAAATCCTGCCGGTAAAGATCCGCAGAATCCTATGCCAGATGATTTCTTTGACTACTACGATATGCCGAATAAAAAAATGAACCCTTATCGCGGTTGGGAAATCTATGAAAAAGGGATTTACGATATTATGATTAACGTTCGTGATAACTACGGTAATATTCCTTGCTACATCTCAGAAAATGGTATGGGCGTTGAAGGTGAGGAGCGCTATATCAATGCCAATGGTCAAATCGAGGACGATTACCGTATTTACTTTATCAAAGATCATCTCCGTTACCTTCATCAAGCGATTAACGAAGGAGCTAACTGCCTTGGTTATCATCTCTGGACCTGTATGGACAATTGGTCCTGGTGCAATGCCTATAAAAATCGCTATGGACTTATTGCCGTTGACCTAGACCAACAAGGTAAACGAACGATTAAAAAATCGGGTTATTTCTTTAAAGAACTGTCTGACAAAAACGGTTTTGAAGATTGAATTTAGCAAAACTCCCCAAGGGTTCCGATACCTTGGGGAGTTTGAGTTATCTTAAAAATAAACCTATAACATGTAACTAGTTTGCACAAATGTTATAAGTTTATTCTTAGGAGGTTTAGCAATAAATTATTTTTCTTCTAGCTTTTTATATAATTCAAGCATTTCTAATGCCACTTCACGTAATGTCATCGTTGTCATCAAATGGTCTTGTGCATGAACCATGATAATCTCGATCTTAATCTCAACACCACTTGCATAATCTTGCAACAATTTCGTTTGTGCGTGATGCGCTTCAACCAACTCTGTATTCGCAGCTTCCAATTTTTGAGAGGCTTCATCGTAGTGACCAAGACGCATCGCTGCAAATGCTTCGTGTACTGTTGCACGCGCCGTTCCACTATGAAGAATGATTTCAAACGCTGCTACTTGTAATTCTTCTGTATTCATAAAACCCTCTTTATAGATTGTCCGTTACAACTTTGGCTAAGGCTGCGACCCCTGTTGGGATAGGCACATAGGCTTGAGGCGGAATTTGAACAACTGGGCGTCCAACTCTTTCACCGAGGTCAGCAAATTGTTTGAAATACATTCTTGTTTGAGGACTAATTAAATAAAGATCAAACGCTGCAGATTCAATCACTTTATTTCCTTCTGTTGCACCAATTGCTTCAACGGTAATGTCTTGTCCTTGACCTTGAAGGTATTCAGTTGTCTTTTTTGCCATAAGAGAGGAAGACATCCCTGCCGCACAGATAATTAACGCTTTTGCCATGAAAATTCTCCTTAAAATATTGTATATTAGGTAATTTTTTATTAACGAATTGCCTATCATTGATATTAGTATAGCACAGTTTTCGTTAAATGTCTAGTCTTTTATATATAAAGATTATACTTTTTTCGAAAAATTTAATAACAAAAAACTCTTTCCGGTCAAATTTTGACTAGAAAGAGTCCCTATTGCAATTTATCGTTTGTCATTTCCTTTACGCATATTCTGCGTCTTCATCAAATTGACTATTGTAAAGATCAGCATAGAAGCCGTTTTGTTCCATCAATTGTTCATGATTGCCTTGTTCAATGATATTGCCATCTCGCATAACCAAAATTAAGTCAGCATTACGAATCGTTGACAAACGGTGAGCAATGACAAAGGAAGTCCGTCCTTCCATTAGTTTATCCATCGCTTTTTGAATCAGCTCTTCCGTCCGTGTATCAACAGATGAAGTCGCTTCGTCCAAGATAAGCAATGGAGCATCCTTAAGAAGGGCACGCGCAATGGTTAGCAATTGCTTTTGCCCAACAGAGAGGCTCACAGTATCGTCCAGCACCGTATCATATCCTTTTGGCAAAGTCTTAATGAAGTGATGAACCCCAACAGCTTTGGCAGCTGCCACAACTGCTTCGTCAGAAATATTTTTCTGATTGTAAATCAAATTTTCCTTAATCGTTCCCTCAAATAACCAAGTGTCTTGAAGAACCATGGAGAAGGCATCATGTACCTCGGAGCGTTTCATTTGCTTCGTATCAATACCATCAATCGTAATCCGCCCTTTCTCAATCTCATAGAATTTCATCAGCAAATTGACAATCGTCGTCTTCCCAGCACCGGTCGGGCCGACAATGGCAATTTTTTGCCCTGCTTTTGCATTGGCAGAAAAATCATGAATAATCGTTCGATCTGGATTGTAACCAAAGAATACCTTATCAAAGGCAACATCTCCTTTTAAGGTCGTGAGTTGTTGCGCCTTGTGCTCATCGTTTTCCATTTCAGGCTCTGCTAAAAATTCAAACACGCGTCCCATAGCAGCGCTAGCTTGTTGAAGAGTGGTAATCCCTTGCGCAATTTGTGACAACGGTTGAGAGAAAGTCCGTACATACACCATAAAGGCAACAATCGTTCCCATAGTGACATCGCCATTCAAGGCCATGCTCGCTCCAACCAAAACAACCATAACGTAACCGAAGTTCCCTACAAACATCATAAGCGGCATCATAATCCCTGAAATAAATTGGGATTTCCACATGCTGTTGTAAAGATTCGTATTGAGCGTTTGAAAGGCTGCTTTGGATTCGTCTGCGGCATTGTAGCTGACAATGACATTATGCCCAGAGTACATTTCTTCCACATAGCCATTGACGCTGGCAAGATTTTCTTGTTGTGCTCGGAAGAATCGTTGAGATTTTCCCATAATCAAAGCAACAAAGACAAAGCCAATCAAGACTGATCCAATCGTTACAAAGGAGAGAACGACATTATTGTAAAACATCATAAAGAGAACCGCAACGAGAAGCAAACTTGATGAAATCACCGTTCCTAAACTTTGGTTCAGAGATTGTCCAACAGTATCCACGTCATTGGTGACCCGTGAAAGAGTGTCCCCTTGGGAATGGCTGTCAAAATAGCGCAGAGGCAATTTATTGATTTTTTCAGCAATAGCAGTCCGCAAACGCTTGGAGAAATGCTGAATCACTGAAGAGATGATAAAGGATTGAGTATAATTTAATAAAGCCCCTACTGCATATAAAATTGCTAAGAAAAGAGCAATGTTGGAGATTGCTTTCAAATCAATCTGACTTCGCATGCCTTCTGTGATGAGATTGGTAATTTCTTTTAATTTGTCCGGTCCATAAACTGTAATAATACTAGATAGTGCCGCTCCCACAAATGCAATGAGCAATGGAAGCTGAAAACCTTTGAGATAAGGTTTCACTTGGCTAAATAAAGACGATTTTTTATTTTCCATTTTCCAATTCCTCCTTTGATAATTGTGAGTAAGCAATTTCTTGGTAAACATCGTTTGTTGCTAGCAATTCTTTATGAGTACCCTGACCGACTACTTTTCCTTTATCCAGTACCAAAATCTGATCAGCATCCATAATCGTTGATATCCGCTGCGCCACAATCAATCTGGTTGTGTCCTTCACTTTTTTCGCTAATTCTTCCCGCAAAATGCGGTCTGTCTTATAGTCTAGCGCTGAAAATGAATCATCAAAAATCAAAATTTCAGGCTTGCGAGCAAGCGCACGCGCAATTGCCAAACGTTGCTTTTGCCCACCAGAGAAATTCGTACCGCTTTGTGCAACTTCAGATTGCAAACCGTCTTCTTTTTCTTCAACAAATGATTTCGCTTGTGCCAAGTCCAATGCAGACCACATTTTTTCATCATCCAATGGACTTTCATTGCTTTGTCCAAAGTCCAAATTACTCTTTATATCACCAGAGAAGAGGACAGCTTTTTGTGGAATGTAGCCAACTTTATTATGCAAATCTTCTAGCTGATAATCTTTGACGTTTACGCCGTCTACTAAAATTCTTCCTTCTGTCACATCATAAAAACGAGGAATTAAGCTAATTAGAGTAGATTTCCCAGAACCGGTTGAACCAATGAAAGCTACGGTTTCACCTGCTTTTGCTGTAAAGCTGACATGCTCAATGACAGCCTCAGAGTTTTTAGCATAGCGGAAAGACACATTGTCAAATACCACTTCCCCTTTGACATCTTTCGCTATTTTTGGCTCTGTTGGAGACTCAATCGTTGAATATAAATCAAGCACTTCATTGATCCGTCCAGCAGACACCAAGGTACGAGGTAGAATGATAAAAAGAGCCCCCATAAGCATGAAGCCTATCACCACTTGCATGGCATAAGACATAAAGACGACCATATCACTAAAGATAGGCAAGCGCTCTGGTAAGGCTGCGTCTTGAATCAAGTAAGCCCCAATCCAATAAATCGCCAAAGTCAAGCCGCTCGAAATCCCCATCATAATTGGATTTAAAATCGCCATGAGACGACTGACAAAGAGATTCAAACGAGTCACTTCATCATTAGCTCCTGCAAACTTGTCATCTTGATAGTCTTCAGCGTTATAAGCCCGAACAACACGAATCCCTGTTAGACTTTCACGCGTAATACTATTTAACTTATCAGTCAACCGTTGAATAACGGATTGCTTTGGAAAGGCCAGCGTCATCAGAACTGTTGTCATGATAATATTCACAATAACCGCCACAATAACCGCCCAGAGCCAGTATTCTGATTTCCCAATGATTTTCGTAATCGCCCAAATCGCCATGATTGGCCCACGCGTCACAACTTGCAAGCCCATTGTAATCATAAGTTGAATTTGCGTAAGATCATTGGTTGTCCGGGTCAAAAGACTCGGAATAGAGAATCGCTTAATCTCAGCGTCTGAATAATCCAGCACACGATTGAAAATATCTGACCGCAAACTCGTTGTAAAGCTAGCCGCCAATCTAGCCGCAATAAAGCCAACTGTCACAGCACTAAGAAAGCTCGCAAAAGACAGCCCAATCATTTTCAAACCTGGATTCCACAAATCAGAAACTACTGTCCCCCTCATCTGTAGGAGTTCCGTAATTTTTGAAATATAAGTTGGAACCTCTAATTCCAAATAAACTGTTAAACAAGTAAACAAGATACTGATGACAATCATCCCTACTTCTTTGACAGTTAAACGTTTAAACAATTTAACCATTCGTTTCTCCTTTTTCTAATTTTTCAATATTCTGGTAAAATTTCCCCATCACTTGAAAAAAAGTAACCAAATCTTCTTCTGAAATATCTGTCAATAGGCAACGATCCATTTCATCAAAAAAATCACGAATTTTATTCATGCGCTCCTTTGATTCCGGCGTTAAACGAATAATCTTAGCGCGTTTATCGGTCTCACTTACTTCCAGATAAATCAAGCCATTCTTCACCATTCGCTTCATTAAATTACTGGCAACGGACTTAGTAATGCCCAACTCCTGCTCAATATCTTTAATAAAGGTCATCTTATCACAGTCTTCGCGGTGATTCACAAAATGCAATACTTGCCCCTGCGGACCCGCCATAAATTCAATCCCTCGCTCTTTGGCAATTTTTTGAATCATCAGATGTGTCTTCCGTCCAAATCGCTTGAATTCTAATAATGGTTTTTCCATTTGATTTCCTTTCAAATAGTTCGCTAGAGAACCAATTGGTTTCCATGAGAACTATTCTACTATAATTCAAACGAATGTCAAGAAAAAAGTTCCTATAAGAACTATTTTTTGACCAATTAAAAACCCAGTACTATAAAAGCTGAGTTTTCAGGTCATTAAATCAAAATCCCTTCCAAATGATCCAGTTCATGCTGGCAGATTTGTGCAGGAAAATCTTTCAAAGTCAGCGTTTGCTTTCGCCAATGTTGATCCAAATATTCAACTGTAATTTCCTTATAACGAGTTGTCAAGCGACTCCCCGCAAGTGATAAACAGGACTCTTCCGCTCGGTAAGGAGATGACTTCCTTTTCAAAATAGGATTGAACATGATAACAGGAATCACGTCGTACATCAATATAATGATGCGTTTTTGAACTCCAATCATATTGGCTGCCATTCCGACACACTTATCTTGGTTCGCTCTTAAGGTATCGAACAAATCTTGCCCAATTCCGACATCTTCTTTGCTTGCTGGTTGTGCTTTCTGCTGCAAAACCAACATATCTTTTACAATTGGTTTAATCATTTTCTTCCTTATATCAAAAAAAGAGCAAGCTTATTCAATATTCACTCACTTGCTCTCAATTACTCAATTATCCTTTGTTTTTTTCGCTGACTTTTTTAGCTAAGACAAAGTTTCCAAGTGTCGCTGACCCATTTCCTGCAACCGCTGGCGTTACAATGTAATCACGTACATCTGGAACAGGCAAATAACCATTCAACAAAACTGTGAACTTTTCACGAACGCGATCCAACATGTGCTGTTGCGCCATAACACCTCCACCAAAGACAATCACATCAGGGCGGAATGTCACCGTTGCTTGAATTGCTGCTTGCGCAATGTAGTAGGCTTGAATATCCCAAACAGAGCTGTTTAGTTCAATATTTTCACCTCGAATGCCTGTCCGGGCCTCTAAACTAGGTCCAGCAGCTAATCCCTCTAAACAGCCATTATGGAATGGACACACTCCATTAAATTCTTTTTCTACATCCATTGGATGTTTTGCAACATAGTAATGCCCCATTTCTGGATGACCCATTCCACCGATGAATTCTCCACGCTGAATGGCACCAGCACCGATTCCTGTTCCAATAGTATAATAGACCAAATTTTCAATTCGTCCGCCTGCATTATTTCGCGCCACCACTTCACCATAAGCAGAGCTATTGACATCTGTCGTAAAGTAAATCGGCACATTTAAAGCACGCCGCAAAGCTCCCACAATATCAACATTTGCCCAATGTGGTTTAGGTGTCGTCGTGATAAAACCATACGTTTTTGAATTAGGGTCAATATCAATCGGTCCAAAAGAACCAACTGCAAGACCGGCTAAATTCTCAAAACGAGAGAAAAATGCAATCGTCTTATCCAACGTTTCAATCGGTGTGGTCGTTGGAAATTGTGTTTTCTCAACTACTTCAAATTTTTCATCCCCAACTGCACACACAAATTTTGTACCACCAGCTTCTAGGCTTCCATACAATTTTGTCATTTCAAAACCTCTTTTTATTTTGTTTTCTTCTCTATTCATTATAGCATATCTTCGTATGACTTCTGAGTAAAAATCTTACTTTTTCTTCTCTTTTTCAAAGAAAAGGGAGTGGGAAAGAACCGGAAAGAGTTCGTTTCCCACTCCTGCACAGTTGATTGACAACTTTGAGACATGAAACGAGCAAAGAAAAGAATCAACCGCTGTGTTAATGTGTTTTGTTAACTAAAAGTGAAGAAGAGAGTGGGACAGAAATCAATCATTCGAAGAATGTGATTTCGTCGTCCCACCTCCGCACAGTTGGTTAGGATAGCCGCTATCATCGGTATAGCAAGGGATAAGGATATCCAACCAACCACTGCGTCTTGCAAGCTAAACTATAAAATATATGAGGCTGGGAACTTTTGTCCCAACCTCCTCTTATCACATGATACGGTTAGGCTTTCAACTCAATCACAGCATCACCTTTAGCCACTGTACCCTCTGCAACAGGAGTGACAGAAGCATAATCAGCTGTATTGGTAACAATCACCATAGTTGTGTCATCAAGACCAGTAGCTGCGATTTTAGCAGTGTCAAATGTTCCAAGAACATCGCCAGCTTTCACCTTATCACCTTGAGCAACTTTTTGATCAAATCCGTCACCGTTCATAGAAACTGTGTCAATACCTACGTGAATCAAGATTTCAGCACCATTTGCCGTTTTCAAGCCGTAAGCGTGACCAGTTGCAAATGCAATTGTCACTTCTGCATCCGCAGGAGCATACACAACACCTTCACTAGGTTTTACCGCAACTCCTTGTCCCATAGCACCGCTAGAGAATACTGGGTCATTGACATCTTTCAAGTCAACCACTTGACCAACGATTGGAGAAACAATTGTTTCATCAGAAAGGACTGGAGCAGCTGCTTCATTAGCTTCTACTACTTCTTTTGCTTCAGTCACTTCTTCTTCAGCATCTTTGTAACCAAATGCGTAAGTCAAACCAAATCCAAGACCAGTAGTTACAAGTACCATGAAGATATATTGAAGAACTTGCCCATTCAGATAGAGAAGTGTACCTGGGATAATAGTAATACCAAATCCAGTACCAGCAAGTCCAAGAATAGAAGCTAACCAACCACCAGCAGCACCGGCAACAAGACCAAGTACAAATGGTTTACCATAACGTAAGTTTACCCCGAAAATAGCTGGTTCAGTAATTCCAAGACCTGCAGAGAGAGCAGCTGGGAATGCAAGAGCTTTTAGTTTTTTAGATTTTGTTTTTACACCAACTGCAAGAGTTGCACCCGCTTGGGCAGTCATAGCAGCCGTGATGATTGCATTAAAGGCATCTTTCCCTTCGCTTGCAATCAATTGCGCTTCTAGTAAGTTGAAGATATGGTGAACACCGGTTACCACGATAAGCTGATGCACACCACCAAGGATGAGACCTGCTAAGCCAAACGGCAAGGCAAGAATAGCTTTTGTCGCAGCAAGAATAACATTTTCAAGCGAGTGGAAGATCGGACCAATGACAAAGAGTCCAAGAACTGACATCACAAGGAAGGTCAAGAATGGCACAACGAGCAAATCAAGCACATCTGGAATTTTCTTATGCAACCATTTTTCAAGTTTCGCACCAAGTAGTCCAATGAAGAAGGCTGGCAATACTGAGTTTTGATAACCAACTACCGGAATGAAACCAAAGAACATGATTGGCTTTGCAGCACCAGAAGCTACATCCCATGCATTTGGAAGAGCTGTATTGACCAACATCAAACCAAGTACAATACCAATAACTGGATTACCACCGAATACACGGAAGGCTGACCAAGAAATCAAAGCTGGGAAGAAGGCAAAGGCTGTATCTGTCAACACAACTGTGTAAGTATAGAAGTCTGACGCAGCAAAGGCTTTTGAAGTTGTTCCAAATAACCCAAGAATCGTATCGTTATTAATCGCACCACGAATCCCCATGAAGAGACCTGTTGCTACGATTGCTGGCAGGATTGGCACAAATACGTCACCAAATGTACGAACAGCACGTTGGAACCAATTTCCCTTTTTAGCCGCTTCCGCTTTTTGTTCACCAGTTGAAGACGTAGGCAAACCAAGCGCTACCACTTCATCATAGATTTTATTCACTGTACCAGTACCAAAAATAATTTGATATTGGCCTGAGTTAAAGAAAGCTCCTTGAACCTTTTCAAGATTCTCAACTCTATCTTTATCAATCTTAGCTTCATCTTTGACCATGACACGCAGACGGGTCGCACAGTGAGCAACACTACTTACATTGTCACGTCCGCCAATGGCCTCAATGACTGCTTTTGCAATGTCCTTATTTTCCATTTGCATCTCCTTATTGAAAATAATTAAAATTTATGAAAGCGATTTAATCGCTCCTACGACTATTATTTTAACATGATTTCAAAATATGTCAAGCGTTTTGCAGAAATTTAATTTTTTTCTATTAAAAAGTTGATTTTTTCAGAGAAAACGTTTACTATATAAGTAAGAAAATTATCTCGGAGGACAAAAGATTGGCTTGGACTACTGAACAACGTTACAAACGCTATGAACAATGGACTGAAAACGAAATCCAACAGATAAAAAATAAAATCGCTACGTCGCCTTGGCGTGCTACCTACCACGTAGAGCCTGATACGGGACTGCTGAATGACCCAAATGGTTTTTCCTATTTTGACGGAAAATGGATTGCCTTCTATCAAAATTTTCCATTTGGTGCAACTCATGGGCTCAAGTCTTGGGTACAGCTTGAAAGTGATGACCTCGTACACTTCACAGAAACCGGTGTTCGTGTTCTGCCAGATACCCCATTAGACAGTCACGGTGCTTACTCTGGCTCTGCCATGCAGTTTGACGACAAACTTTTCCTATTCTATACTGGGAATGTCCGTGATGAGAATTGGGTTCGTCACCCTTACCAAATCGGTGCTTTGCTGGACAAAGACGGACATATTCAAAAACTAAACAAAGTATTGATTGAACAACCTAAGGATACTACAGATCATTTTCGTGATCCTCAGATTTTTAACTACCACGGACAATTTTATGCCATTGTTGGGGGACAAAACCTTGACAAAAAAGGCTATATCAAGCTTTATAAAGCGGTTGACAATGACTATACAAACTGGGAAGAAGTCGGTAATTTAGACTTTGAAAATGATAACACTGCCTACATGATGGAGTGCCCAAATCTTGTCTTTATTGATGAGAAGCCTGTTTTGCTCTACTGTCCTCAAGGTTTATCAAAAGAAATTGTCCCTTATGACAATATTTATCCAAATATGTATAAAATAGGTCAATCGTTTGACATAAAGAAAGCAACAATTATTAAACCTAGTCCTCTGCAAAATTTAGATTATGGATTTGATTGCTATGCCACCCAAGCTTTCAATGCCCCAGATGGCCGTGCCTTAGCTGTCAGCTGGCTGGGGTTGCCAGATATTGCCTATCCATCTGATCGTTTCGACCACCAAGGAACATTCTCTTTGGTCAAAGAATTAACCCTAAAAGACGGTAAACTCTATCAATACCCTGTCCTAGCTATCACATCCTTACGCACAGATAATATCCAAACGTTTGCTAATCAAGCGCAGACAACGAACTGCTATGAATTAGAACTAGAATTTACAGCTGATTCACAAGCTGAAATCGTCCTCTTTGCAGATCAAGAGCATAAGGGGTTACGCATTTGCTTTGACATCAAAAATGGTCAAGTAACAGTTGACCGTAGTCAAGCCGGTGAGCAATACGCTCTTGAATTTGGTACCGTTCGTAGTTGTACGATTGAAAACCAAGCTACAACTGCTACTATCTTCATTGATAAGTCAGTTTTTGAAATTTTTATTAACAAAGGAGAAAAAGTATTTTCAGGCCGCGTTTTCCCTCATGAAAATCAAAACGGTATTTTTATCAGCGAGGGAAATCCAACTGGAACTTACTATGAGTTAGATTATGGTCGCGAAGTTAACTGATGTTGCAAAAATTGCTGGGGTCAGCCCAACCACTGTGTCTCGTGTAATTAACAAAAAAGGCTACCTCTCAGAAAAAACGATTACAAAAGTTAATGAGGCCATGCGCGAGTTGGGATACAAGCCCAATAATCTCGCTCGTAGCTTACAAGGAAAATCCGCTAAACTGATTGGATTGATTTTCCCAAATATCAGTCACATTTTTTATGCCGAACTCATTGACAAATTAGAGCATGAGTTATTCAAAAGAGGCTACAAGACAATCATCTGCAATAGCGAGCACAATTCAAGTAAGGAAAAAGAGTATCTGGAGATGCTAGAAGCCAATCAAGTGGATGGCATTATCTCAGGCAGCCACAACTTAGGCATCTCTGATTATGACCGTGTAACAGCTCCCATTATCTCTTTTGACCGCAACTTATCCCCTTCCATTCCTGTTGTATCTTCGGACAACTATGCTGGTGGTGTCTTGGCTGCAGAAACCTTGGTCAAATCCGGTGCCCAAAATATCATTATGATTACCGGAAATGATAATTCAAACTCCCCGACAGGTCTCCGCCATGCAGGTTTTGCTTCCATTCTACCTGATGCACCAATTATCAATGTATCAAGTGACTTCTCTCCTATTCGCAAAGAAATGGAAATCAAAAATATTTTAAAACATAGAAAACCTGATGCCATTTTTGCTTCAGATGATTTGACAGCCATTTTAATCATGAAAGTCGCTCAAGAATTGGAAATCAAAATTCCAGAGGAGCTAAAAGTCATTGGCTACGACGGAACTTATTTTGTAGAAAACTACTATCCCCAACTAGCCACTATACAGCAACCATTGAAAGATATAGCTTGTTTACTGGTAGATTTGTTGCTTCGAAAAATTGCTGGTGAAGAAGTTGTGACAACCGGCTACTTTCTTCCCGTCCACCTCTCTTCAGGAAAGAGTATTTAATACTGTGAGATAGTTAAACCCCCACTTAAGTATTGAGAAATCTTAAGTGGGGTTTAGTGTTTATTCGTTGTTCTTATATTTTATCTGCCAGAAGCACATCATCAATAGCCTGTGCACAGCCACCGTGATCGTTATCTGCCACAATAATATCTGCCTAACCTTTGATATTCTCATTGGCATTTCCCATAGCAACACCAAAACCTGCTTCGCGAATCATGCTTTCATCATTGTCAGCATCCCCAACAGCAATGATTTGCTCCATAGGAAGATTCAATTTTTGAGCAAAGTGAGCTAAACCTTGCCCATTTTCAACTCCTTGCGCTGTTAGTTCAAGGCCACTTACTTCAGCTTTTATCATTGTTATTTTTTCAGACAATAAAGTTTCATAAGATTGATCTCGATCCCTTGCCGTAAAGTGATAAATATTGATTTTGTCAAAATGTTCTCTTTCCTTCACTAACAAATCGTAAATATTATCCACCAAGATAGCTGTTTTATCATAAAGTTCAGTATAGATTTCCATATAGTAGTTAGCAATATTCTCAAAATGTGATTTTTGAAGATAGCCTTGTCTGTCAATCATACAAACCAGCATCAAATCTTGAGCTTCTGCTATCGTCTTCACCTTATCCACTGCTAAAGCAGGCAAGGTTTGCTTGGCTAAAACGCATTTGGCCTCCAAATCATAAATCAATGCACCACTTGCAAGAATAGCATAGCGAATCCCGTGCAAATCATCTCCATAAGGAATCACTTCTGACAAAGAACGTCCTGTTGAAAGCACAACTTGTTTACCAGCATCTTGAGCTATCCCAATCGCTTCAACGCTGCTTTTTGCAATTGTTTTTTTACTAGTCAAAAGTGTTCCATCCATATCAAACGCAATCAATTGATACATTCCATTACTCCTCTTTTCTATCATATCTAGTATAGTACAGTTTAAAATAGAATCGTCCAGAAAAAGATAACATGAATTCAAAAATCACTCTAGATAACCTCTAAAGTGATTTTTAAGATTCTATCAAAGTCAAAGAATGATGTTATAATTCTTTTTTATATTTTTCAACTTCTGCTTTATTAGCCCACACAAAGTGTCCAGGACGAATTTCGACCATTTCTGGCTTATCCGTTGAATAATCATGCTGATTAGCATCATAGACTTTCAACACTTTCTTCCGTTCCAAGATTGGGTCTGGAATTGGCACAGCTGATAATAAAGACTGAGTATAAGGATGAATCGGATTGTTAAAGAGTTCTTCTGTTTTAGCTACTTCGACAATCACACCCTTATAAATTACCGCAATACGATCTGAAATGAAGCGTACAACCGATAAATCGTGAGCAATAAAGAGGTAAGTTAAACCTAATTCTTTTTGGAATTTTTTCAGTAGGTTTAAAACTTGCGCCCGCACAGACACGTCCAAGGCTGAAATCGGCTCATCTGCAATGACAAAATCTGGTTCCATAACAAGCGCACGAGCAATCCCAATCCGCTGACGTTGACCACCAGAAAATTCATGCGGGTAACGCGTTAAATGCTCTGATAACAATCCAACTTCATGAATAATATCTTTCACTTTTTTCTTGCGCTCTTCTTCATCTTTAAATAAGTGGAAATTATACAAGCCTTCCGAAATGATATAATCAACTGTCGCACGTTCATTCAAACTAGCAGCAGGGTCTTGGAAAATCATTTGAATTTTACGAATGATTTCTGACTCTTCTTCTTTTGATTTTTTGCCATTAATTTTTTTCCCTTCAAAGAAAATCTCTCCATGACTCGTATCATTTAAACCAATAATCGCACGACCAATTGTCGTTTTACCAGAACCAGATTCTCCTACAAGTGAAAACGTTTCTCCTTTATTGATAAAGAAATTAGCATTTTTAACAGCAACAAATTTCTTGCTTCCCTCACCGAAGGAAATTTCCAAATCTTTAACTTCTACTAATTTTTCAGGCATTTCCTTCCTCCTAGGCGTCTAAATGGGCAAAGCCCATTTTTGAGCTAATTTTTTCGTGTAAATCATCAATAACAGCTGGCTTATTCACTTTTGGAGCGTTCTCATGTAACAACCATGTTTTTGCCCAATGGGTATCCGTTACATAGATTTGAGGTGGCTTCTCTTCAAAGTCAATTTCCATAGCATAATCCGAACGCAAGGCAAATGCATCTCCTTGTAAATGCGAATAGAGAGATGGCGGCGTTCCAGGAATTGAATACAGTTCACCCTTATCATCTGCCAATTGAGGTAGACTAGATAACAAACTCCAAGTGTAAGGATGACGTGGATCGTAAAAGACTTCTTCTACTGTTCCGTATTCAATGATTTCACCAGCATACATAACCGCAACCTTATCGGCAATACTTGCTACCACTCCAAGGTCGTGGGTGATAAAAATAGTTGTGAATTCATATTCTTGTTGCAAAGATTTCAACAAATCAATGATTTGTGCTTGAATTGTAACGTCAAGTGCTGTCGTAGGCTCGTCACAGATTAGAATGTCAGGACGACAAGCAAGCGCAATAGCAATAACAATCCGTTGACGCATTCCTCCTGAATATTGAAATGGGTATTCATAAAAGCGCTTTTCAGCATCAGGAATGCCGACCTTATTCATATAGTCAACAGCCATTTCTTTCGCTTCTTTAGGCGTTTTCTTTTGGTGCTTGATAATCACTTCTGTAATTTGGCTACCGATTGTGTTAATAGGGTCCAAACTTGTCATCGGATCTTGGAAGATTGTCGCAATTTTAACACCACGTATAGGTTCCCAATCTTTATTTGACTTCAATTTTGTCAAATCTTGCCCCCGATAATCAATCGTTCCTTGAGCAACTCGACCATTTTCTTCTAACATTCCTGTAAATGTCTTTGTTAAAACAGACTTACCAGAACCAGATTCTCCTACAAGTGCAAGAACTTCACCTTCAATGAGGTCAAGCGAAACACCACGAATAGCTGTTAAGACCTTATCACGAACGTCAAATTCCACGACAATATCGCGAGCAGTCAATATTACATTTTTTTCCTGTGTCATATTTACTCCTATCTATGTGTACGTGGATCACTAGCATCCGCTAAGTTTTGACCAACAACGAATAATGAGAGGGAAACCAAAATCAAGGTTGTCAATGGAATCCAGAAAAGATACGCATTTGTTGTCACGTTTTGTGAATAATCTGAAATTAACCGTCCCAAACTTGGTACTGTGACAGGAAGCCCCAAACCAAAGAACGATAGGAATGCTTCATAAGAAATGAAATTTGGCAGCAGTTGTGAAGCCGTGGTCACAATAACAGAAACCAATTGTGGCATGATATTTTTTACAATGATTTTCAGTGTTGGCGTTCCTAAGGTACGACTGGCAAGGTTGTATTCCAAGTCACGATAACGCATGATTTGGATACGAATCGTATAAGCAATCCCAACCCAACCTGTGATGGTCATAGCAAAAATCAAGTTCCAGAAACCAGCACCAATTGAATAAGTCAAGACAATGACAATCAAGAGAGATGGGATGTTAGAAATGATATTGTACACTTCCATCATAATACGGTCAACGGTTTTTGAAATTCCCCAGATACCACCAATCACAATACCAATAACTAAGTTAATCACGGTTGCAATGACAGAAATGAGGATAGAGTTACGAGCTCCAAACCATACTCCGTCAAAAAGAGATTTTCCGTTGCTATCTGTACCAAACCAATATTGCCCATTTGGTTTAATATAACGCGCACCGAAATCATTCACCTTGCTGACATCGTTAAAGTCAAAATCTGAGAAAATCGGATAAATGAAACTCATCAAAATAATAGCGACCAAAATTCCCAACATGATAACTGTTGATTTCTTTTTTAGGAACTGACGCATAACTGATTTCCAGTAAGAATAGGCTGGAGCATCAATCGTTTCAGAGGCAAAATCATCGCGTTTGACAAATTGGAACTTAGTCTTATCAATTGTAGCCATTATTTACCTCCTTTTGATGTTAATTTAATACGTGGGTCAAGTACTGTCATCAGAATATCACCCAATAGAAGAGCGAAGATAGAAAGACAAGTAAAGATAAAGACAAGACCAACGACCATAGAATTGTTTGAAGCTTTAACAGAGTCAATCAACATCTTACCCATACCAGGGAAAGCAAAGACTGTTTCAGTCAAAGTTGCACCTGTAATAACCCCAATAACTGAGTTTGGAATGCTGGATACAAGTGGCACCATGGCATTTTTGAAAATATGTTTATTAGAAATTTCTTTTTCAGAAAGACCTTTTGCACGTGCAAAACGAACAAAATCTTGTGATTGCAAGTCAATCATATAACGGCGAATCCAAACGGCTGTCCAAGGCGCACTCAAGAGTCCAAGAATAACTGCCGGCAGCACATAAGAGCGCCAATCACCTGCTCCCAAAATAGGAAATGAATCAGGCAAGCCAATCGCTGAACCAATCAAGCGAATGATATAAACCAAGGCAATAGTTGGCAGTGACATTAAGAAAGTCAAAGCACCGGTTGAAATACTATCAAACAATGTATTCTTAAAGCGAGCCATATAAGATCCAAGTGGAACGGCGATTAAGTATGACAAGGCCAAACCAATCAACCCAACAATAGAAGAGCTCACAATCATAGATGGATATTGATAATTGCTCTCTGTCGCCGTATAAGGATCATCTTTTCCGTAATTAGCAACATCGCGTGCATCGGCTTGTTTTGGAGACTTATATGTACGTGTATAAATATTAACAGATGATGTTTTCTTTCCTGTTGGAAATTGAACTTCTGAAGTCTGCGTTTGACCTTGCCCTTGTGAAATAACTTGTAGGACAGGGAGATTTGCATAGGTTGGATAAGATGTTCCCAAATTTAATCTTACAAAATTTTGATGGATAAATGGAAATTGACTGTTGAAATATAACAAGTATTTATGTTTCGTTCCAGAACCAACAACAGACCAACCAATAGCAGGATCATTTTCAATACGAAGATAACGCTTCAAGTTTGGATTAGAAGCATCTTTCACAGCCCCTGTATGATCAATTTGAATCAAATTACCATAGAAACCAAGAACGCGTTCATAGACCGGAACCTCTCGAGTTGCATAAAATTGCTTACTTTCTTTGAATTGCTGCAATTTCCAACCACGCCCCAACTTTTTGATGTAAGCTTCATAGATTTTTTTATTTGCATTAGTAGGCTCCACTGTTACTGAGGAATTCGCTTTACTAGCTTTTTCTTGCAATTCCTTCGTATCATAGTAGTCAATGTAACCCATGCGCTCAAAAATCGTATTTTCGTAATTGGTCTTTTTATCAGGAGTTGTCGCTATTTTGTTATAGTTTGGGTCCTGTTTGAAAATCAACTTCCTAGGCACCATGGTATAGATAATGGTGTAAGTCAGCGTTGTTACCATGAAAATAGATACTAAAGAGCGTAAGATACGCATAAAAATATATTTCTTCATTTACCGTTTCCTTTAAAATCCCAAAAGAACTTTCCCTCCTGTTAGAGAAAGTTCTGATGAGAAGTTTATTTTACATGATCTGCTAATTCTTTGGTATTTACTGATTTAGCATGAGTCACATCAGATATTCCACTTTAATAACTATGGTTAAGTTATTAAACATAACCTGTCAGCCAAGACCGAAGGAACTGATAGAGAAATGCCACGCGTCACGACAAATACCTATTTTCAATTTTAGAATACCTTCAATTTTTAAACTGATTGTTTAAAATTATATCACAATTCTGGTTAATTGTAAAATCAATTGTCAGAATATTTTTATCATAATTGAACTTTTTTGTTTTTCTGTTAAATTTTATCTAATTTTTTTCAATTATTTAACATGATCTGCAAGTTCTTCTTGAGCCTTTTTATTAGATTCTGTGCGCTTTTTATTCCATTTTTTCATTGCTTTCTTGTATTGATTTTGAGTCACAGGCTCATCTTGGAGTTCAAGATATTTATATAGGATGATTTCACTATTCCCTTTGTTTCCTGACCAAGCAAATGGATTAGTAAATGGCACTGTGCGAGAAAGAATTGGGCGACCCGTTAGCGTTGTTGTTGGAATGACTAATGCATTATCTGTCAACCAAGCTTGTGCTGCAGCATATTTTTCATAGCGTGCATTCGTATTAGTGGTTTCTTTTTCAGCCTCATTCAACAGCCTTTCATATTCGTTCATACCAACTTGTGCTGCTGCAGTGTTATTCGTGCCTGCATCAAATCCTAGATAAGTCTTAGTGTTTTCACCACTTGAAGGTTTGATGACATCAAGATAAGTAGATGGGTCTTGGAAGTCTGGACTCCAACCAACATTATCAGAAAGGTCCCAATCTTCTGCTGCTGCAGATTCAGCAAAGTAAGTGATATTATTCACGTCGTCTTTAGACATTTGTTGAATATCAATCACAACATTTTCTTTACCAAGATTTTTTTCAATAGATTGTTTCAATGATTGCACACGTTGAACTTTGTTAGTTGCTGTTTGGTCAACTGGCATATCAATGTGAATTGGGAATTGAACGCCATCTGCTTGAAGCGCTGCTTTCGCTTTCGCTAATTTTTCTTTAGCTTTAGTTGGATTATAAAGCCCATCTTGTGCATCATCTAAGTTGACATCTTTCCAACTTTCATCGTAGCCAACTAATTTTTCTTTGACCAATTCCCCAAAGCTCTTGTCATCTGTTTGAACAAATGTTGGTGGTACAAAGAGATTACGAAGCATCTTCGTCGCACCGTCTTTACCATTTACTTGTGACGCATAAGCTGTGCGGTCAAATGCAAAGGTAATGGCTTGACGGAAGTCTTTGTTCAGCAAAGCTTTCTTAGTAGAAGTTTTTTGAGCATCTGTTGTCTTTGAAGTATGATTGTAAGATTGACGATCAATATTTGTAGATACTAGGTAAGTCGTTGCATCTTGTGGAGTATAAACGATGTTGTTTTTATATTTCTTGCTAACAGATGAATAACTTGGACTTGTTGGAAATACTTTGGCATTGGTAAATGAGCCATCACTAAATCCTTTAGCAAGTTTATCTTGGTCTTGACCATCATAGTAGGACAACTTAATGTTATCAATGTGCACATTTTTCTTATCCCAGTAGTTTGGATTTTTAGCAAATTCAACAGACGATTTCGCTGTGATAGATTTTAGCAAGTATGGACCATTATAAAGCAGACTAGACGGATCTGTTGCTTGTGCAAATTTATTGCCTTTTGATTTCAAAAATTCTGCATTAACTGGTGCTAAAACGCCCATTGTTGTTTTAGAATTCCAAAAGCTTTCTGGTCGATTAAGCGTGTATTGAACTGTGTAATCATCAACTGCTTTGATACCGACAGAAGAGAAATCTTTATTTTCACCCTTCATGTAAGCATCCAAGCCTTTGATTGAATCTTGCACCAAGTAAATAGCATCAGATTTATTGTCCGCAGCATATTTTAAGCCTGTCACAAAGTCTTGTGCCTTAACTTCTGCATACTCTTCGCCTTCCGATGTGTACCACTTCACACCCTTACGAAGTGTATAAGTATAAGTCAAGCCATCTTTAGAGACGGTCCAATCCTTCGCCATAGAAGGAACTAGATTTCCATAACGGTCATTTTCCAAAAGTCCGTCAATAACATTGCTGGTAAGATTTGCAGTAGCTGCTTTCCCAGTTGTCAAATAGTTCAAATTATCTGGATCTTGCTCATAAACATATGAGAATGTTTTATTCCCAGAGCTTGTTTTAGAGCCAGAACAAGCTGCTAGAGTTCCTGTTGCAAGCAAGGCTAGCGCTGCAAGGGTAATGATTTTACTTTTTTTCATAAATATTCCTCCCAAAATCATTATTTTTGTACATTCTAGCACACAAAAAGTAAAAAGTAAATAGAATTTTCTAAATTTTATGACATTTTTTTCAGACCTAGTATCAAGGGGATTATATTAACCTTACAATTTTATAGATAGAAAAAAGCAGGTTTTCCTCACCTTTTAGTGAGTTTTACCTGCTTTTATCATTGTATTATTTTACATGATCAGCTAATTCGTCTTGAGCTTTTTTATTAGACTCAGCTTTTTCTTTTTGCCATTTCTTCTTAGCTGCTTCATAGTCTTTCTTCGTGACAGCATCTTTACCGACTTTAATGTATTTATAGTAGGTTGAGCTACCTTTACTACCTGTTTGCGCAAATGCACCTGAGAACGGTTGAATGCGTGACACAAAAGTTCCGGCACCTGTTGAAGCCATTGTTGGTAAGACAAGTGAACTGTCTGTTAACCAAGCTTGGGCTGCTGCATATTTTTCATAACGTTTTGCAATGTCTGTTGTTTCTGCACCTGCTTCATCGACTAATTTATTATATTCGTCCAAGCCAACTGCTTTAGCACCAGCATTTTCACTACCAGAGTCAAATCCAAACCAAGTTTTCGTATTATCAGAAGATGTTGATTTCAAAATATCAAGATAAGTAGATGGATCTTGATAGTCGGGATTCCAACCAACAGCGCCTGAGATATCCCAGTCTTCTCCAGCTGCATTTGGAGCATAGTAAGTGATGTTATTAAAGTCGTCTTCTGACATCATATTCAAGTCCATGACAACATTTTCTTTGCCAAGCACTTTTTCAACAGATTGTTTTAAAGACTGCATCCGAGCAACGTAGCTCTTAGAAGTTTCCACAGTAGGAACATCTAAGTGGATTGGGAACTGTACACCTTGAGCTTGCAGAGCTGCTTTTGCTTTTGCAAATTTTTCTTTTGCTTTTGTTGGATTGTACAAGCCGTTTTGTGAATCAGCTAGTTTGACACCCTTCCAGTCATCGCCATAGCTTGCTAATTTTTCTTCTACAGCATCACTAAATGATTTTTCTCCTACTTGGACAAAATTAGATGGTACAAACATATTGCGGATTGCTGTGGCAGCACCATCTTTACCATTTACTTGTGCTGCATAAGATTCGCGATCAAGTGCAAAGTTCAAAGCTTGACGGAAGTCTTTGTTCAACAATGCCTTTTTCGTTGAATTTTTTTCTTCATCTGTTTTCTTAGCCGTATGGTTGTAAGATTGACGGTCAATATTAAGGGCTAAAGCAGCCGTTCCAGAGCCTGCTTCTGCTGTATAGATATTGTCCTTGAATTGTTTTTCAAAAGTTGCAAAGTTTGAACTTGTTGGGAAGAGGCGTGCGTATGAGTATGCCCCATCTTTGAAATTACGAGCCAATGAGTCTTGGTCTTGACCATCATAGTAAGCAAGCTTGATGCTATCCACTTTTACATTATCTTTATCCCAATAATGTTTATTTTTAACATATTCTACCGCAGATTTTGCTGTGATAGCTTTCATCAAGAATGGTCCATTATAAAGGATGGAGTTAGTATCTGTTGATTGGCCAAATTTATTTCCTTTAGATTTCAAAAATTCGGCATTGATTGGCCACATAATGGCAGAGGTTGTCTTTGAATTCCAATATGGCTCTGGCTTGTTCAATGTATACTGAACAGTATAATCATCAACTGCTTTCACACCTACCGTTGAAAAATCTTTTGTTTGACCATTCACGTAAGCATCTAAACCTTTAATTGAGTTTTGAACCAAATAAAGCGCCTCAGATTTTTTATCGGCAGCATGTTTCAGTCCAGTTACAAAATCTTGCGCCTTGACTTCAGCATATTCTTCACCTTCTGATGTGTACCACTTGGCACCCTTACGAAGTTTATAAGTATAGGTTAAACCATCTTTTGATACAGTCCATGACTTAGCCATTGATGGTACAAGATTTCCATATTTGTCATTTTCTAACAATCCGTCAACTCCATTTGTCACAAGATCGCTAGTGGTTGCTTTTCCTGATGTTACATAATCCAAAGTTTCTGGATCACCAGAATATACATAACCAAATTTTGTTTCAGCTGAGTTCGATTTCGAACCCGAGCAAGCAGCTAAAAGGCCAGAAGTTAAAAGAGCTAACCCCGCAACTGCGATGATTTTACTTTTTTTCATAGATACCTCCGAAAGTATGATATATACTAATTATACTATATCTTCTAAAAAAGTAAAGAATTTTCAAACAAATCTTTTAATAAAAAATGTTGTTGTGAGCCGAAATACTTTCAAACAACAAACTCATTTCTTGTTCCCTATCAGTGAATATACTGCTTTTTAGGTCATTTCCCCTCTGGACGAATGACATACGTTTCAAATTCCAGATTTGGCATACATTCTGCCAAATCTTTCTCAATGCGCTTGAGTGCTTCTAAACGCATTTCAACAGAGGTATGAGCATTTCCTTGAATGATAAAAATGGCATTCTTTGTCTCATCATCAAATTTATAGTTTTCTCCGTCACGAACATCTAGCCATGCTAAAATTCCTTTTTGATCACGATAAACATAATCAGCCTGTGAAACGTGTTTTTCCGTAGATAAAATCGGTAGAAAAACATCTTCTTTTTGACTAACCGTAAATTCAATTTGCCCCGCTATTTTATCCAAATCATGCCCACCAATGGCTAATAAAGAATGTAAAGATTCAACATTATAAATATCAATAATACTATTAATATTCGGGATGGATCCACGATGTCGAATATTCCGAATAAGCGCCAAAACGGTAGGAGGATTCTTCTTGACACTACGTCCGACACTTTGCAATAAATCCTTGTAGCCTTGAATGACTGGAGTATCAGACACCTCATCGATATCGCAATTCAATGCCCACTTTTCCATCTCTTTTTGCTTTTTCAAAAATGAAGCAGGTAAAGGTGCACGTGGATCTACATTTTTAGCGATGCCAATAACCACATTTTTAATCCCAAGCATTGCGAGACTTTCATTCAGTATAAACTTCATCATGATCCACCTCCGTTTTATTATTTATTGAGTTCATCAACTATTCAAATTGTATCATTTTTAGGATAAAATTTCTTACTTTAGTTTTAAAATGCTGTCTTTCATTCATATTGACAAATTTTTCTCCTATGAGAAATGCTAAAAAGACTGGAATTGCTTTCAATCTTATTTCTCACTATTTTCAACTGCTGCTGTAACAAAAGCTGTATAAAGTCCTTCTGGACGATTAGGACGGCTAGATAATTCTGGGTGGTATTGACAAGCCACAAAGAATTTATTTTCTGGAACTTCAACAATTTCCACCAAGCGATTGTCCGGTGAAACTCCTGAGAATACAAAACCAGCATCTTCAAATTGTTGACGGAATTCATTGTTAAATTCGTAACGGTGACGGTGACGACGCTGAACAACTTCTTGATTGTCATAAGCTGCAGCCGCTTTGGAACCGCGTTTCAACTTAGACGGATACAATCCTAAACGAAGCGTCCCTCCCATATCTTCTACATCAATCTGATCACGCATCAAATCTATAACAGGATGTTTCGTATCTGGATTTAGTTCTGAAGAATTAGCATCATCAAATCCCAACACATGGCGAGCAAATTCAACACAAGTCAACTGCATACCAAGGCAAATTCCAAGCATTGGCACATCATTTTCCCGTGCATATTGAATAGTCGCAATCTTTCCTTCGGTCCCACGATGACCAAAGCCACCCGGCACAATAATACCGTCTGCATCTTTCAGCAATTCAGCAACATTTTCAGTTGTGACATCATTCGCATTGACCCACTTCAGCTTGATTTCCGCATCGTTGGCATAACCAGAGTGCTTGAGAGCTTCTACAACAGAGATGTACGCATCTGGTAGTTCCACATATTTCCCAACAAGCGCAATTTTCACTTGTTTCTTCAAGTTCATGACTTTATCAACCATAGCAGACCACTCTGTCATATCTGCTTCTGGCACGTCCAACTTCAAGTGATCACAAACGATTTGGTCCATGTTTTGCGCTTGTAGGTTTAGCGGAATTTGATACAAATGTTCCACATCTAGCGACTCAATCACTGCTTCTGGTGCTACATCACAAAACTGCGCTAATTTGTTCTTAATATTTTGACCAGCTGGCTTTTCGGTGCGAATGACCAGCATATTCGGTTGAATTCCAAGACCACGCAATTCTTTTACAGAGTGTTGAGTTGGCTTGGTTTTCATTTCCCCAGCTGCCTTAAGATATGGAAGCAAGGTCGTGTGAATATACATCACATTGTCTGCTCCGACATCTGCCTTCATTTGACGAAGCGCCTCTAAGAATGGCAAACTTTCGATATCTCCAACAGTTCCTCCTACTTCTGTGATAATCACATCAGAGTCTGTTGTCGTTGCAGCACGTTTAATCTTTTCTTTTAAAGCGTCTGTAATGTGTGGAATGACTTGAACAGTCGCTCCAAGGTACTCACCTTTACGTTCTTTGCGAAGAACTTCACTATAAATCTTACCCGTTGTGACATTTGAATATTTATTTAGGTTAATATCAATAAAGCGTTCATAGTGCCCCAGATCCAAGTCTGTCTCTGCACCGTCGTCCGTCACAAATACTTCCCCGTGTTGGTAAGGGCTCATCGTTCCTGGGTCAATATTGATATATGGATCAAACTTTTGAATAGTCACCTTAAGGCCACGGTTTTTCAAGAGACGACCAAGACTTGCTGCTACAATCCCTTTACCAATCGAACTAACTACACCACCTGTAACAAAAATATATTTTGTTGCCATAAATACTCCTTATCTAAAATACAACGTCCATTGCTGTTTAAGACGTGTTCATGAATAGCAAAACAAAAATAGCTCCCTAGAGCTAGGGAGCCTCGACTTCTTATAAAAGAAGTGCCCAATATTATAATATCGCAGAATAAAACTTTTGTCAAATAAGAAAATAAGAATACATCATTAAATTTGACTATTCTTCCTCTTCTCCGTCTACTTCATCGTCAGAATACTCTTCGTCATCATCTTCTTCATTCAATTCGACTTCTTCACCTAAATCATCAGGTGCGATTTCATTGATTTCAGCATCATATGCTTCAACTTCACTCTTCTCATCGTCCGGATTGTCCTCGTCGTAACTTAGAGCAGGATCAGCTTCGTATGAATCTTCGTCTTCTGGGTCATCATCACTGTAATCAATAGCATTTTCATCACCGTCCATAAAGGCATTTACACGTTTCTTCTTCCGTTTCTTCGGAGTTTCTTCATCGTCTTCTTCAAGTGTGATAATTTCTTCATCCACCTCGTCAATCGCATACCATGAACGTAAGCCCCATTTGTTATCTCCAAGAGGAATGAAACTGCCGTCTACATTTAGCTCTGTATAAAAAAGCGGCAAGGCTTCACGAATATCACTATTTGATTTTTCAAGGTAATTTTGAATTTCATTGACAAGATCATTAAAATACATTTCATGATGACGACCACGTGTTTCTAAGATAGCACGCGCTACTTCAATCATAGAAAGTTCACTTTTTTCTTGTCCAGCAAATACTTCTAATTCCAAAGTCGATCTCCTTTTAAGTCTGAGAGCTTCTGCTCTATTGGTTCTCAAAAATTTAATTTATTGAATTTTTCGCTACTTTTTATTGTACGATAAAAATCCTCTTTCGTCAAAGGAATTTCATCCGCAATTCAAGAAAATCACCATTTTTACTAAAATGGCTTTCATTTTTTCTATTATAAAGAAGCAAAAAGGCAATTCAGCCAATTCTCCGACTGAACTTGCCTTATGTTATCGCTCGATTATTTTACTTTTGCAGTACTTGTAATCAATTCAACGGCTTTTTTAATCACAATATCATGTTTCAACATATCTGCTGAAAGAAGTTGACGAACGCGTTCTACTTCCATATTGTAATCAGCGGCAAGAGAAGCAATTTCTGCTTCAATATCTTCATCACTTGCTTCAAATCCTTCTGCTTTCGCAACAGCTTCAATCACAAGGTTTGTCTTAGTTCGTTTTTCAGCGTCAGCTTCATGTTGCTTATGAAGATCTTCTTGCGTTGTACCAGTGATTTGGAAGTACATGTCTGGTGAAATGCCTTGACGTTGCATGTTCCCAAGGAATTCATTCACAGAACGGTGCACTTCTTCGTGAACCATTTCTTCTGGCAACTCAACGATTTCTGCATTTTCTACTGCAAGATCAAGTGCTGCAGATTCGACTGCGTCATCAAAAGCAATTTCTTTTGATTCAGCTAATTCTTTGCGGTATTTTTCCTTTAATTCGTCAAGTGTTTCAACGTCTTCATCAATGTCTTTAGCAAGTTCATCATCTAGTTTTGGAACTTCTTTTTCTTTGACTTCATGAATGGTTGTAACAAACTTAGCATCTTCACCTGCAAGGTCTGTTGCTTGATAGTCTTCTGGGAATGTCACGTTTACTTCTACTGTTTCACCAGCAGCATGTCCAACCAATTGATCCTCAAAACCTGGAATAAATTGACCGCTTCCAAGTTCAAGTGAGAAGTTATCTCCTTTACCACCGTCAAATTCAACGCCGTCAACTGTTCCAACAAAGTCAATCACAACTGTGTCGCCATTAACAGCCTTGTCTTCTTTCAATACAAGCTCTGCCAAATTGTTGCGCTCACGTTCAATTCTTGCGTCTACATCTGCGTCAGATACTTCTTTAGAGACATCAACAGACACTTCTAGATTTTTATATTCACCTAATTTTACTTCAGGTTTTGTAACCACCTCAGCAGTAATGGTCCAATCTTGACCTTTTTCCATAGAAGCTACGTCAAATTGTGGTTGGGCAACAACTTCAATTTCTGCTTCTTTAACTGCAGCTTCATATGCAACTGGAAGAAGGGCGTTCAATGTATCTTGGTAAAGAGCTTCTTCACCAAATTTTTGGTTAAACACCGGACGAGGAAGATGACCTTTACGGAAACCTGGTACATTCAGAGTTTTCTTAACTGAGTTAAACACGCGGTCCAATTCTGGCTTGATTTGTTCTTGACTAATTGTAAATGTCAAAACTCCGCGATTTGTTTCTTTACTTTCAAATGATACAGACATTCTGTCATTTCTCCTTAAAATTTATTGAATACAATCAATTATACCATAAATACACGTTAATTCACAAATTTTCTAATAAAAATTAACGATTTTTCCATCTAATGTCTATTTTTCTCTTTATGCTTTCCGAATTTTATCCTTTTGGTAAGCAGCACGTGCTCCACCGATTAGCTTAGGGCGGCTGGCGAGAGCAGTCACATGCGCTTCTCCGAGTTCTCTCAAAATTGGTCGTACCGGAATTTGGACGTGCTTAATATGCATACCAATTGCCGTATCTCCGATATCTAGCCCCGCTTGAGCCGTGATAAATTCCACCTCAACTGGATCGTTCATATATTTAAAAGCAGCTAACTGCCCGCTTCCACCGGCATGCAGAGTCGGTAGGACGTTGACAATTTCTAGATTTCGTTTTTGAGCCAATTCTCGCTCCACAACCAAGGCTCGATTAACATGTTCGCAGCCTTGAACAGCTAAGTAAAGACCACGCTCGGATAACATATCCAATATGGTTTTGACAATGACTTCTCCTACTTCTTGGCTGGAATTTTTTCCAATATGCCCTCCAATCACTTCACTGGAAGACAAGCCCAGTACAAAAATATCACCAGCAGAAAGGGCTGATTTTTCTAAAACATCTGCTAAAATTGTTTGTGTTTGTTCTCTAAGTTTTTGTAAATTCATGATTTCACCTCGTTTTAATTGTATTATAAATGATTTTTATTGCTTTTACAAACTGAAATTCTTAAAAGTAAAAAGGGCACAACGCCCCTTATTACTTTATTTTTTCAAAATATCCACCAACAGTTTATTCAAGATCACCCCAATAATCATTCCTAAAGTATTTTGGCAGAAGTTAGGAAATATTTCTGGAAAAGCTGCTCCCCAACCATGCATGATTGTGGAAGCAACAGCATACCCCCCTACCATAACAAGCGTCGCCAATACTAAACCAAGATAACGACTTTTCCCTTTAAAACCCGCAAAATAGCCTTGTAGACTATGAAAAATCAGGCTAAAAAACATCCACTGCGGATAACCCGAAATCAAATCAATAAGAAATCCGGCTAAACCACCAACAATTGCTCCTTCTTTTCTGCCAAAATAAAAGGCGGTAAAGAAAATTCCTGCATCAAGGAACGTTAAAATCCCCGTTGGTGTTGGAATTTTTAAATAATATCCCAAAACAACTGTCAAAGCAGTAATCATAGATAAAAGGACAAGTTTATGCGTCTGATTCTTTTTCATATTGAACAACTCCATATTGATCTGAATGTTGGATAGCTTGATAAACAAATTTTTTTGAAATTTGAACAGCATCAAAAGTTGATTTTCCTAGTAATAGCTGACTGGCAATGCTGGAAGCAAAGGTGCAACCCGCTCCGGTATTATTTTTGTCTAAAACAGGCGATTTCAAAATTTGAAATTGTTCTCCGTCATAAAAAACATCTATCGCTTTTTGAACATCTAAGCGATTTCCTCCTTTGATAACAACGGATTTAGCACCCAAGGAATGAAGAAGTTTAGCCGTTTCTTTTACATCCTTCAATGTTCGTAACTCTTTTTGAGCCAAGAGTTCAGCTTCTGGTAAATTAGGCGTGATAATGTTTGTATAAGGAAAAAACTTGATGAGCTCATCTCGAAGTTCCGAAACCTCCACATCATGGGTTTCCTTGCAAACTAAGACAGGGTCTAACACAACGGAAGTCTCTGCATGAGCTTTCACAAAATCCAAAGCCAAATCTGCCACTTCTACATTGGGCAAAAGCCCCAATTTAATAGCTGAGAAGGGTACATCCTTGAGAGAATTGAGCTGCTGAGCAAAGACGGTCGTATCTACAGGAATAACCTCAAAACCTTGCTCTGTCATAGCGGTCAAGCAAGTCACCGCCACAAAACCATGTAGTTGGTTGACCGTGTAGGTTGCTAAATCAGCATGCAGTCCGCCGCCACTAAAAATATCATTCCCTGAAATTGCCAGAATAAGATTATTCTTCATATCGTATCTCCTTTAGATAAAGTCCGTTCGAGGCTGCTGTTGGTCCTGCTAAATGACGATCTTTTTCTGTTAAAATTCTATCAATCTGCTCGACTGGCATTCGACCGTTGCCAATCTTCAGCAATGTTCCGACCATATTGCGGATTTGCTTATATAAAAATCCATTGCCGGAAAAAGTAAAAATCAGAAAGTTGCGTTTTTCATCAAATACCAGCCTCGCTTCTGTAATCGTCCGTATTTTATTTTCCACGCTAGTTCCTGACGCTGTAAAACCTGTAAAATCGTGAGTTCCTTTTAACTTTGTAATGGCTTCCTCCATTAGATTCAAATCAAGTGGATAGGGATAATGCGTTGCATAATGGCGCATTATAGGATTTTTGGGACGCCCGATATCCACTATAAATTCATAGGTCTTGCTGTGTTTGCAATACCTAGAATGAAAATTATCATTCACCTCTTCTACACTGATAAAATCAATATCTTCCGGTGTTTGCGTATCTAGCGCAAAGCGCAGCTTTTCTTCATCTCTTTTTTGCGGCAAATCAAAATGAATAACTTGTCCTAGCGCATGAACGCCACTGTCTGTGCGTCCAGCTCCATGAACGATGACAGGCTTTCCTCTATTGATTTTAGTTAAAGTCTTTTCAATCTCTTCTTGAACGGTTCGCACCTGTGGCTGTCTTTGAAAACCCGAAAAATTGCTGCCATCATAAGAAATAATTGCTTTATATCGTACCATATTTTTATTCTACCATTTCCTAATGCTTTTCTCTAGTCGATCATCAAGAAACTGTACCCATACAGATTTAGCTTAATCATTCTGTTTTCTTGCTAAAGTATTTTTACAATTCATATTATTTGATACTTATTATTTTTTATGATAAAATTATCTCTGGTAATTTTTTATAAAAAGGCATTCTATATTAAAAGTCAAGAGTAAAGTGTAAGAACTTCCTATTTATTTTTCGAGGTATCATCAGAAAATAAGTAGCACAAAAAGACCTGCTAGAAAGCAAGTTTTTGAACTCTTGTATTTTATCGTTTATCTTAGTTTCGCTTCATCAAACGATTGATTGGTTTTGAGCAGATAGAAGATGATGCGGATGAGCTTTTTAGCGATGTGAGATACAGCGACATTGTAGTGTTTACCTTGGGTTATTTTTAGCTTTAGGTAATCCTTGAAATGGGGTGAATAAAGACAAATCAACTTAGCAACCTGTATGAGTGCATAGCGCAAATGGAAGTAGAGATACTTCCTTTTTGGGAGTTTAGCTTAGCAACCTGTATGAGTGCATAGCGCAAATAGGTTGAGCCACGCTTGACCATCCCACCCGTGTTGTCCATCTGCCCCGACTGAAAAATAGCTGGCTCCAGACCGGCGAATGCTTGAAGTTGAGCAGGATTCTTGAAATTATGGATGTTCTTTATCTCCGCCTGGATAATGGCTCCTAAACGATTTCCAATACCTGCAATAGAAGTAATTGGTGAATCTCATTCGAGCATCATGTCGTTAATCTGTTCTTGGACTTGTGCAATCTGTTTGTCGTAATGCCGAATGGTTTCAATCAGTTGTCTCAATTCCAATGTTAAAGCTGATGAAGGTTGCCGATTGTCAGAACCGCTGCTTCTTGTATATTCTTTGCTTTATCGGCTGTGAGATAGCTGATGTTAAGCAAGGAAGACAAGCGAGCCCGCTTGATTTTAGCTGGTGTCGGATACTGAGTTAATAACTCGTAAACATAGTTATTGTGTAGGTCTCCGACCACTGAGTGAAGCTCAGGGAAGACAATATCAAGCAATCGTACATAGAGGTTCTTGTTCTTGGAACGATCCTGTATCAGTCGATTCTGGTAACGTGTCAACTCTTTCAATTCGTTCATTCTCTCATCATTTTGGTAGCGCTCAGGGGTTTCATCCGATCGTAGCTTGCGAGCAATGAGCAGTGCATCCTTGATGTCTGTCTTTGTCTAGGGGTTATAGTGGAAGACAGTATAGCCTAAGTTTCTTAAAAAAGTACTCAGGTTGTAGTTGTAATGTCCTGTAGATTCTAGGGCGATATGAATATCTGTTGTAATAGGAGACAACTGATATAGCTTGTCCTTTAGTTCGGAAAACCCGTGGTGAGAATTAGCGAACTTGAAGTGTTTCATCAGTACTTGACCAATATCCGAGATACAGGCTAGGTCGTGCTTATTCTTAGCCATATCAATTCCAACGTAGAGCATAGTAACTCTACTTCTGATTTATTAGCAGCTGTTGGTTGTCCCACGCACTCTTTGCCTTGTATCCTTACACGAGATAAAACGTCAGAGCGTTATCATTCTAATTACCAATTAGACAAAGAGCTGTGGTTAGAGCCTTTCTATAATCGTCTAAGCGATTGGAGTAACATACTAATCCACAGCGCTGAACTAAGTATAAAACAAATCTAAAAGAAAGGGTTTATACCATCGGGACCTACCCGATAATATAAATATAAGGAGCATTATTAAATCAATGAAAGAAGATAAAATTCGATATAGAGCTTACAAAAAAGGGAAATTTTGGGTGTTCGCCGCCATTGTAACCTCTTCTACTCTTTTGGCTTTTGGCGGAAGAGCTTATGCAGACACTGTCACGAGTACTGAAGATAAGGTATCAATGACTGTCGAAGAACAAACACAATCAACGACAAGCCCTATATCAGATACAACATCTACTGAAGTAACCTCTAAATCTGAAGCTACTGAACTTTCAAGTTCTGAATCTAGCATTTCAACATCAAGTCAGTCAGATCAAATAACAACTGCCGAAACCGTAAATGAGAACGCTAATAAAGTTATTAATAGTGAAAACGAAGCAAGTCTTCAAAACGCATCAGAAACCACTAGGAACTCTAGCGCTAAAAATAGTTGGAGTTTCAATCCTAGCAGTGATGAAAACACCTCTACTGAACTAACTAAAACAGGAACTCTTGAAGGAATAAATGGGAACTATGCTGGTATTGCCATTGATGCCAGCCAAGCCGGTGCTAAGTTTGCTCCTAGACAAACAGATACACAAATCAATGCAGGAACTAAATTAAGCATTCCTGTCAATAAAGCACAGTATGGCGCAGAAGTTACCTTGGTTTTAGCTGGTGGAACCACTAGTTTACACACTCAATTAGGAAACATTGTAAACAGTGGTGGCCCTGTGGTTATTACTCTCCCTAATGGAACAGTCGCAGGTTACCTTGATCTCATTTTCGATCAAACAAGCTATTTAAGTCAAATCAACATTCAATATAAAGAAGCACCTGTTGTTTTCCCCGGGACACCTGAAAATCTTAAAACAGAAAATACCATTTGGGACTTAGCTAACAGCAATCGTCCTAATGCTCAAGGTGATAAGAACCAAATTTTCCAAGGCATTAAAATTGATGCCAGTCAGGACGGTGCCAAGTTTGCACCACGATCAAGTGACACACAAATTAATGCTGCTACCGTGCTTTACATTCCTATCGCAGCTAATCAGTATGGAACAACCCTTTCATTCTCACTTTCAGGAGGAACGACAAGTCTCCATACCGAAACAGATAAGTTAACAAATGTTTCAGGCCTTGTAACACTAACTATTCCAGCTAATGAACATAATCATTACTTAGCCGTTACCTTTGATCAGACAACTTACCTCAATCAGATCCAGCTTTCTTATGACAAAGCTTCAGTTGTCTTCCCAGAAATTCCTGAAAATACAAAAGTAGAAGACACAACTTGGGATTTAACAGCTACAGGCGGACAAAGACCAGAAGCACAAGGAAGTCAGACCGAAAGTTACCAAGGTCTTAAAATTGATGCCAGCAAGGGAAAATTCAGCCCACGTAACACAGATACACAGGTCAATGCCGGTACTATTCTTTATATTCCGGTAGTGGCTGATGCTGCTGGAGCTACCCTTTCCATCAAGGGAAATAACTATAACAACCTTACCGTTACTTTGGATGGACAAGAGATCCAATTAGGCAGCGATATTATTATAAACACGGAAACAACTAGATATATTCCTTTAGTATTTAGTAGTAAGGATGGTTCTGGCAGTGCTTATTTGACATCTATTGATCTTGATTATGCTAGTGATAATACCGTTACTTCACATACAGTGACTGTCGGGAAAAATAGACAATATCAATCCATTCAAGCAGCACTGGATAATAACAAATCATCATTAAAAGATCGTTTAATCCTTGAAATTGACCCAGGTGAATACCGTGAAAAAGTTACGGTTAACCTACCTGGTGTAACTTTCAAAAATACTGATACTACTGGTAAAAACAAGGTTATCATTCGCGCTTCTTACTACTCATCAAATAATTTTGATGCCAACGGTGTTTTTCATCCGAAAGACGCCTATGACCTTGGGACAGACCAGAGTGCGACCGTCATTATCAATGCTAGCGGAACAGGCTTTTCAGCCTATGGCATTACTTTCCAAAATGATTATAATATCACAGATCACCTAGGTGAAAATGAGCAAACACCCGCTGTCGCCTTCAATTCTAAAGCCGATAAAATTACTATTCACGATTCAAGTTTTATTGGACGCCAAGACACCCTCTACTTACAAGGAGATGGCAATCGTGTCGTTATCGTTAACAGCTATATTGAGGGAACCGTGGATTTCATCTTTGGAAATGCTGACGCTTATATCAAAGATTCTTATATCTACATGACCTATTTCCCAGGTCGAAAGAGCGGTTACTTTACAGCACCAAATACCGCCAAAGGATACACTGGTCTTGTCTTTGATAATAGCACCTTCGGTGTTTCAGAAGATTATCCTAGTAAATCAAATATCTACTTAGCTCGTCCTTGGCAAACAGAAATTGCAACACAAACAAAACGTAGCGCCGATGGTTCTACAAAATTGATCAACTACGATCAAAACACCAAAAATCCAACCTACCTGAATACCTCTTCGGCAACAACTATTATAAATAGCAAAATTTCAGAACGTGTCTCAGAACAACGTTTCAGTCCTTGGACACGTAAGGATAATAAGGGTAAATTGATCGATGTCACCTATCACCCTGATGTTCGTTTTGTGGAATTCAACAGTCAAACTTTAAATGGAGAAGCTATAACTCCTCATGATATTAAACTCGGTCAAATCTTAACTGGTGATGAGCAAGCTTACCGCCAACAAGTGCTGCAAGAAATGAAGATTGGCAAGCAAGTTAGTAGTTGGGACGCTGATTTGGCTTCTTATGGTCAAGGTAACATTCGTCTTATTTACTTCGATGAAACAAGCCAGCAAATCCTAGCTAGTCAAGAACTTTCTGGTGATTATGGCAGCCAAGAAACCTATCACACAAGTGACAGCATTCAAAAATATCTAAATCAAGGTTATGTCCTTGTAAGTGATGCTTATCCAAGTCAAGGTCTTACTTATTCACGTGCCAATAAAGGCATGACCTACAAAGTCCGCTTCCAGCATGCCACTAATACCGTTTTAGAAGAAAAAGTGGTGACACAAACTATTCATTATCTCTATAAAAATGGAGAAAAAGCATTGGAAGATCTCGTTAATAGTTTAAGCTTTAACCGTACTGTAACAACTGATCAAGTGACTGGACAAATCACTTATGGAGCTTGGCAAGCCTTAAATGGCACTAGTTTTGAAGCTGTAGTCTCTCCAGCTATTATCGGTTACACAGCTAAGGAAAAGCAAACCAATCGTCTGAAATCTATTACTGCTGATTCTGCTAATAGTGAAGTGACTGTTACTTATCTTCCTAATACTGTAACAGCCCGTGTCATTTTCATTGATGATACCAACAATAAGGTATTAACTACTCAAAAACTTTCTGGTAAGTTTGCTACAAAAACACCTTATCAAACGCATGACACTATTCAAAAATATGAAGCTAAGGGGTATATTTTAGTTAGTGATAATTATCCAACTGAAGGGCTTATTTACAATCAAGAAAATGCTTCCTATGAAGTCCACTTGTCCCACAGTTACACCACTAGCGATGAGACCAAAACAGTCACACAAACCATTCGCTATAGTGATGAGAAAGGAAAACAAGTAGCCAACGATCATGTCGCAACTTTAAACTTTAAACGTACTGCAACTAAAGATAATGTCACTAAAAAAGTAACCTATAGTGATTGGATAGCCATCAATGGTAGCCGCTTTAGCGTTGTCTTTTCCCCAATTATTACAGGTTATACTCCTCAGCAGAGTCAAATCAATCCAATTGACAACATTACTGCCAAAACAGCCGATATGAAAATTAATGTGACTTACACCGCTAACATACAAGAAGCTAAAATCTACTATATTGATAACCTGACGCATAAAGTCATCCTCACCAAAACCCTAACTGGTAAATTCAAAACTAAGAGTAGTTACCATACAGCAACTGATATTAAGGCTCTTAAAAACCAAGGCTATATCGTAGTTAGTGATCATTATCCTAAGAATGGCATTATCTATGATCAATCCGATGTCATTAAGGAATACCAAGTTCACCTAAATCATGGAAAAATTACTGTTTCAGCTAAAAAACCAGGAAAACCCGGTAGTCCTCTTTTCTCTGGAAGCCAAGTTAAATGGCCAGTCGGAACAGATAAGAACTCTCTAACTAAAACTGTTACACGTACCATTGAATACCGGTATAGTGATGGTAGGCAAGCTGCCAAGAGCAGAGTCGAAACGATTACCTTTAATCGAGAACTTGTTTTGGATAGTGTCACAGGACAAATTATTGAAGATAAGGGTTGGAAAAGCAGTAAAAGCGGAAATACGTTCAAGTCAGTAACCTCACCTAAAATCAAAGGTTACAGCGCTGACACTAACACCGTTCAAGCCACTTCTAATATCACTGCAACTACTGATGACATAACACAAACCGTTACCTATTCAGAAGTTTCCAAAACTCCTAAAACATCAAAAACTAAAAAGAGCAAGAAAGTTAAGGCAGTTAAACATAAGAAACATTCTTAATACTGATTTTATAAAAGAGAGAAAATAGATGTCAGCTAAAAAAGTTATTGTAACACTCTTTGAAAATCAAAACTATACGTCATTGACTTCAGCTTACCGTACGCCAGTACTGCCTACGCTTTGTCATCTAGTCTATTTTTGATTTTCTTTGAGTATAACTTTCTCACTGGTCTATTTTCTTTCTCTTGTTCATTTAGTGAAACAAAAAATCGAGACTGGTTTTAGCCAGTCTCGATTTCTATTTTAAATTTCTAAAGATAAAATATCAGACAAGAAAACAGAATTTTGTAATTAAAAATGAAATCCTATTCTCTTATTTTTCGTCAAAGGCATCCTTGACCTTGTCAAAAAAGCCTTTTTTCTTAGGGTGAACTGGATTCATACCACTGGCCTTAGCAAAATCTTGCAAGGCTTCTTTTTGAGCATCATTCAACTTGGTTGGAGTAACCACATTAACAGTGACATGTTGATCTCCTTGTCCATTTCCGCGCAAACGCGGAGCGCCTTTACCTCTAAGACGGAATGTCTTACCTGTCTGGGTACCTGCTGGAATAGCGAGTTCAACATTACCATGAACTGTTGGTACTTCAACAGTATCACCAAGTGCAGCCTGAACAAAATTAATGTTCATGTTATAGTAGATAGTTGAGCCATCACGCTCAAATTTATCACTCTTAAGGACATTAATAATGACAAAAAGGTCTCCATAAGGACCATCATTAAAGCCAGCTTCTCCTTGTCCTGCTAACCGAATTTGTTGACCACTTTCAACACCTGCAGGGATTTTCACATGAACACTATGAGCTTGTTTTTCATGTCCTGTTCCATGGCAGGTTTGGCAAGGGTCTTTGATTTCTTGTCCACGCCCATGGCAGACATCACAAGTGACTTGACGACGCATCATTCCAAGTGGGGTTTGCGTATCCACATTGATGACACCAGATCCGTGACAACGACTACAAGTTATTGGGCTAGTTCCTGGTTTCGCACCCGAACCGTGACAAGTATGGCAGGTAGCCTCACGATTGTATTTAATTTCTTTGTCCGTACCAAAAATCGCTTCTTCAAACTTAAGGTTGACCCGATATTGAAGATCATCTCCTTGACGAGGTGCGTTGGGATTGCGACTTGCACCACCTCCACCAAAGAAGCTAGAGAAAATATCTTCAAAGCCACCAAAGCTAGAACCGTCAAAGCCACTGAAACCGCCAGCTCCACCGCCGAAGCCTCCGTTAGCACCCGCAGCACCATATTGATCATAGGCTGCCCGTTTTTGCTCATCACTCAAGGTTTCATAAGCCTCTTGGACTTCTTTGTATTTCTCTTCAGCACCCGGTTCTTTATTGATGTCTGGATGATATTTTTTTGATAATTTCCGATAGGCTTTCTTAATCTCATCCTGAGATGCATTTTTAGAAACGCCTAAACGGTCGTAAAATTCTGTATTATTCATAATATAAGATACAAAGGGCGTTAAGCGGGCACAGCCAAAATAGGAGTTTTGACGAAGAATCCAGAGATTCTAGGAAAAACTATCTTTTTGGCACAGTCCGTAGCCCGTGTTCAGTTACGAACACTTTCCTTTCGTTTTAATTTAACAGAACGAACTTTTTTAGGGCATGTTCAATTCTAAGATTCCATTATCCAAAAACAGAGGTTGGTTTATCAACCCCTGAATTTATCTGTTACAAATCGGCTACAAGTAAGATTGAGCAAGCACTAAATTATAATCCACAATCCTTCTTGCCAAGATGTGACAAAGGAGGTTTTAGGATTTTCCTGAGGTACTCCTATCTCATCGTTACGACGGGGGTTTCGAGCTAGTAAACCGCCTAGCTCGACCGCCTTATAGTGGCAAGCGTTAGCAGATGAGCTACTTCGAGTAGCCATTGCTTTGGCATCTTACTTCTCCGTAAACTCACCATCTACGACATCATCGCCTTTGTTGTCGCCTGAATTTGCTTGATTTGCACCTTCTGCTCCTGCTTGAGCTTGTTGGGCTGCAGCTGCTTGTTCGTAAAGTTTCACAGCGAGGGCTTGCGCTTTTTCATTGAGTGCTTCAAGTTTTGCTTTCATGTCATCCAAGTTGTTATCTTCTTGGGCTTTTTTCAATTCATCAAGAGCAGCTTGAGCAGCGTCACGTTCTGCATCAAAACCTTTGCCTTCTGTTTCTTTGATTGTCTTTTCAGTTGCAAAGATAGCTTGATCTACTTCGTTGCGAAGATCTACTTCTTCTTTACGTTTTTTATCTGCTTCAGCGTTTGCTTCTGCATCTTTCATCATGCGGTCAATTTCTTCGTCTGTCAAACCGGAGTTCGATTGAATAACGATGTGTTGTTCTTTTTGCGTACCAAGGTCTTTAGCCTTAACAGACACGATACCATTTTTGTCAATATCAAAGGTAACTTCGATTTGAGGAATACCACGAGGAGCAGCAGGAATGTCAGTCAATTGGAAACGTCCAAGTGTCTTGTTGTCTGCTGCCATTGGGCGTTCACCTTGAAGAACATGGATATCAACGGCTGGTTGATTATCTGCTGCTGTAGAGAAGACTTGTGATTTAGATGTTGGAATTGTTGTGTTACGGTCGATGAGTTTTGTAAATACTCCACCCATTGTTTCGATACCAAGTGACAATGGTGTTACGTCAAGAAGGACAACGTCTTTAACATCACCAGTAATCACACCACCTTGGATCGCCGCCCCCATAGCAACTACTTCATCAGGGTTTACTGATTTGTTTGGTTCTTTACCAGTTTCAGCCTTAACAGCTTCTACAACGGCTGGGATACGAGTTGAACCACCAACAAGAATAACTTCATCAATTTCTGACAAGCTAAGACCAGCGTCAGACAATGCACGACGAACAGGTTCTTTTGTGCGATCCACAAGCTCACGAGTCAAGTCATCAAATTTTGCACGTGTCAAGGTCATTTCTAAGTGGAGAGGTCCAGCTTCTCCCGCAGTGATGAATGGCAAGCTGATTTGAGTAGACGTTACACCAGAAAGGTCTTTCTTAGCTTTTTCAGCCGCATCTTTCAAACGTTGAAGAGCCATCTTGTCAGTTGACAAGTCAATACCATTTTCTTTCTTGAACTCAGCTACCATGTAGTCGATAATCTTTTGGTCAAAGTCATCACCACCGAGTTTATTGTCCCCTGCAGTTGCTAGCACATCAAAGACACCGTCGCCTAATTCAAGGATTGACACGTCAAATGTACCACCACCAAGGTCAAATACAAGGATTTTTTCTTCTTTATCTGTCTTGTCCAAACCATAAGCAAGGGCTGCTGCTGTTGGTTCGTTGACAATCCGTTCTACTTCAAGACCAGCAATTTTACCAGCATCTTTAGTTGCTTGACGTTGCGCATCGTTGAAGTAAGCAGGAACTGTGATAACTGCTTTGGTTACTTTTTCACCAAGGTAATCTTCAGCATAGCCTTTCAAGTATTGAAGAATCATAGCTGAGATTTCTTGTGGAGTATATTCTTTTCCATTTGCTGTAACTTTTTCAGAAGTTCCCATTTTTGATTTAATGGAGATAATCGTATCAGGATTTGTCACCGCTTGACGTTTTGCTGCGTCACCAACGATGATTTCACCATTTTTGAATGACACTACAGATGGTGTTGTACGATTTCCTTCTGGATTTGCTATGATTTTGCTTTCAGTTCCTTCAAGAACTGCAACTGCTGAATTTGTTGTACCTAAGTCAATACCAATAATTTTACTCATTATTTTTTCCTCTTTATTTTAGAATTTCTTTTTTGATACTCTTCTTAAGTGGTGGCGCCGTCAGAGCTTGATTAAATCAATCTCTTTATTAAAGTTTGCGCAGAGAGCACCACGGTGAAGAGTGTCGCTAATTGTTCGCTTCGCTCACGGTTTAGCAGAGCGAAAATATATTTTCTTTCTTCATAGTTTACCGTCGTTTCGGACGAGATTTTTTATTCTGCTACTACTACCATAGCTGGTCTTAGGAGACGTTCATGGAGTTTATAGCCCTTTTGGAAAACTTGTGCGATGCTTCCAGCTGGGTGATCATCATCTGCCGGCACCGTCTGAATAGCCATATGGAAGTTGTGATCAAACTCACCGTCTATCGGAACCTCTTCAATTCCTTCATCTTTAAGAGCGGCAATCAAACTTTCCTGTACCATTTCTAGCCCTTTTCGGACATCATCAGTCAATCCTTCAACTGCCAAGGCACGTTCTAAGTTGTCCAGCGAAGGAAGGATTGCTTTTCCTAAGTCTTGGCTACGATATTTCTGCAATTGTTGACGTTCTTCATTTGCTCGGCGCTGAATATTTTGCATTTCAGCAGCTGCACGAAGATATTTGTTTTCAAATTCGTCTGCGCGCTCATTCGCCAAGTCCAATTCAGACTTCTCAGGAGCTACCTCTGTTGTTTCTTCAGACGTTTCTTCTACCGAAATGTCCTCTTTTTTTACTTCTTCTTGCTGTTTTTCTTCTGCCACTAGGCACCTCCTTATAATCTTTTAATTATTTTTCTATCTATAGCTATCAGCTTTGTCGCCTTAATGCACTTCATAATGATTGCTACTCAGATATCTATAAAAATCTGTGAGCTTCATCGTTAAAACGCGATTGACAACATTGAGTTGACTGACAACTCGCTGATAATCTAAATTGACTGGTCCAATGACCGCTAGCATGCCAAATCCCCGGTAAGGAATGAGAAATTTGCTAGAGATGAGCGTCAAATTCGCCAGACTACTTTCTCTGCTATCCGCCACGCGCACCGTCTGCATTTGATCTTCAGCTAAACTATCTCGAATTTCAAAAGCCACTTTTTGCGGTTGGTCAAAGAATTGATAACTCTTTAGATCTGAAAAATTTAGCAACTTCACCTTACCAGATACAATGACATTTTCTTTGAAAATATCACTAAAGATATGCTCGAAAAGATCCATTACATTATCGGTCGTTGTAAAATAACGCTGAATAATTTGTGGAATCTCTGTCCGAATCTTATAGTGAATATCCAGAACTGTCTGTCCTAAGAAACGCTCTTGTATCAATTCTTTCAGCTGAATCAAATCACCTCGCAAAAAATTACGGGGAATCATGAACTGGCTGGTAATCGTATTGGATTCATCCAAAGTAAAGACTGCTAAAGCTGTATGCTGGCTGAGAATCACAGTGTCAAAAGCTGTCAAGCGTTGTTGACTCGGTTCTACATCAAGTGCTACCACCGTACATCCACTTAGCATTGAAAGAACGTCTGCTGCCTGTTGAAAAACATCCTCTAGTTTGAAGAATTCACGGTCAAACGCCTTGATTACTTCGTAGAGTTCATTTTCAGCAAGACGATCAAAGGAAAGGGAGTGTTTGACAAAGTATTGAAAACCCGCAACACTTGGTTTGCGTCCACTTGATGTATGCGCTTTTTCCAAAAGCCCCTGCTTTTCAAGAACAGCCATGTCATTACGAATCGTCGCGCTGCTAGACTGGATTGATTCTTGTAAGGTTTTGGATCCAACCGGCTCGTGAGTCTTTGTAAAGATATCAATGATCAAGTTTAAAATCTCATTCTGACGTTCCGTTACCATGACATCACCCCTTTCAGCTTTGAGCTGGAATATGAGATTTTTTGTTTAGCACTCTACACATCCGAGTGCTAACTTATGATTCTATTATACACGGTTCATTTTTAAAGTCAAGGCAAAAACTCAAAAAATTAGCACTCTTTTTGCAAGAGTGCTAAAAATCAGTCTGAGGACCTAGTTTTTCTTCTTTTTCACAAGCCATATATAAAAGAACAATTCCGCAACTGCTAAAATCGGCAACAACAGAAGTATGACATTTGTTAGCCAGCCTAAAAAATTTAATTTTTCAAAGTTCCAATGGAAATAGTTCGGAAACAAAATGGCAGTAAGCAATAGCAATCCTGTCACATTCGACAGCAAAAATTGTTTTTTATCGTTTATTAAAATTTCTTTTTTCATAAAAAATCCTTTTCTATTTTAAAAATAATTGTACAAAGCAAACCATACCACCTTATAGAAGGTAAACAATCAAGAGAAATCAGGGAAGAATGATGATAATCTGTAAGACAGAATTTCACAATAATCTAAGCTTTTTTCTTTCTCAACATATTAATCATCCAAATTTGTCAGCTCCCTTCTTTTTATCAAGAATCGTCTAACAATATGGATTAGTATTCCCAAAAGAAGTAATAACAGAGTGGAAACAATCACTAGAATGATATAAGTTAGCAAACTAAAGGACGAATGACGTTTCATAATCATCCAAACTGAGGATGAGAGCGCAAGTGTGCCTGCTATAACTGGCAACAAGCGCTGATCAACAATTCGTTTCATCATTCCTAACTTCGATCGAGAATCATTATAAATCTCGAATTCTTCTTCGCTTTTAATTTTTGATACTGGCTTACGAAAATAAGAAAAACTATTGAAATCTAGAACATGTTCCCAGCCATAATCGTCAAACAACTGAAAGTAATGAGCCTGCTCTGCCTTCTCTAAGGGCTGAAAATCCAGCTGATAACTGTAATCTTCTGGTAGGCATTTTTCAAAAGTATATTTTGCCGCTAGCAAAAAAGGCGACAAATTAACTTTAGCTAGCTGCTATCCTGCCTTGTGCATCTTCCGCAAATAGGCTGCTTCTTCGTCGTAATCTGCAATTGTAAAGATTTTATAAGTCGTTTTCTTTTCCATCATACATCCTCCTTGCTATTTTGATAGAGTCGCTCGATTCGCCTCAATTCTATTTCCAAAATCTCTCGTCCTATTTCTGTAATCTGATAAATTTTACGTTTCTCCTCTTCGTGAGAAAAAACAATCAAACCATCTTTCTCCATTTTAGACAAAGTTCCATACATAGTTCCCGGACTAATTACAACCTGCCCTTTTGTCAGTTCTTTTACTTTCTGTGTAATGTTATAACCATGACTTTCTTTTTGCAAGCAAAATAAGATATAAAATCCCGTCTCTGTCATGGGAACATAAATCCGTCTTAATTTATCATCCATACTATTTACCTCGATATATCGAACTTCGATATATACATTGTATCGAAACTCGATATACTTGTCAAGTATTTTTAGCAATAAAAAAGGAGAGAAAGTCGTTCCCAAAAATCAACGCTTATCTCAACCTCTTAAATTATTTTCATTACAAAAACGACTCTTACTCAATCTCATCCAGTATTTTCTTGCCAACCTCACGATAAGACATATCTCCAATGCAGTCAACTGTAAATTGACCATTCTCGTATTCAATGACGGTCACACTACCATTGTCTAAACCATGTGGTCTTGTTTGGTCAATGAGGTACACAAATGTTCCAATGGTCATACCGTGGCTAACAATCAGTGCATTGCCTCCATCAGCAGCTTCGATTTCCTTGGCAATATCTGAAAATCCTTCCCAAATACGGCTGCTCAATTTTTCCCAACTCTCAGCCCAACCAGCTGTATCAACTTCTACCAGGCCTTCAGCCAGCTCAGGGTAACTCAATTGATGAACATGCTCTACATTGAAAACACGGGGCATCACTCCCATAAACAATTCACCATCGTAAGCTCCATCGAAACTACCAAAACACCATTCTCGAATTCGCTTATCTGTGCGATAAGGAATGCACCCTGTCAAGTCAAGTTCTTCTAAAATAATCCCCATGGTTTGAATTGTCCGCCCGCTATCGCTAGAAAAAGCTTTTTTGAATGGAAGTCCTGACTCGCGAAGCCCAATTCCTAGCTCACGAATGCCACGTTCTCCTGCAGCGGTCAAAGGCGTATCAGACCAGCCTTGTGCCCGACCAATTGTATTAAACATGGTTTTCCCATGGCGAACAATGTATAATCTTGTTTTTGCCATATTTCACCTCCGTTTTTCTTACTATATTATATCATTTTTTGCAGAAAATCGTTTGAGAGATGAAAGAAAAATCAGGAGTAAGATGAAAGCCACAATTCGTGAAAATCAACTTTTCTCACATTCCCGTTTTTGCGATTATTTCTGCCCTTCCAATATCTTAGCACCTACTTGGCGATAAGACATGTCTCCTAACGCTTAAATGGTGAATTTCCCATTTGCATACTCCACGACCGTTACACTGCCATTTTGCACGCCAGGATTTAAAACGATAGACGGATCAATCAAACAAGCAAAGGCACCGATTGTCATACTGTGGCTGACGACAAGAGCATTGCCCCCGCCAGAAGCCTCTACATCTTTTGCAATAGCTGTAAAACCTTCTAAAATGCGTCCACTCAATTGTTCCCAAGGTTCTGCCCAGCCAGCTGTATCCACTTCTACTAGACCGTCTGCTAATTCCTGCAAGGTTAGTTTTTTATAATCTTCTACATCCAGCACTCGTGGAATTACGCCATGAAACAGATCGCCACCATAAGCACCGTCGAAACTGCCAAAACACCATTCACGGATTCGCTTGTCAAAAGTATAGGGAATTTTGCCTGTTAAACCGAGCTCTTCAAGGACAATCCCCATGGTCTGAATCGTTCGCCCAGAATCGCTGGAAAATGCTCTTGTAAATGCAAGTCCTGATTCTCGTAAACCAATTCCTAATTCATGGATGCCGCGTTCCCCTTCAGCCGTAAGTGGCGTATCACTCCAGCCTTGCGCCCGACCAATTGTATTAAACATCGTTTTCCCATGACGAATAATGTATAACTTCGTTTTTGCCATTTCAATTTCCTTTTCAAAAGAAGAAGCTTGGACAAAAGTGCTCAGCTTCCTTTGCTTATATAGTCATAATTATAAGACGCAGTGGCTGAGTGAACTCTAATACGTTGATAAATCAACTTTTACAGCCCTACTCAACCGTGCGGAGGTGGGACAGAAATCAAGTTTCTACGAAACTACTGATTTCTGTCCCACTCTCATTTTAATTTTTAAAACTATGAATCGGTGCTGGAATTTGTCCACCACGCGCAATAAAATCAGCTGATAAAGCTTTATTGACTCTCATCACTGGTGCCGTCCCTAAAAGACCGCCAAACTCAATCATGTCGCCTTCTTTTCCTTTTGGAATAATTCGTACCGCTGTTGTCTTTTGATTGATAACACCGATAGCGGCTTCGTCGGCAATCATGGCAGCAATAGTTTCAAAAGGCGTGTCTGCTGGAATAGCAATCATGTCCAATCCAACCGAGCAAATTGCGGTCATGGCCTCTAATTTTTCTAAATTGAGAGATCCGTTTTGAACCGCTGCTATCATACCTTCGTCCTCTGATACAGGAATAAAGGCACCCGATAGACCACCAACCTGATTGCAAGCCATGACGCCGCCTTTTTTGACTTGGTCATTAAGCAAAGCCAGAGCGGCGGTTGTGCCATGCGTACCGACCGTTTCCAAGCCCATTTCTTCCAGAACACGCGCTACCGAATCTCCAACAGCAGGTGTTGGTGCCAAGCTCAAATCAACAATTCCAAATTTCACACCTAGGCGCTCTGAAGCCATTTGACCGACCAATTGACCGATACGAGTGATTTTAAAGGCTGTTTTCTTGACTGTTTCCGCTACTACATCAAAACTTTCGCCACGAACTTTTTCAAGGGCACGTTTGACGACACCAGGACCAGAAACGCCGACATTGATGACGACATCAGCTTCACCGACACCATGAAAAGCTCCTGCCATAAAAGGATTATCCTCGACCGCATTAGCAAAGACAACCAGTTTCGCTGCCCCCATATCAGAAAGTTCTGCAGTTTTCTTGATAACACGTCCCATATCTGCAACTGCCGTCATGTTAATCCCAGACTTGGTGGAGCCAACATTAACAGATGAACAAACCTTGTCAGTTTCCGCTAAAGCTCGTGGAATGGAACGGATGAGGATTTCATCCCCTTTTTGATAGCCCTTTTGTACCAAGGCTGAAAAGCCACCGATAAAATCTACACCGATTTCTTTTGCTGCTCGATCCAGCGCTTTTGCTAGAAGCACATAGTCATCACTATCTGTCGCAGCGCCAATCAAGGAAATCGGGGTCACCGATACACGTTTGTTGACAATGGGAATCCCCAGCTCTGCAGCGATTTCATCACCAACTGCCACCAAATTTTTAGCTTTCCTTGTGATCTTTTGATAAATTTTTTCTGCTGCTCGCTCAATATCCGTATCAATACAGTCCAAGAGTGAAATGCCCATGGTAATGGTTCGAATATCAAAATTCTGCTCCTCAATCATGGAAATAGTTTCAGTAACTTGCTTTATATCCATTTTTCACCTCTGCTAGATATTGTACATGGCATCAAAAATCGCTGCACTTTGAATGTTAATTTTGACATTAAGTGTATTGCCAAAGGCTTCAAATTCATGGCGCAATTCTGTAAAATCTTTCTTCTCTTCACTAGAAACAACCGCCATCATGGTGAAAAATTCATCTAAAACAGTCTGCGAAATGTCATCAATATTCAACCCAAGCTCTGCAATTTTGCTCGAAACTCCTGCCACAATCCCTGTTCTATCCTTACCAACAACCGTAATAATTGCTTTCATTTTTTTACTCCAATCAACATCCTTTTTCCTATTGTAGCATAAGTAAAGGAAATTTGCATAAACCGAAAGAGAAAAATACGACTTTTACCCTTAAGCTCTGCTTAATCGTTATCAATTGATTGTTGATTCTTTCCAATGAATACTACAATCCAGCACTTGTTGTTTTTCTTCTTGATGACGCCCCTCAATCTGGTCAATCAAAATCTTGGTTGCCTACTGGCCTTCTTCAAAAGCTGGTTGGCCTTGTCGTGATACTCGGCGAAGATAAGCTCGTCATCTCGGCCAACGGACTGAACGAAAACTCGTTCACTTCATCCGAGATTCAGACGGGCTACCTGAAAATTGGTTTGCTTCGCCTGAGGGTCGGACAACTTGACTGAAAACTGATTTGCTCTGCCCTAAAGCGTTTTGTCAAGTACTTTTTTTGATTTATTGACGCTTTTTTGTTAGGCATTTCCATTTTTTAGACAAAGACAAAACAGTAAACCCTTTTTGATTTACTGTTTTGTAATTTGCTATATTATAACTTTTATTTAGTTGTTTATGTTTAATAAAACCGAGATTTTTTGAACTTGATTTTAAAATTACTATGCTACAAATTCGTTATCTCAAATACTTCTGTATGTACCCATTTTTTACTAATCCTCAAATCATTTTCTATAATTTTACTAAAGATAAACCCATTTTTTATAAGCACTTTATTAGATGCAAAATTATCTGTTGCTGTTCCCGCAATAATTCTATTTAAACCATAAATATTGAATGCTTTTTCTAAAACGATTTTAACCGCTTCATTTGCATAACCTAAATTAGTATAATTTTCTCCAATTTTATATCCAAGTTCCGCTGTTTTTTTATCACTTCCAAAAACAATTAAATTAATTCTTCCAACAATTCTATTTATTTTGATATATTTCTATTTTCTATCTACACTTTTGATTGAAACCGCTTGCATTTTCTGGCATACTATCTTTGTATACTTCAAATACTAAGGGGAGAAAAATAACAGAGAATAACTAAAAGCTATTTTCGTTATTTTTGATGCCCTCAAATTTCATAAAGGAGGTTTCTTATGAAAGATTCATATAAAAAACGGTTGTACACAAATGTTATCAGCTTGTCAGCTGTCGTTCTTGTTGCAGTTTTAACGCAAGGAACTGCTGCTGCCGATACGCAAGATAGCACAGAGACACAGCCTATCGCTAACAAGACAGAAACTGTCGTCCCTGCCGAAAAGTCAACGAAAACAAACACAACAGAAGCGACAGCAACGCCAGATTCTTCACCAGCTGAAGCTCAGCTTCCCACAACAAACAATCAAGAAGAAGCACAAAAATCAGAAAGCGCTCCTTCAATAGACAGTTCGGCTTCTACTACAAACGAATCCGGAACAGAGACTCCTGCAAAACCAGAAACACGAGCAGCTGAAACAGAAGAAAAAAAGGTTCAATTAGCTAATAGTACAGTCCATATGTCTGAAAAAGCCACCATTACTGAGACTGTGCAGGAACAGGGGGCTACAGCTGGTAAAATTTCTTGGAAATTAGATAACAAGCCAATCGCCGAATGGAAAACTTGGAATATGGAGAAAGGAGATTTTTCAGGAGACTCATTTGTCACCCTTGAGGAAACAACTAATGGCTCTGACCTCAAACTTTCTCTCAAATTCAATGAATTATTTGGAAAGGATTTAAGTCTTCGGACGCCAAATAATATCCGCAGAACTTATCGGCAATTTATCGGAAACCATGAACTCGTTGGAACAGATGAAGAGTCCGGTCTGACGATTCGAAAAACACTTGTTTTCCGACCGTATGAAAACTTCCATACTCACGAAGAAATGTTAGCGGCTATCGAAAAAAGTCGTCAAGAAGCTAAAAATGATCGGCTTGTTAAAATTGAAGACATTGGTACCAGCGCTCAAGGACGGAAAATTAAGTTAGGCATTATCAGTTCTGATCAAAAAAGCATTGATGATTACCTCAATTCAACCAATAAAATGGCGCTGACCAAACCTGCTGAAATGTTAGCTGCCCTCAAAGACGGAAAATTAGACTATAAACTTCCTATCCTCATCAACAATACACATGCGGATGAGCAACCTGCTATTGATATCATTACCGGTTTGTTCAACTCTTTCGCAACCCAAGACCAAATAAACTTTAAAACGACTCAAGCAGATGGAACACAAAAAACCGTAACCCTCTCCGTTAAAGACCTTCTCAAGAAATTCATCTTCCTCTTTGATTTCACAGAAACTCCTGACGGAGATGTTGCCAATACACGTGCACTTGCAAATGGTCTGGATCCTAACCGCGATACGAGCTATCAGACAAACCCTGAAACTCGCACTGTTGCTGGACTTATCAATAAATGGAATCCAATTGCCCTTTATGACATTCACGGTTTTGTCAAAGATTTCCTCATCGAACCTGCTACACCTCCGCACGATCCAAACTTTGAGTATGACCTTTTGGCAGACCTCATGCTAGAAAATGCTCATCACATGGGACGTGCTGGCGTTGCCAATTCTAACTATGATCACTACATCATTCCGAAGTTAGACTGGGGTGACGGTTGGGATGACTCTTTCTCTGGCTATACAGGTGTTTATGGTATGTATCATGGAATTCTAGGGCACACTATTGAAATTCCTGAAGGAAATCAAGAATCCTACAAGGCTGGTTTCCACGCTGTTTTGGGCGGAATTGACTACTTATCTCAAAATCCTGATAAACTCATGGAAATGCGCCTCAACTTCTACCTTCGCGGTGTGAACAAAGTAGAAGATCCAAAAGCTGAAAATGAATTAGTTGGACCAGATGGTAAAGTGGTCGGTCGTATCAAACATGGACAAAAGAAATTCTTCCCAGATTATTATGTGATTCCAATGGGACTTGACAAATCCAACGACTCTCAACAAGCCTTCAATATGATTGAATACTTCAAGAGAAACGGGGTTGTCATTCAAGAATTGAAGGAAGACACTGGCGGTTATAAGAAGGGTGATTTGGTTGTTGACATGGCACAAGCTAAACGTGGCTATGCCAACCATATCCTCTACAAGGGATCCAACGAATCTGCTTGGGCTGCTATATATGCAGAATTGCTGGTTAATTCCCCAGATATGGGAGGTTTTAAGACCGTAGCTGTCTTCAAAGATAAACTCTTTGACGGTAAACTCGGTGAAGTAACTGCTCTTTATTTATGCCGGCAACCCAACAAACCGTCTTCACACGATTCATTTCTACCGTTGGGTATCCAATGCTATCTTTGGCAGTCAATTAGCTCAACTGAAAGATCTTGAGAAAGAACAAAAACCTTCTACTGAAGTTGTTGAAATCATCAATCAAAAACCTCAGGCTGGTCAAGCTACAACCCTACGCTACACTCCTCAACCTCAAATTGTGAATGCTACTCGAAAAGCTCAACTTCCGCAAACAGGAAGCAAAGAAAATCAAAGCAGCTTGGTTATTGCTAGCATGTTCATTCTTGTCAACGGTTATTTGCTCCACTTAAAGAAAAAAGAAGAATAAAAATTCTCTTTTCTAACTCAAAACTTCCTCGGAGTTAATGTTCGAGGAAGTTTGTTTTTATAAATAGAAGACATCAGATGCTCGGTATTTTATTTTTTCATAAAAATCAGCAAGTCCCTATTAAAAATTGAACTGTTTTAATTACATAGAAAGCACCTCAAATTTTCTGACAGCCATTTTTATGCTTTAAATTGAATTCTTTCTTCATTTTCATTATACTAAAAAGAGAGAGGAGTTGTTTTATATGGTAAAAGGTAATCAACAAAAGATTTTGGATGCTTTCTATGACTTGGCAATGCAAAATCCTGATGAAGTCAATCTCTCAATGAGTGACCTCGCCAAGAAAGCTGGCATTTCACGCCAAGCAATTTATAAACATCATTTCCATAATGTTGACGATATTATTGAATCAATTCATGAGAACATTGATAAACCTGTTTACGAGGCTTTTTTAGAATACAATACACTAACAAATAAAGACCCCTTTCTTTTCATTGCAGATAATATTTTCCCTATTCTTTATGAAAATCGAAAATGGCTAAAAATGCTGTATTCTAGCTCAACGGATCCTTATTGGACCAATTATTTAAAAAAGATTTACACAAAATGGGCACTTGAAAATATCCAACCGAATCAATCCCTTGTTGATTTGCCAGATGACTTTATCGTCTCTCTACTGGTGCATTATGTGATTGCCAACATTGAAGTGTGGCTCACCCAAGAAAAGCCACTCCCACCACAAGCCTTTAAAGAAAAATTTTTAACCCTTGTTCATTCTTCTCTTGACCAATACATCTCACTAGACGAAGATGATCATATAGACTAGAAAAAAGAGCCCGAAAAATCGAGCTTTTTTTCTAGTCATTCTTTTTACGTTTATTGACTGCCAAACCACCACCTAATCCTAAAGTAGCAAGTCCTAAAAGAGTAAGAAGTGAATCCTCATGACTTCCCGTACGTGGTAATGTTTCCTCTTCGGGATGTGCCACGCGAAGTGATTGAACCGAGTTCATTACTTGATGACTTGGTTGGCCATCTGTCGGAACTAAACGATGAGGTGAATCAGGTTTGACTTCTTTTGTACCAATTTCTACAATTTCATTTGTTGGTTGTACCATAATAGAATCTTCTACAACCTTTCGACCCTCTCCTGATACTTCAGTTAAAATCATCCGTTCACCATTTGTACCTTCTACTACAACTCGCCGTTGTCCTTTGGCAAGACTTGGATTTTCTCGTAGTTGAGTCTGAAAGGCGATTACTTCCTTCACCACTTCTAAGAAAAGTTTTTCTTCTACTAGATTTTTTACACCTTCGTTAGGGGTCACTTGATGACTAGGTTTGGCAACTAAACCCTTGATAGCTTTGTTCAAATTTTGAGTTGCCAAGTCAATCATTGTTTGATCTGCTGTCTGATTGGCTAGCACTTGTTTAGCTTGTGTTAAAGCATTTTGATAAAACGCAACACTTTCTTGCGTGTATTGCTTTGGATCAATTTTTGTAGCGCTATCCACTAACGTTTGTAATTGTTTTTTATCGGCAACAGAGTCGTTAAGATTCTTTACAAATAAGTTTCGTACTTCCAAATCACCGTCCCAAAGACCCAGACCTACATAGGCGTCATTGTAATATGGATCAACAGTATCAAAGGTATGTTTAAGATATTCCACTCCATCAACAAAAACCGTTACACTATTTTTAGTTTTATGAATCTTGACATGGTGAAATTCCCCATCATTTAGCTTTTTACCATTCATATTTGCCTCAGCAATGGTATCTCCCATAAAACGATAGAGACGAACTTTGTCATTATCTCCGAATTGAATTGAGTAAGCATTGCGTGGATCCACATTTTCAGAAGCATAAAAGACATTTATCAAGCCTTTTTGATACTTAATGTCTACATCTAAATCATATTCCGGATATAGGATTTTTTTGTTGCCCATATAATAGTCATTGGCGCTTGTATTCTTGTTATAAAGACTTTCCCCATCAACATGCCATTTACCTGATACAGAAGTTAGACCTTCAACATTTGTTTTAAAATCATTGCGAGTGATTTCAATCGTAAATTCTTTGAATAACTCTGGCTTTTCTTTAGAAGCAACCCGAATCTTAGCAGTCCCTCGCTTGAGTGCCGTGACATGCAAAGTATTTCCTTCGGCTTTGACAGAAACCAAACTCGGGTCACTAACTGTCCAAGTCACCTCTTGAGAAGCAACTGCTGGCATGACATAAGCTTTCAAATCAGTGTGGTCACCTACATAAAGATTGCTAACTGTGGGAGAAGCCTGAACTAATTCTAGTGGCTTCGTCGCTTTTACTTTATCCGTCCAAATACTCTTTAAAGGATAAAGAGCTATATCAGCCTTGGCATTGCCACCTTCAGAAAACACTTGAACAGCTAAACTACTTGGCGCGGGGAAGATTTGGTTAGCCCCGGCTACAGTATTTCCCTTAGCAAACACTTCTACGCTTGAACGATCAACATAAATATGTAAGTCAATACTGCCATCTGCATTTCTTTTGACAGATTGGCTATCCACTTGAGCAAATTTTTGCGAGAGAATGACACCAGACTTGCTACGATCAATAGATAAGGTTTCCTTTTCCAAATCATAAACGACTCTCGTTACTTCACCATTTCCTACTCGTAAGTTAAAACCAATCTTTTTCGTAGTTGCACTTGGACGAAAAGTCGAAACAATTTCATATTGATCTCCTTTAAAGCCTTTGAGAAGGTTATTTTCTTGAGCGACCGTTACATCTTTAAGAAAGATTGCTTTATCAGTTTCGCGCAAGTTTTTGTAGGCATCAATAGGTGTTTGGACAAGACGGTAACTGCCATCTTGCTGAACAAGACTCATTTTTAAGTTTAAGTTGAATGTTCCATTAAAGCGTTGACCAACAGTATCTCCTACCAGATTACAATAATCTTCCCATGTGTTCATCCAATTGACAGCCACTATATCTGGCAAGGTTGGTTTTGCTTGACTGCCAAAGTCTTGTACATAGTAAGTCATCGCAGCATAGGAATCCTTTCCAAAATTCATTACTTGATCCTGGTTTTCAAATGCTGCATCGGGAACAAAAGTCCATTTGCCATTTACTTTTTTGAAATCACCAACCTTGTAAGAGCGCCCACCACGAGAAAGTACCCATTTAAGCGTTCCATCATTTGCTTTTAATGGATAGAGATCAGGACATTCTGTATGCAAATTGGGATAAGTTGATTCTACATTCCATTCTCGTAAATTATCAGAAGAATATATTCTAAGTGGACCACCAGCTATCACCATAAACCATTTGTTTTCCCAACGAAAAACTTTAGGGTCACGGAAATCTGTAGATTGAAGTGGATCGTTGGTCCAATCAGCTGCAATTTTATCAACCTTAGTCCAAGTTTTCCCTTCATCTTTACTATAAGCAAGCTTGATTCGTTGACCATTTCCGTCCGCAGTAATCAAGGCAACCAAGCCTCCTTTATCATCATCGAATAGCCCAGATGAATTAGTTGTATCTGCCACAATGGCGCCAGAAAACATGGCCCCGTTTTCATCTGGATAAAAGGCAATTGGCTCTTCTTTCCAATGCAACAAATCCTTGCTAGTAGCATGTCCCCAATGCATTGGTCCCCATTTAGTATCATCGTAAAACTGATAAAAGAAATGATAGGTTCCTTTATAATAGACTAAACCATTAGGATCGTTGGCCCAGCCATCTTTAACAGAATAATGATATTGTCCACGGTAAAGCTCATTATAGTAGACTTCATCTGCCTGTCTACGATGAACATTGAGGCGATAGAAGATGCTAATTTCTTGGCCATCCTCATCTACTATACTACTTTTAATGGATAGGATATTAGCTCCAACTTTTAGTGGAATATTTTTAAAATCATTATAAACATGACCTGTAGTATCCGTCACGGTAATCTTGGCATTAGCATTTTTAGGACTAATTTCTAAATCAATCGTTTCTGCATCATGTTTTACATATTGAATAGTGATTGGAGCTGTAAATTGACCTTTCTTTTCGACCGTTCCTTTTGAAGAAGTGACGGTAACGTCATTTAAAGTTGGATTGAGTTGATCAGTAATTTCTTTATAATAAGTATTTTGGAAAAGCAATTCTCCATTCCAATTAAGAAGACCAAAATATCCTTCTGTAATCGCAGTACTTTGTCCCTTATCATCTCTTTGTAAAGTATAATCGCCTGTACTTGCAACCAATACATTATTTACATAGTAAAATACTCTTGAGCCAATCGCTACAACCTTTAATTGATATTTGTTGTCAGCAGTTGGCTCAATATGTTTTTCATTAATAAATTGGTAATCATGTCCATCTTGCCAACGCCAGAATTTGACATTATTGCTGCTTCCATCAATATTCACAGCATAACTATTCTTCTTATCTGGATTATTGTTACTACGAAATACAAGAGCTGCAGCTCCTTCTTTTTTCAAAAATGTGACATCCGTAGAATAAATGAAATTCTTTCCACGACTTTGGGAATAAAAGAAACTATCTCCCTTACCCCTAGCATCGCTATAAAGTCCATCTGAACGTTCCTTCCAAGTTGCACTGCTATCTGGTTTGACATCTTTCAAGTTAGTCTTAAAACCGGTTTGAGCGGTTACATTCAAAGATTTGGTAATAGCTGTGCTATCTGCTTGTTCTGTTTTATTTTGTACTTGATCCTTTACTTCTGATTGTTTGTTGTCTTGTGGAACCGTTTGTCCCGTTTGACCTAAATCAGTTGTTTCTGTTTTTTCTACTTTTTCTTCGGAAATAGCAGTTTCTACCCTACCTGAGGATGCTGTGTCAGCTTTCTTTTCCTCCGCTTCTGACGACAAAGAGGCTGATGGTGTTCCTTCAGATCCGGTCTTTTCTGTTTTCCCTGTAGAAGCAGAAGCCGTTTGACTTTCTGAATCTTGTGTCACAGCGCCCATATCTGCCACATTTTCTACATGATTAACTGTTACAGTACCAACCTCATCTGCACTTGCATTTCCCATTCCAAGCACAAAACTACTTAATGCCACTAAAGCACAACCAAAAATCCAGCGTTTCCCTGATTTTCTCATAAACCAATGTCTACATACTTTTTCTTGATAATCTTTCATGTTCCTACCTCAATATCATTCACGTACTATTTACAAATAATACACTAAACTATGTGTTCTTCTCAATTCCCTATCCTGACATCTTTTCTCCTTTCACAACATTAAAAAATTGAAATAGCTTCTATTGTCTTATCTTATAAGTTGAGTAAAACAGCCTATTTGCAGAATCTTGGATTCTTATTATAACAACAATTAAATATAATATAAGTTATCAGCCTATTTTTGAAACGTTTCAATTTATTTAAATATAACAAATTTTTTCACTAAGTTCATCTAACATTTGTCACACAATCAAAATGACAGATGTCACATTTTTGCAAACGTTAACAAACGTTTCGCTATAATAAAAACCATCCGAAGATGGTTGAAAAACTTAGTTCAATAAGCATTACTAAAAACTGGGTAATTAGTTCTATTGTTATCAGTAAGTCTAAAAATTCTGTCTTCAGTCTTGCTTTCAAATTTGTATATTCATTATTTTTCTTTATTTTATTATAAATTCTTTCTGATAAAGCTAGCTGAGAGTTCAGCCTGATAGCTCCATAGTAATTAGCAATATTATCATACTAGTATTAAATTGAAGTAATTATCCATAAAATAGTTGACTGCTTAGTCTGAACGGTCTATATAAAAAATGCTTTAATGTCACGATTAAAAATTAAACAATTAGAAGGTATTCAGCTACCTAAATATCTTCAAACTGAAATTAAATAATTGAAAATGCTGCATAAATTCCAGAAAATAGGTTTGCAATGGCATGAATAATCCAGCTAGGAATGATTGAACCATTTGCTTCTTTTTCATTGATATATCCCATAAACCAAGCAATAGCACTTGTAAATAAGCAGATTAAAAAGGTTTTTAAAATTCCAACAACCGCAAAAAACATCACTCCATGTAAGAAACCAAATAATATTGCTTGGATTAGATTTGCCCAATTGAATCCAACTATATTTGATAATCTTTTTAGCAGATAACCTCTAAAAAGAAGTTCTTCAGGAAAAGAAGTATTAAACAATGCATGAATAGTAATAGCTGGTATAGCCTTCACCCCAAGCCCATCAAACTTAGAGGTAGCCGTTCCGATATTTCTTACTGAATAAAGTAGAAATGCTCCTACAATTGTGAATAGGATGGATATTATAAAAATATCAGTAACTATTTTCCTTTTTCCCTCAAATTTTTTTAACCCTAACCACTTAAAAAAACTTTGTTTGTTCCTTGCTGTTACAAACCACCATATAAAAGGAATAATTGCAAAAAGTATAATTTGACCTACACTACTTTTAACTGTATTAAGAAAAAGCTTCATAAGTATCTCACCTCCTGAATAACATTTATTTGATGATCGTTATTCTTTGTCCTTTTGTAATTATTATATCATTTTCTTTAGAAAAATGATGTATAATATTAGATCTCAATATAGTGTTGCCTACTCAAAATATCCATAAATACTGCCTTTCTGAAGGATGTGAGATTTTGCTTTACCAAGCACTTTTTTCTTTGTTGAAAAAGGGCTTATGTTTAACATTTCATCTAACGCATAAATAGAAAAACGATATTTATGAGATGTGCCCTTTGGCGGCTTGGGACCTGCATAACGGTGCATACCATAGGCTATCCCTTGTAGGGCACCGTTTAATGCTGTTACAACTTTACCAGAAGCAATAGCTGCGGGGATATTATCCATTGCAGGGATATTCCAAATGACCCAATGCGTGAGATTTTTGATAGGATGGCTCACATCCTCCAAGGTGATAATTAAACTCTTTGTCTGTGATGAAAGATTGTCAATTATAAATTTTGGAGAAATATCTCTCCCGCGTCCTGTATTTTCCAGCGGAAACCTTCCTCCATCCTTCATTTCTACACATCTGAATTCAAGTTGTCTTGTATCCATTTTACATTCCTTTCATGATTTTTAAGCATTTTACAGTTAAGTAGTTTTTTACAAAATTACAAATCATATATAGTATGATTCTTCTCTTTTATTAATTATCATATCATTTTCTATTCTTTTAAGCAGGAATCATCTGTTTAGATGAGTAGAAAAAACACCCAATGAGGTAAGTATTGAGTGTCCGTAATCGTTGATGTAAAGCTGTTCTTAACGTTTTGAGAACTGGCTAGCCTTACGAGCTTTTTTAAGACCTAATTTGGAAAGTATGGGTTTCAGTTGGATTAAAAACAGAGTAATAGCAAGGTTTTTCAGAACGATATCTACTTATTAATTTTTAATTTCATAAAATATGAATCAATATATTCTAAATAGGGGGAATAGTTTAGTTCTGTATGTATTAAAATAATACACCTACAAACCTATTATATCAAATTTTCCCCGTTTTAGAAAAATAGAAAGAGATTAAAACAACATCTAGATTTTCCAAAAATTCTTTGTCAAACACTCATGAAAAGGAATTCAACCATCCATATCATGTAAGGGGAATAGTCCAGACAACGGTATGATGGAGTCCTTATTTGAAGTGCACCCCAAAAGTTAGACACAAAATCTAACTCTTAGGATATTTTTCTGATGAAATTAAGCTATGAAGATAAACCAAAGATTTTTATGACTGATAGATAGAAAAATCAACGGATATACTCTATTATTTATACCTAAAGGTTATCAAAAAATCATGTTACCTGAGCTTATGTAATTGAGGAATTTATTTCCTATAACTATTTCTAATAACCATTAAACGCATCATGAATAATTCTCCTCTTATGAATACCATTTGCCATTAAATCTTCTTTCATACTTTCAAGAACCTTTGGAGCACCTGAATTGAAATAATAGGCTTTATTCCCAAATTCTCTTGCCAGTTTAGTCATCAAATCAATAGCTTCTTGTGAATGATTCAATTTATGATAATAAAAATTATTTAGTGATTGACTTAATTCTAACAACTCATCATCAAATAAATGGTAACCATTCGCAACATAGACAAGATGAACTGGTCGGCTATTTGACTTAGAAAGAGATTTTAACATTGCACGAATAGGTGTAATTCCTACGCCACTTGCAAATAAAACAACAGGCGAACTTTCATCTTGAAATTTAAAGATTCCAAATGGTCCTCTCATTTTTAAGGTTTCACCTTTTTTAAGATTAATAAGTGTTTTCTTAAACTCACTTGCTTCTTTACCAGTCCTTGTGCCTAGTAATACTTCATTTTCGCTTGGTATAGATGCAACGGATAAAGGACGCATCGTTTGTCCTTTGGTCTTAATTCGTGGTAAAGTCACTATACCATGTTCACCAGCTGTCCAATTTAGATTCTCTGGTTTGGAAATATGAATGAGATAATAATCATCATAGGGATTTTCAATAGCTTTAATAACAAGGTCATTTGATTTTAGTAGACCTTTAAAATCTGTAAACTTTATAGCATTCCTTTAGTTTTTAATAAGCGGTAGGCGAACTTGACTATCATATTGTCCACCAAAGTAAATCTTGTGTTGCCCTTTATTGATAGTTGGGACCGGAGGTAGGTCAGGAAATTCTGGTCTGATGATTTGATCATTTGGAGAGATTGTCATTTCAAGAACTTCTCCTTTTTTCCATTTCATACCAAAAGGCCAAAATGGAACTTCAACTTCTACAATTTCATTTTGATTTAATTTCTCTTCTCCTGTTTGTAATAATACTGGATTTAATGGAGTTGATTCAGCTGTATTCAGTTTTCTTTGTGAAACACGAAGACGTCCGTTAGGTCCTGGATAGAAACGATCGGTTACAATTTCTGGTTCTAGTTTTTCACCATCTAGTCCAATTTTACGGATAAAGATAAAGAGATCCATATCGTCGTTTCCTACTGCCTCAACAAATAATTTTGCAGAAAATTGACCGATATATTCGCTACTTTCAGGCATTGTCATCTTGAATGTAATTCCTTCTGAAGTCACATCATAACTAATTGAGTCTTCAGATAATTTAGGGCTATTTGTTAAAGTTAAGTCATCATTTTCTTTGTTTAGATACAATGTTTGGATTGTTTGTCCTTTTGGAGGATAAGATTCTTCCGGACGATTAACAATATCTTCATGCCCAGGATTCAAGACAGTCATACGGACCTTAGGTGTACTCTCCCAACCATTATCTACACCTTTTAAATAGTGGTCAAAGAAACGACGTAGGTCTTCAACATTTTCCGGGTTGTAGTAGTCTGTCCATTCATGAGTATTATGAATACGTAGCCATTTATTTTCTGATTTTAGTTTTGTAAATGCTTCTGTCGCTCCCTTACTGTGAAGAGCATTTGTCCATGAACCTACAAAATAAGCTGGGATTTCAACATCAGATAAGTCTGGTGTCTTATCAGCCCAATAATCATTATAAAAAGGATCAGCCATAAACATAGCACCAGTATCTTCAATTTGAGCATCCGTATAAAGCATACGAGACAGGGTTGCTGAGAAACCTAAATCTGGAACTCCACCTCTAGCCATACTTTCTGCAAATGGGTTAAAAGCTCCTTCCCATGGTGCAATTGCTTTAAGGGCTCTTGGCTTAAGACTAGCAACTTTATATTGGGTCATTGCTAAGAACGATGTTCCTGTTGTTCCAACCGAACCATTTGACCATTCTTGATTTTCAATCCAATTAATCAGATCGTATTCATCTTTTGCGTTTTGACTCCCCCATGCATAAGCATTCCCTTCTGATGAACCAATACCTCTTGGGTCTGGAGAAATAACAATATAATCATTTGATACCCAATATGAAGGATTAGGGGCTTCAAAAGCATTCAATCCATCCTCCCATTCTGGCTTAACATCCATACGTGTTGGATGATTAAAATTATCCATGTTTAACAAACTATTTCTCTTACCATAAGGTGCATACCATAAGACAACTGGAAATTTCCCTGATTTGTTAGGTCTGAAAATATCGATATAAATGTTTGTCCCATCACTTAATGGAACTTTTACATCTTGTTGAACAAGGACATCTGAAGCTAGAGGCATTCTGCCTTCTTTAATAATTTCTCCTTTGTTTAAAACGTACTCAGTTTGATTGAATCCTGGGTAAGGAGATTCTTTTAACGGTAAACCATTGGTAAATAAAATATTTTCTTTAGTCATTTATATTTCCTCTTTTCATTTTTTATATTAAAATAGCACAAGGAATAATGTGGTACAATAGGTTTTAGAGAAGTGCTACAAAGACTATATAACTTGTATCGTTTTACAATGGAGGTAATGTCATGTATCATGTCGGTAATGACAAACGTAAAATTGAATCAGCTCATTTACTTTTGGACTCCCTTTTTCAATTATCAAAACAAAAACCATTTGCAATGATTACCATTTCTGACTTACACCGTATTTCGGGAATTAGCAGATCAACCTTCTATCGTTTATTTGATCAACCTTTAGATATTTTAGCCTACCAATGCGATATTATCATGGAAGATATTATCCAACTACAAGAAAGTAATGGTGATTACTTCACATTTTTAACTATTATGGCTCACAAATGGTATGAAAATGCTAAATTATTAGAATTAATTGTGTGGAGTCAATCTATCGACCTACTCTACCATTCATTTGCAAAATATGAGTCTGAAATTTTAACTTTTATCAAGATTGATAGCCAGGATGAAGTATTAGCTTCCTATATTTTTTATATACTAGTTTCATCACTACTAGGTACCTTACAAGCTTGGATGAAGCATGATAAAAAAGAAAAACCAGAAGAACTCCTAAGTATTATGGCAAGGACATTTAAATTATTTGAACCTTATAAAAAGACCAATGAAGAAATAGGTTTGTAAGATGAACAAACCTATTTCTTCATTTTTTCGTTAGATACGTATAATTTCAACGACAGCACGTCCTGTAACTTTATTTCCTAGATAAGTTCCCTCTACTTGACAAACACCTTCATATTTACTCAATTTATTCATTTTTGATTTAATTTCTTGTTCTTTAATAACAGGTGTAAACTCTAATTCAGCTCAGATATACAAAAAGAACGCCCCAAAAGGTGCTCTTTGTAAGTATAGTAATTCTTTCGAATTAACGTTTACTAAATTGTGAAGCTTTACGTGCTTTTTTAAGACCTGGTTTCTTACGTTCTACCATACGGGCATCACGTGTAAGGAGACCAGCGCGTTTCAATGAATCGCGGAAGTCTGGGTCTACTTGAAGAAGGGCACGAGCGATACCGTGACGGATCGCACCTGATTGACCAGCGTAGCCACCACCATCAACGTTTACGAAAACGTCGTATTGACCAACAGTTGAAGTAACTGCGAATGGTTGGTTGATAACCAAACGAAGGTCTGCGTGTGGGATGTACTCTTCAACATCTTTTTTGTTTACAGTGATTTTACCAGTTCCTGGAACAAGGCGAACGCGTGCAACAGCGTTTTTACGACGTCCAGTACCTGCATATTGTGCTTGTGACATAGCTTATTTGTTCCTTTCCTTAGATAAGTCCTGAAATATCAAGAACTTCTGGTTGTTGTGCAGCATGAGTGTGCTCAGCACCTACAAATACTTTCAGCTTCATACCTTGAGCGCGGCCAAGAGTATTGTGCGGAAGCATACCTTTAACTGATTTTTCAATCAAGCGAACAGCGTTCTTAGAGCGAAGTTCACCAGCAGTGATTGATTTCAATCCACCTGGATACATTGAGTGTGTGTAGTAGACTTTATCAGTTGCTTTTTTACCAGTTAATTTTACTTTTTCAGCATTGATAACGATCACAAAGTCACCTGTATCAGTGTGAGGTGTGAAAGTTGGTTTATTTTTTCCACGAAGTACGCTTGCTACAACGGCAGAAAGGCGTCCAAGAGGTACATCAGTAGCGTCTACCACGTACCATTTACGTTCAACTTCACCTGGCTTAGCCATGTATGTTGTTTTGTTCATGATTTCTCCTATATGAATATCGTTTTTGTTTACAAGGCGGATGTTCCGATCCGCAAGTTATTTGGAAGGTTCCGGGGCCCTACAAATGGGGTAAACAATACCGTTTACTATCATACCAAATTTTAGGGGTAAAAGTCAATATATTTGATAAATTATTTATGAAAGAACGGTTTCATTTTGCTTAATCTTGATTTTCATGGGCAATACTGAATAGTCCCAAAGTTCCAGGACCCGTGTGAGTGGAAATGACTGGTCCTAATGGTAAAATTAAAACTTCATTGACTTGCTCTGACATAAGAAGTTGCTCTTTTAAGACTTGAGCCACCTCTTGGCTGTCTGCTCCAGCATAAGCAATCACCACGCGCGGATCGGCAATATCTTCCAAGGTCATGCGCACCACCTCAGCATGGGCCTTTTTCTTCCCACGGACTTTAGCTACAGAATCCAGCCTTCCATCTCCCTTAACTGCAATGACTGGCTTAATATTGACTAAACTTCCCATAAGAGCTGCGGTCTTTGAAATTCGTCCGCCCCGCATGAGGTGATTTAGGTCATCTACTAGAAAATACGTTTTCACTTTTGGCACTAAAGATTTTATTAAGGCTACTACTTGTTCCAAACTTTGACCGGCAGCTTTCGCTTCCACCGCTTTCATCACCAGAATACCTTCTCCCATAGATGCCGCCTTGGTATCAATAATCCGGATAACCGCTTCTGGAAAATCTTCCAAAACCATATCCCGTGCCATAACCGCACTCTGATAAGTTCCTGACAAGACTGAAGCAAACGCAATATAAAGAACTGGCATACCGATTTCAGCGTAACCACGAAATATATCTTCAAACTGACCGACATTGATTTGGCTGGTTGTTGGTTGACTCCCTGCTTCCATTTTAGAGAGGAGCTGTTCACTCGTTAGCTTCTTCTCTCCGACTGTTTCATAAGTTATTCCGTCCAACTGAATAGTCAAACCAAGGATTTGAACATCATTTCCCAAAGCCCAGCTTTCTGGAAGGTCTGCGGTTGAATCCGTTAAAATTTTAAAAGTCATCTTTCTTTTTCTCCATCATTTTCTGTAAATCGCGCAAGGTTGGATTGTCCATAGGACGCAAAGGTGGTTTTCCCATTTGAAGCTGTTGGCTCATTTGATTCAGATCCGACTTTGTAGCAGCTACTCACTTTTCTAGTTCACGAGCCGATACACGTAAAGCCCTTTATGCGAAGACAGTCCATTGCTTATTTAAGTCGCTCGTTGCCACAGATACTTGATTTATAGGGTTGTTGAGTTCAGCTGCCAAACGCTCAATGTAATCGTCTGCTGTTTCTTCTTCCTCAGTGAACACAACCATAACATTGAATTCATCATAAGTCTGGCGAACTCCCGGCATATACTGCGCATCAAACACACAGATAATTTCTAGCTTTTCAAAACTGGCGTAATTACTGAGTCTATTGAGCAGAATAGTTCGTGCTGCATCTAATCCCCCTTTGTTAAAGAGAGAACGAGTCTCCTGCCAAAATGCTACCATATTGTAGCCATCTACTAATAAAATTTTCCGTTTCATAGACGATTTCTAAATACTTCATACATGAGAATAGCCGCCGCCACACTAGCGTTAAGGCTCTGCACATGTCCATTCATAGGAATGGTAATCATTTCATCAACTTGCTTTTTAATATTAGCAGAAATGCCCTTGCCTTCATTGCCGATAATCAGAGCCAGTTTACCTGCCGTATTCCACTTAGTCGAAGGGGTGCCATTCATATCTGTGCCAAAAATCCAAAAACCTGCATGTTTTAGTTTATCCAGAGCTTGGCTGAGATTGGTCACACGAGCAATGGGAATATGCTCCACCGCACCAGTAGAGGTCTTTGCGACGACCGGCGTAACACCAACCGCCCGATGCTTAGGAATAATGATGCCTGTAACATTTGTCGCGTCAGCTGTCCGTAGAATCGAGCCCAAATTATGTGGGTCTGTTAGACCATCTAAAATGAGCAGCAGAGGATTCTCTTCTCGCTCCGCCATTTTCAACATCGCTTCAAAGTCTGTATAGGCAAATTCTGAAACACGCAAGACAAAACCTTGATGAACGGCACCGTCTGTCATTTCTTGCAGTGTTTTTTTGCTTGTCCAAGAAATAGAAACCTTTTTTTCTGCTGCCAAATCTTTCATATTAGCAACATTTTTCCCACGTAGGTCATCTTGAATATAGAGTTTATTCCCAGTATTGGCCATGAGAGCTTCCATCACAGCATGTACACCGTAGACAATATCGTTATTTTCCATAGCTTTAGTATATCACGGATTTTTAACAATATCAAAACAATTCTCTAAACCGATAGTTTTCACATCTGAAATAAAAAAAGGACATCATCAGTCCACTCTCCGTTTTTCTTAATTCTTTATATTTTTTAGGGGAATTATATAGCAGTTTACACTAATCACAATATGTAGTATTTAAAACAAGATTTTTGTAAATTTGACAACTATACTTTGCGATTGTGTAAACTGCTATATAGTTCCCTAAATTTTTTTACTAAATACTTTTTCTTCCATAAGAATAGCTCCTACTACAAGACTCTGTCATAATAAATAACAACAAATATCTCATATTTATATCTTTACTTAACTTTCCAATTTATAAAGTTCTTTGCAAATACACCGTATCCACTAACTGTACTCCGCACTCATATATCGGATGATTGTAATTGTCAACGAAAAATTTTTCTATGATATGAGAACGAGTAAATCCACATTTTTCATAAAACAGTTAATACAAACCTCACATTGCCAGAAACTAAAGTTTACAAATCATGATATAGTCATCTTCATTTTCACGAGCAACTTCAAAACCTATTTTTTCATACATATTCACTGCATAGTTTATCTTTTGAACCGATAATGAAACTTGCTTATATTCCCGCTCTTTCAAAGTCAATAGAATTTGTTTCATAAGTTCTGTTCCAATGCCCAAATTTCTATATTCCTTGAGAAGAGAGATAGAAAGAGATGGTGTTGTGTCATCAACATGACCATAATCATTAATGATACGAGTCCATACTGCTCCTACTACCCTTCCATCAACTTCTGCAACATAACATACATCATCTTTTTTCTTACCAAAATCAGCAACATATATCTGTAAATCGGGATATTCTATAATATCTTTGGACGGAGCTTGTACTCCTTCAGGAATAAAAATAGCCTCATATAGAAAAGTAGCCAATAAATTGATTTCATTCTGTCTTACTTCTCTAATTACATAATTCATGTTTGCTTCCAATCTATATTCTGTAAATTTATTATTTTACACCACTTTACTTTCTAAATTAATCTTTTTATAAAAACATTAAAACTCTTTACTTCTTATGTATTCTTTTAAACGACTAATGTCACGATTACTCAATCTGCCAATCACCTTAATTTGAAAACCGTCTTTTTCAATATCGTACAACTGAACCATATCAATCCAAGAAGGATTTTTCAACCCAGCTTTGAACCAATCAATAATTTCTAAATATTGTGACTTAATATAATCAGATTTCGTTTCATATTTACTTGTAATCCGAAAAGTACGTATTATTTCATCACCGATTTTCACAACTACCGCCGGATGAATTTTCGATCCTGTTTTATCACTATATTCTATCCGTGTTACCAAAACCGAATAGACCTCAACATCAGTCATTAAATACATCCTCATATTCTGGAAAATCTTCATCACCGAAAAATGCTGCTAAACTTTCCTTATCAGTAGCACTTACCTTTACACTAGGAATCTTTTTATCAATCATTGCCTGAAATTCTTTATCACTTATATTTTGCTTCACCGCAAAAGGAATACTCCTAGTTTGAACAGATTGAATAAGAAACATCTTAACTGCTGTACTCATATCGATTCCCAATGAATCAAATAATTCAGCTGCTTCTGCTTTTAATTTATCATCTACACGAACAGCAATTGTTGACATAATATTCACCTCATCTCTTCCTTGTATATCTATTGTAATACAAATAGCCATACAAATCAAATTTTTAGCATTTTAAGAAGCCACTTATACATAAAAAGCTTCTCATCATATTATGCAACATTTTAACACCAAACAAATTATTCTATAAATACAAAGTAAAATGGGAGTGGGAGAAAAATCGGTAATTCCGAAGAAATTTGATTTTGTCGTCCCACCCCCGCACAGTTGAGTAGGACTGTAAAGGTTGATTTATCAACCGCATAGAACCCACTCAACCACTGCGACTTGCAAGAAACTCATAAAAATCTGACGAGGTTAAGGACTTTTGTCCCAGCCTCACTTTATTTTATAAATATTGACTAAAAATATAACTTGCTTGGTTAATTTTTTCAAAATCTAAAAAGCTTCTTCTTATTTATAAATCACTTTACAGTTAAATCCAAATTTTCTCCTATATAAAAATGCAGGAGTCTTGCATAAAACAAGGCATCCTGCATTTTCTTATTAATTTATTCTAGAGGCGTTGTAAATTAGTAAACTGTCTTTTCTGTTTCTGGATCAAAGAAGTGTGCTTTGTTCAAGTCAAAGCCAAGGTCAATACCTGCTCCAGCTTTGAGGTAATCACGAGCATCTACTTTAGCAATAAATTCATTGTCAGCTACTTGGCAATACAAATGAGATTCAGAGCCAAGCAATTCAGATACAGAGATTTTAGCATGAACTACTGAGTCTGGGAATGTTTCAAGGAAAGCAGCTTCTGTATTGATGTCTTCTGGACGAATACCAAAAATGAGTTTCTTGCCTTCATAGCCTTTTTCACGAAGTACCTTCAAGGCACCTTCTGGTACTTTCAAAGAAAGGTCTTGTGCGACAATTTCATCACCTTTCAAAGTTACATTGATGAAGTTCATCGCTGGGCTTCCGATAAAGCCTGCAACAAATTTATTAACTGGTTTTTTGTAAACTTCTTGTGGGGTACCGATTTGTTCTACACGTCCGATTGTACCCGTTCCTGAAGGGTTTTTCGTTGCAGACATGATAACGATACGGTCAGCCAAGGTCATCGCTTCTGTTTGGTCGTGAGTAACATAGATAGTTGTTGCTCCGATACGACGGTGAATTTTAGCGATTTCTGCACGCATGGATACCCGCAATTTCGCATCCAAGTTAGAAAGTGGTTCGTCCATAAGGAACACTTTTGCATCACGGACAATAGCACGTCCCATGGCTACACGTTGACGTTGACCACCTGAAAGGTCAGCTGGTTTACGATCCAAGAATTCTTTCAAGCCAAGAATCTCTGCTGCTTCATTTACACGTTTTTCAATATCATCCTTGCTGTATTTACGAAGTTTCAAACCAAAAGCCATATTGTCATGCACGGTCATGTGTGGATACAAAGCATAGTTTTGGAAAACCATAGCAATATCACGATCTTTTGGTGCTACATCGTTCACCACGCGCCCGTCAATTGAACATTCACCTTCTGTGATGTCTTCAAGACCAGCAATCATACGAAGTGTAGTAGATTTCCCACATCCTGAAGGTCCCACGAAAACGATAAATTCTTTATCTTTAATATCCAAGTTGAAGTCTTCTACAGAGTAGTGTTCACTGTTTGGATATTTTTTGTAAATGTTTTTTAAATTTAATTCTACCATAAAATGGAACTCCTTTGATATTATGATTTTATTATATATGAAAACGCTTCATCATACTATGGCAAAGTGAACAAAATAAAAAAAATGTTTTGTGCAGGATGCACAAAACATTACACTAAATCATTGATGACAATATGGTAACACAAGGTCAAATCTGTCAGGTCTTTTAGCTGTAAACCCGTCAATTCTTCCCATTTATCAATATGATACTGTAAAGTGTTCCGATGAATATACAACTGCTGGGCAGCTTTTGTCACAACTGCCGTGTTTTCCCACAAAGCTGCAATAATATCAACGAGCTGATCTTGACTTTCAATCAATTGATGAAGTTTTTTCGTTAAAATTGGCAATATGAAATCCTTTTGACCAATCCCCCACAAAAAGAGTTGAGAAAAAGAATACACATTGGAATGTTGAACCTGCTTCCACCATTTGACGAAAAGAGTATGTTCCGCTTGAAAAAGTTCTGAATAACTTTCTTCAAAAATTAGAGGCCAAATTTGCCCGATTTGAATCGTCAGAGTTAAGCTAAAGTCATATTCGATAGCCGATAAAGTATCACGAAGCACATCTTTTACAGGAACTAACCGCGTTTGATCCAGCACAAAGATGTAATCCTGAGAGGATAGCTGAAAATCTGCTATTCTATTGGGCAGTATGGTTCGCATCATTTCCAACCAAGATCCAATCGTTTCATTTTCATAATGGAATAAATGACAATGAACAAACTGTATCTTTTGAACGTTTTGTGGCATTTTGCCACGATTATGAACCAAATAATCATACCAAGGTCCACCATCAAATGCAGACTCTTTCTCAAGCAGTAAAGAAATAAGCTCTTGCTCTCGCTGCGTCAAACTGCTCTTCTTCAATAACAACCATTGATTACTTGAAATGGGAATTGCCACTTCATTTTCGTTTGCATTTGGATTGGATTGAAGCCTCCCTTGAGGGAACCATTTTAAAAAATCAGTTTTTATCATGCTGTGCGCCCTCCACTCTCACAATACACCAATCAATCAGCTCTTCTAAACGCTTGATTTGATCGGTCATGTGCAAATATCCCAGAACGGCTTCAAAACCTGTCGACATGCGATAGGTCACAATATCAGCATTTTTAGCTTTTGTATGGCTATTGGCATTGCGTCCACGCTTGTAAATATCTTCTTCCTTTTCGGTCAGAATTTTTTCTTCCAACATTTGAGAAATGAGGTTAGCTTGCGCGCGAGCTGACACATACTTAGTTGCTTCTCTGTGTAGCTGGTTCGGCTTTGTTAATCCTTGAAAAATCAAGTGACGGCGGACATAAGTTGAGTAGATAGCATCGCCTTCAAAAGCCAAGGCAATACCATTTATGAGATTGACATCAATCACGCATCCACCTCACTCCGTCCTTGGTATCTAAAAGCTTAATCCCTTTAGCTGCCAATTCATCACGGATTTTATCAGCTGTTGCAAAGTCCTTGGCAACACGCGCAGCTTGGCGCTGCTCAATCAAGGCTTCAATATCCGCATCCAGTACTTCTGCTGTAAAGACAATACCAAAAACTTGCAGAAGCTCAGCAAAAGCACTTTTCACCTCTTGATTGTAGTGACCGGAATTAATCCACTTAGCTAGTTCGAAAACGACTGTAATACCATTTGCTGCATTGAAATCTTCATCCATAGCAGTGGTGAATTTATCCAGAAAAGTCTGCAATTCTGTCAGGTCAACCGTTCCCATAAAGGGTTGCTCGTAAGTATTTTTCAGATATTTCAGATTCACTTCCGCATCGTGAACGGCTTTTTCTGTAAAATTGATAGGCTTGCGGTAGTGCTGAGTCGCAAAAAAGAAACGCAAGACTTGTCCGTCAATGGTTTTAAGGGCATCGTGAACCGTTATAAAGTTACCTAGAGACTTAGACATCTTGACATCATCAATATTGACAAAGCCATTGTGCATCCAGTAGTTGGCAAAAGTCTTTCCAGTTTTAGCTTCTGATTGAGCGATTTCATTAGTATGGTGCGGAAATTCTAAATCAGCTCCACCGCCATGAATATCAATCGTATCTCCCAGAATTTCTGTCGCCATGACGGAACATTCGATATGCCAGCCTGGACGACCAGGTCCCCAAGGGCTATCCCAGAAGATTTCACCGGGCTTAGCAGCCTTCCAAAGAGCAAAGTCAACAGGATTTTCCTTGCGGGCCGTTTCTTCATCTGTCCGACCAGAAGCTCCAAGCTCTAAGTCTGCTAGGGTTTTATTGGCTAACTTAGCGTAATTAGGGGACTTTTCAACCCGAAAGTAAACATCCCCTTCTGACTCATAGGCAAATCCTTTATCCACCAAGACTTGTACAAAATCAATGATGTCCGTCATATAATCCACTACGCGCGGGTGCCGGGTCGCTGGTTGAACCCCCAGCGCCGTCACATCTTCCCGAAAAGCAGCAATGTACTTGTCTGCCACTTCCTGAGGTGTGATCCCCTCTTCTTTAGCTCGATTGATAATTTTATCATCCACATCGGTGAAATTGGATATATAAACCACCCCATACCCACGGTACTCAAAATAGCGCCGAATGGTGTCAAAGGCTACTGTTGAGCGAGCATTGCCGACATGGATATAGTTATAAACGGTCGGCCCGCAGACATACATCCTGACCTTGCCCTCTTCCAGAGGGACAAATTTACGCAGACTGCGGGTCATAGTATCATAAATTTTGATCATATTCTAACTTCATTCTTTCTGTTAAGTGGAAACTAACTTTTGGTTCAAGTGCTATTTTTGAGAATAGTATCTACAACTTAGACGAATAATAACTTTCTTCGCGGATTTCTTCTAAATTCTTGATCGTTGGAGCATCTTTTTGCCCGTGAACTCGGACAATTTTAGCTGGAATCCCAACAACAGTCACATCACTTGGCACGTCTGCTACCACAACCGCACCCGCTCCGACTTTGGCATTTTCACCAATTTCAATCGGACCAATTAGCTGCGCATGAGCTGAAATAAGCGCACCTTGACGAACCGTCGGATGACGTTTCCCACAATCTTTCCCTGTTCCTCCAAGAGTGACACCATGATAGAGCATCACTCCTTTTTCTACAATGGCCGTCTCGCCAATCACTAAGCCACTTCCGTGGTCAATAAAGACACCTGAAGCAATCTGTGCCCCCGGATGAATCTCAATCTGAGTCCAAAAGCGCCAAAATTGACTGTGCATCCGAGCTAAAAGTTTACATCCATGATTCCACAGAAAGTGAGAAAGTCGGTGAGCAGCCAAAGCTTTAATCCCAGGATAAGTCAACAGCACCTCAAGTGAGGAGCGAGCTGCTGGATCATTTTCTTTCACAATATCTATCGTCTCTTTCCACCAACCCATGATGACTCCTTTCTAGCTTTAGACTGAAGGCAAACACTTAGCAACCTGTCTAGTCTTGCGCCTTTTCTTCTTGAACAGCTTTATACTCTTTATGTGTTTTATGATGATGTTTTTTTGCTTTCTCTTCTTTAGGAGGACGTGGTAGAAGAGCTTTCATAGAAGCGTCCACACGGCCTTTTTCATCAATCTTAATAACTTTGACATCTACTTCATCACCAAGTTGCACCAAATCTTCAACCTTATTGGTACGCGTCCAAGCCATTTCAGAGATGTGCACCAAGGCGTCTGTCTTGTCAAAGAGATTGACAAAAGCACCGAATTTCTCAATCCGAACAACTTTTGCATGATACACTTCATCTACTTTTGCTTCACGCACAAGCGCTGTAATGATTTCTTTGGCACGGTTAATCGCATCTTGATCGCTAGAGTAAATAGAAACATTTCCTTCTTCGTCAATATCAATCTTGACACCTGTTTCTGCGATAATCTTGTCAATCGTTTCACCGCCTTTACCGATGACAATCTTAATTTTATCAACATCAATCTTGATTGTATCGATTTTTGGAGCGGTTGGAGCGAGTTCTGGACGAGGAGCTGGAATTGTACGCTCAATCAAATCCAAAATTTCAAAACGAGCTTTTTTCGCCTGTGCAAGCGCTTCTTGCAGGATTTCAGCGGTAATTCCTTCAATCTTGATATCCATTTGAAGAGCAGTAATCCCTTCACGTGTACCAGCCACCTTAAAATCCATATCTCCAAAATGATCTTCCAGACCTTGAATATCTGTTAAAATTGTATAATTGCTGCCATCAGAAATGAGCCCCATGGCAATTCCGGCTACTGGTGCCTTAATTGGTACCCCACCAGCCATAAGCGCCAGCGTCCCAGCACAAATTGAGGCCTGTGAAGAGGAACCGTTTGATTCGAGGACTTCTGCTACCAAGCGGATAGCATAAGGAAACTCTTCCAAACTTGGTAATACTTGCGCAAGCGCACGTTCGCCAAGGGCTCCATGACCGATTTCACGACGACCTGGTGCACCATAACGACCAGTTTCTCCTACGGAGTATTGTGGGAAGTTGTAGTGGTGCATAAAGCGTTTCTTATATTCTGGATCCAAACCGTCAACGATTTGTGTCTCCCCCATTGGCGCAAGCGTTAAAACTGACAATGCTTGAGTTTGACCGCGAGTAAAGAGACCAGATCCATGCACACGTGGTAGGTAGTCAATTTCAGCATCCAATGGACGAATTTCATCTACCTTACGACCATCCGGACGAACTTTATCCTCGGTAATCAAGCGACGTACTTCTGCATGCTCCATTTGCTCTAAAATTTCAGCTACATCACGCATGATACGGTCAAATTCTTCATGGTCAGCATATTTTTCTTCGTAAAGGGCTATAACTTCGTCTTTAACAGCTTGAGTTGCGACTTCACGCGCTAATTTTTCTTCTACCTGAACGGCTTTTTGAAGGTCAGCATTATAGCCTGCTACAATTTCTGTTTGCAATTCTTCATCCACATGAAGAAGCTCAACCTCTGCTTTTTCTTTTCCGACTGCTGCCACGATTTCTTCTTGGAAAGCAATCAATTCCTTAACTGCTTCGTGACCTTTCAGAAGGGCTTCCAACATCAGCTCTTCTGACAATTCTTTGGCACCAGACTCAACCATGTTAATTGCTTCTTTGGTTCCTGCAACGGTTAATTCCAATAACGAAGCTTCTTTTTGTTCTTGATTTGGATTGATAACCAATTCTCCATTGACATAGCCGACCTGCACTCCAGCAATTGGACCGTTAAAAGGAATGTCTGAAATTGACAAAGCAAGAGATGAACCAAACATGGCTGCCATAGGCGCTGAAGCATTCGCATCATAAGAAAGAACCGTATTGATAACCTGCACTTCATTGCGGAAACCGTCCGCAAACATCGGACGAATTGGACGGTCAATCAAGCGAGCTGTCAAAGTCGCATCCGTTGAAGGACGACCTTCACGCTTGTTAAATCCACCAGGGTATTTTCCAGCTGCATACATCTTTTCTTCATAATTGACTTGAAGTGGGAAAAAATCACCAGTCGCCATTTTCTTTGACATGACGGCTGCTGTCAAAACAGTGCTTTCACCATAGCGCACCACTACGCTGCCGTTTGCCTGTTTTGCCACTTGACCTGTTTCAACTACCAAGTCTTTACCAGCAAAAGTAGTTTTAAATACTTGCTTTGTCATATATATTCCTCGTTGAGCTTATACTCAATTTCTAATTTTTTTATACGTCTTGCCTACAAAGATCAAGATACAAAGCATTAAAATTGATTGGTACTTAGTACCTAATCCATTTACACTAATCGCTAAATGCCTTGCTAAGTCAAAGCCTCTTGCCAAATAGTATTGATTTAACAAGTTCCTGTCGCAAATCTCGTTAAACGCTCACAATGTTCATCTGCTATACTTTTGAAATAAACAAGGATTGTCTCCAATAAGCCTTTAAATCCTCATCTTTGTATCAAGCACGTATAAACCTTATTTTATCATATTTTCAACTAAAAGAAAAAGCCTTAAAACAGCTTTTTACCAAGAATTTTTGAGAATTTAGCGATAATTTTTGTAATGCTGTCTATTTATTGCGTTTTTCTGCTATACTAGAAGAAAGTTAATGACAAGGAGAAATGGATTTATGGTTGAACAAAAACAACGTTCTGAATTTCCAGAAAATGAACTGTGGGACTTAACAGCCCTCTATCAAGACCGAGAGGATTTCTTGCGTGCGATTGAAAAAACACGCGAGGACATCAATCAGTTCACACGTGATTATAAGGACAACCTTCATACTTTCGAGGATTTTGAAAAAGCCTTCGCTGAGTTGGAGCAAATCTACATCCAAAGAAGCCATATTGGCAACTACAGCTTTATGCCGCAAACAACGGATTACGGTGATGAAAGCTTTGCACATATTGCGCAAGCTGGTACAGATTTTGAAACAGAAGCCAGCGTTGCGCTTAGCTTCTTTGACGCAGCTTTGGTAAATGCCGATGAAAAAGTACTCGACCGTCTCGGACAACTACCACATTTGACTGCTGCAATTCGTCAAGCAAAAATTCAAAAAGCTCACTATTTAGGTGCTGATGTCGAAAAGGCTCTGACAAATCTTAGTGAAGTTTTTTACAGCCCACAAGACATTTACACCAAAATGAGGGCAGGTGATTTTGCCATGGAAGATTTTGAAGTAGACGGAAAAGTTTATAAGAATAGCTTTATCAGCTACGAAAATTTCTACCAAAATCACGAAAATGCTCAAGTCCGTGAAAAGTCTTTCCGTTCTTTCTCAGCTGGACTTCGTAAACATCAGCATACCGCTGCTGCAGCTTATCTGGCTCAAGTAAAATCTGAAAAACTGATTGCTGATATGCGGGGATATGACTCTGTCTTTGACTATCTTTTGGCTGAGCAAGAGGTAGACCGTTCTATGTTTGACCGGCAGATTGACCTCATCATGACTGAATTTGCACCTGTTGCACAAAAGTTCCTCAAACACGTTGCTAAAATCAACGGTCTTGAAAAAATGACCTTTGCAGATTGGAAATTGGACTTGGACAGCGCACTCAATCCTGATGTCACTATTGATGACGCTTACGACTTAGTGATGAAATCCGTTGCTCCGCTTGGAGAAGAATACACGCGCGAAATTGCCAATTATCAAAAAGAACGTTGGGTGGATTTTGCAGCTAATGCCGGTAAGGACTCCGGAGGCTATGCAACTGACCCTTATCGTGTGCACCCTTATGTGCTCATGAGCTGGACGGGTCGTATGAGCGATGTATATACTCTGATTCATGAAATTGGTCACTCTGGTCAATTTATCTTCTCAGACAACAGCCAAAGCTACTTTAATACCCACATGTCAACTTATTATGTAGAAGCTCCTTCTACTTTTAATGAGCTGCTGCTTAGTGACTATTTAGAGCATCAATTTGATAATCCACGTCAAAAACGCTTTGCTTTGGCTCACCGTCTAACCGACACTTACTTCCATAACTTCATTACTCACCTCCTAGAAGCAGCTTTCCAACGCCGTGTTTACAATCTGATTGAAGCCGGTGAAACTTTTGGTGCTGCTAAACTGAACAGTATCATGAAAGAGGTTCTGACCGAATTCTGGGGTGATGCGGTGGAAATTGATGACAATGCTGCACTCACTTGGATGCGGCAAAGTCATTATTACATGGGACTATATAGTTATACCTATTCCGCAGGTCTCGTCATCTCGACTGCTGGCTATCTTCATTTGAAAAATGACAAAAATGGCGCTCGCGATTGGCTCAACTTCCTCAAATCTGGCGGAAGCAAAACGCCTCTTGAATCAGCTCGCATCATTGGTGCGGATATCTCTACCGATAAACCACTTCGTGATACGATTCAATTCCTGTCAGACACAGTTGATCAGATTATTGAATATAGCAAAGAATTGGGAGAGTGACAATAGCTCAAAAAGAATCTGGAACAAAAATCCAGTCTCAAATATAAAAAGCGAACAAAATTTAGTTTTCTGTTAATCAGGACTCTACCTTGCTCGCTTTTTTATTTATTTTTTCAATTCAGATCATTTAATAACAAAGGATTTCTCACAACAAAATTTTTTGTTTCAAACTCTTTATATTTATCCTAATTCTGCCACAATTTGCTTGATTTGTGCTGCTGTATGTACCCCAGCAACTTGTTTTACAACTTGACCGTTCTTTTTAAATAAGAGAGTCGGAATACTCATAATGCCGAATTGCCGTGCAGTTGTTGGATTTTCATCAACGTCTATCTTCACAATTTTCAATTCATCTTCTGGAATTTCTGCGGAAAGTTTTTCCAAAATAGGAGCTTGCATGCGACAAGGTCCACACCAAGTTGCCCAAAAGTCAATAAGAACAAGACCGTCCTTTGTTTCTGCTTCAAACGTTGCATCAGTAATAGCTTTTGTCATCATTTTACCTCACTTTTATTTGTATTGATTTAAATCTTGCTTCATTAGATAAAAGAAAACATCGCCGTAAGTCCCTTGGTAATCCAATTCGTGTCCATTAACAAGCAGCTTTTGAACCGGATAATAATCTGCTACATTGATCAAGCAGGCTTGCTGCGATTGCTCAAATTCTTGATAGCTTTCAAACGTTATAACCCTCTCTTGCTTACTGGCATCCAAATAAGTGATTTCAATCATGGTCATTCTCCTTTTTATTATTCAATTACATTTGTAATTATTTTTATAAATACATTGTATCAATAGCTGTTACAACAGTCAAGGGATATGCTTACTCTACCACATTTCTATTTTCAATGGTAGAAAAAAAGCTCTCATTTTTATGAGAGACTTTTAATTGAATTAACGACGAAGTCCGAGTGAGTTGATCAATTCACGGTAACGGTTAACATCGTTCTTACGCAAGTATGCAAGAAGGTTACGACGACGACCGATTTTTTTCATCAATCCACGGTAAGTAGCGTGGTCTTTTTTGTGTACCTTGATGTGTTCATTGAGGTGGTTAATTTCCCAAGTAAGAACAGCTACTTGTACTTCAACTGAACCTGTGTCACCTTCGTGACGTGCATATTGTGCAATAATTTCATTTTTTTTCTCTTTTGAGATTGCCATGATAGACTCCTTTTCTTTACGCTTCATCCGAGTGTTAGGCTTGGCCCACCTAATACCAAGAAAAAGTTATTTGTCTTTAACGACATTCTTATTCTACCAAGAAGGAAAGTTTTTGTCAACTGATACAAATTATAAGAGTTCTACGCCAAATCGTTTGAGACTTTTTATTTCTTCCTGTGTCAAACGACGAAAAGTTCCTGTTGCCAACTCTTTATCCAAAGTTAATGGTCCCATAGAAAGGCGTTCCAAATCTGTTACCGTTTTTCCGCAAGCCTGAACCATTCGCTTCACTTGGTGAAATTTTCCTTCAGAAATTATAATCTCCACCAGAGAAGTTTGCTGCTCTTCATTCACTTCTAATATGGTCAATTTTGCAGGCTGACAGGTAAAGCCCTTGAGCTCTATTCCTGCTTCAAAATGCTCCACATCTTTTTCAGTTATAATCCCATCTACCTTTGCACGATAAACTTTTGCTACATGCTTTTTAGGAGACAGCATGGCGTGTGCCAAAGCTCCATTATTGGTTAATAACAAAAGACCATGAGTATCAATGTCGAGCCGTCCGACTGGAAAGACTTCTTTCTGGCGTGCATTTTCATCCAGCAAGTCCAAAACCGTTCGTTGCCTAGCGTCTTCAGTGGCAGAAATAACACCTTTGGGTTTATTTAAAAGATAATAGACAAATCTTTCATAGACTAGAACTCGGTTATTAACCGAAATTTCGTCCTAATTTTCATCTATTTGCACTTTCGCTGATGTGACAGCCTTCCTGTTGACCAAAACTTGTTTCTTCTTTAAAAGTTGCTTGACTTCTGTTCGTGAGCCAAAACCCGTTTCTACTAAAAACTTATCTAATCGCATCTTTTAGCTGCTTTTGTTAATGAGTGACAAAAGCAGCTAAAATGGATACTGCTATCATGAGAACCCCTAGTACGCTAAAAATAAAGGTTGGAACAGAAGAAATGATTCCAATCAAGGATAGGACGAATGTTGATACTGAAGCACCACTACTGCAACCCAAGACAACAATCGCTGTTGCGCGATTGACCAAATGAGCAGGAATTTTCTCTGATACAATATGAAATACAGCTGTTAGAGATACGCTATACGCAAAACCAGCCAAAAGGGCACTCACACTTAAGAGCCAAATCTGACTTGAAAAGCCAATCATCACTTGACTGAAACCAAAAATAATTCCCGTTACTGTCAATAAGCGATTTTTCAACATACTCACTAAGCTGGCAAAGCTAACGCCAGCTAGAATCCCGACAAGCTGCATACAGCTGAGAATCAAGCTCGCTGTTTCAGCACTTCCCATTTTATTCTGTAAGACAAGACTTGGAATACGTAAATTGATAGCGACATTAGTACACACAATCATTCCAGCTATAAAAGCCAACAATATGCTTAAATGCACTTGTTTTGTGGCCATTTTCTGAGCAGACTTGAGATGCTCATGTTTATCGACTTTGCTTTTTTCATAAGGAACAAACAAAAGATATAGTGCTAAAATAATAAAGCCAACTGTATAAACTAGAAAAGTTGTTGTCCAGCCAAAACGCAAGAGTTGCCCGACCGCTAAAGTCAACAAAGCCATCCCAACAACTTCTGCTGACCCACGGTAGCCCAACATCTGCACACGCTCTCTCCCTTGGAATCGCTCACTAATAATCGCAATTGCTCGAGGGTTCATCATACCTAGCCCTAAACCAAAAATAAATCGCGAAGCAAAAACGAAACCATAAGCTTGATTGAAAAATGGGATGAGACCACAAAGAGAAAATAACAATAGCCCTAGTATAATCATTTGTCGCTCAGATAAAAAACGCTCTAAAATACTATTAAAAAGCAATAAAGACATAATCCCAATAGACGGCAAGGAGATTAATAACTCTACCTGACTAGAGGAATAATTCTTATAAAACTGAAACATTGCCGGTAAGGCGCTGGAAATTGAAAATGCCGTTGTCAACACAAATGATAAAGCCAGAATACTAGCCTTCTCCATGAATCTTTTCATCTTATCTTCTTTCTAAAATCACACTATCCCTATCATACAGTTTTTTATGAAAAGACGCAATCTGATAATCCACAAAGTTAAAGCAAATACCCCCTAAGTTGCTATTTTTATATCAACTTAAGGGGAAACTTTATATTAAGTAAAGAATTCAAACTTTTTCTACAAAGTCATTTGAGATTCAGTCATTCTCCTCTGCTTTCCGTTTTAACTGTCCTAAGCCTAAAACACTTAACAATGCAGCTACTCCCAAGTAAGGCATATAGCTCGCACTCGTTCCTGTTCTTGGAAGGCTTGGAACAGCTAATGCATGAAGTACTTGCTTCGGTTTAGCTGGAGTTGATGGGGTTGGAGTTTCCAGTTTTGGTGTCGTTGTACGAACCGTATTAGATGCGTAAGTCACACCATTAACCGTATTTACATAGGTATTTTCAAAAGTACCAACTGCAATCCGTTTCATTTGGACATAGCTTTCGGCTTGGAAGGCTGAATCAACTGAAACAGAACGCAAGAAATCTTCCTTGAATTTAATCGTAATGATCCCTTTAACTGAATCAACTTCTGCTTCCGTATACTTCGTTAAATCATCACCTGATTTGATAACTGTTCCATCTTTAAGAGTCATATCAATCTTGGCAAAGACCTTATACTGACCAGTATATTGATCGCCTGTTTGATCATAATCATCAGAGAAACTATATTCAAAGAGCTCTTCTGAATGATTGGAAGGAATGATACCACCGATTAGACGGTAATTAAAGACTGTATTCAGTGGAATAGTCTGACCATCAACATTATTTGTATCAGCCGGATCAAGTGTTAAGGTCACATCTTTCTTAGGGTTAATCTTAGGAACATTATTGATAACGATATTTGATGCATAACCATTACCAAAGTCAATTTGGTAAGCTTGATTTTCATAACTGCCGCCTGTTTGTCCCATTTGTTTTTTAACAACCATTGGTGATACAATCTTCAAATTGATGCCTGTTTTAACATAAGTATCATAAAATTCTCTTGGATTATCGGCACGGAAAATTTGGAAAGCACCTTTAGGTCTAATTCCTGCCTTAGAAAGAACATCTCTAATTTCTTGAGGGGCTGCTTCAAGACTAGTATAATTATCCACACTAACACCAGTAACTTCATTACCATTAGCATCTGTAATCTTCACTAAATCCTGACGCAATTCAAGCGCTTCTTCTGGATAATCATCTACATAGTAAAATCCTTTTTGAATGGTATCTGCTGACGATTTATCTCCTTTGTATTGATCCAAATCCCAAGTTAGTTCATAATAATTCGTTGAACCGGCAAGAACTGTTTTCCCATCAATCACCACACCGTCTTTGTTCTTGTTTACTTTGCTTGGTTTGATGTAATTGTTATTTGGATTATCCGGATCGTTTGGTTTACCCGGTGTTGTCACACGAACGATATTGGATTTAATTCCATAAGCATCATTGACTGTCAGCGTGAAGTTATTCTTATAAGTTGCGCCATCGTTAAGAACTTGTCCGACCACTGTTGGATAAATCGTTGTTACTGACTTGGTCAGATCCGCATTAAAAGCAGCTAAAGTTTGTGCAGTTGCTTTAAAGGTTACTGTATTCGTTGCTGAATCATAGCTAACATCGAAGCCAGCACTAGCTACTTTCGTTGCCTCAAGATTCAATTGATAGCCAGAGGGTAATGGATCGACCAAAACAAAGGAAGTCGTCTCATCCCGTCCAGCTGGTAGATCAGCCGTCTTCAATTGGAATTTAACAGTCGATTGTTTCGCCACTAAGGTTTTATCAATATCTACATCATTATTATTTTTGATTTCTTTATTGACTTGTGGCTGTACGGCTAACTTAAAGTAATGGTAGTGAACAGTCGGTACAGCCGGAGCCGGAGGCGTCTTCTTATAAACAGGATCTGCTGGTGGCGTTGGTAATACCTCATAAGTTGGCTCAACAGGTTTGTTTGGTTCTGGTTGATCTGGTGTCCTTGTCGGTGGCGTTGGCTCTGCTTCGTAAGTCGGAGCTACAGGAGCTGGCTCTAATGGTTTTTCTGTTTCATAGGTCGGCGGTGTGGGTTTGTTTGGCTCTGCCTGATCCGGTGTCCTTGTCGGCGGTGTTGGCTCTGCTTCATAGCTTGGCTCAACAGGTGCTGGCTCCAACGGCTTTTCTGTTTCATAGGTCGGCGGTGTGGGTTTGTTTGGCTCTGCTTGATCCGGTGTCCTTGTCGGCGGTGTTGGCTCCTTTTCATAATTTGGAGCTACTGGTGCCGGTTTTAATGGCTTTTCTGTTTCATAAGTTGGTTTAGTTGGAGCTGTTGGTTTAACCGGCGGTGTGGGTTTTTCCTTGGTAACTTTAGGAACATTAACCGCACGGATTTACCATTTAAAGAATACCAAATATTTGGTTTTTTGCCAGTTTCAATTGCCATTGTAGGATCAGCAGGCACAACAAGTGTTGATGAGATAGCACCCAAAGTCACACTGTTATTAGGGCCAGACATGCGGATAGCACCAGCACCATACCAAGAGTTAGGCGCATCTGAACTATCCCAACCAGATCCCGGTTCGCTAGCTCTGGTATACATGGTCCAACGAGCACCACCTTGACCCTGCCTAAAGTTGAGAGTATCTGTAGCATAAATCATGCCATTCTTTTCACCGATAGATGATCCAGAGATTTTGACAAATTTACCCGTATAATCTTTGGCCATTTCAATAGAATTATTTTCACGGTTAAGAGAAGCTACTGAGAGAAGGGCATTATCAAAATTAATTGGTTTTCCATCTTCGTCATAGAAAGTGAATTCATTTTTAATAAAAATAGAAGTGTTTTTTTCATCTTGACCTGTATAAGCGGAAGCAAAAACACCTAAAGTTGGATCGGTAAAAATACCTAACCAAACCTTTTGACCTTGAAACTTAGATTCAGGATCCACTGTATACTTATAGACAATTTTAGAAATCTTTTTACCATTATAATAAGAATTCTGCAAATTAGTGTATGTAGCTGTTGCGCTTTGACCCCGTTCTAAAAGTACTGATCCCCATTTAACTTCTGTTTTGTTGCCTACATTTGTTGTCCAACTCGATTTATCACCTATATTTCCGTATAATTCCATAGATGAGGCAGTGGCTCCTGCGTTTTCTAGATATTTAACATTAAGGTTATCTAATTGAAGGTTCTTTTTACTATATTGATTTGTATCTTGCTTAAATGCGTTATCCACAGCAGAAGCCTTAAGGAACTTCCCATCTGTTGTCAAAGATAAGTTCGCATTTGGCTCAAGATCATAGACCAAATTTTGAGCAGATGGTTCTGTTAAGTTTCCGTCTTCATTTTTATGTTTTGCAAGTTCTGCCAGTGCAGCTTTAATAGAAGCTTGTTCATCTTCGTATGCCTTTAACTTAACTGGATAGTCTGCTAAATCTTTTTGATATTTGGCAAGATCTGCTTGATACTTAGCAAGTTTTGCTTCGTAATCAGCTTTAGCATCCGCATTGCGCTTCTTAATTGCAGTATTTTCAGCTGTGAGCGCTGCATTTGCGGCATTATTTGCTGCTACAGCTGCTTCATAGGCCGCTTTAGCATCCGCATTGGCTTTTTGAACGCGAGCGAGCTCTGTTTGATAGGCGGTCAATTTAGCTTGATAGTCTGCTTCGTTTGCAGCATTAGCTTTTTTCACCGCTGCCAAATCGGCCTCATATTGCTTGAGTGCAGCTTCATAAGTCGCCTTAGCATTCTCATTGCGTTGCTTAATTGCAGTATTTTCAGCTGTGAGTGCCGCATTTTGGGCATTATTTGCTGCTACAGCTGCTTCATAGGCCGCTTTAGCATCCGCATTAGCCTTTTGAACGCGAGCGAGCTCTGTTTGATAAGCGATCAATTTAGCTTGATAGTCTGCTTCGTTTGCGGCATTAGCTTCCTGAACACGCTTTAGTTCAGCTTGATATTGGGCTAACTTAGTCTCATATTCATCTTTGGCCGTTGCATTACGCTTTCTGATTTCCTCATTAGTAGTCGCAATTTCTTTATTTTTAGCATTGTTAGCAGCTACGGCAGCGTCATATTCAGCTTTAGCTGCTGAATTAGCTTCCTGAACGCGTTTTAATTCACCTTGATAAGCTGCAAGAGCTTTTTGATAGGCTGCTTGATTATCGGAATTCGTCTTTTGTACAACTGCTAAATCTTTTTGATATTGGGCTAACTTAGCTTCATAATCCGCTTTTGCTGCTGCGTTGGCGGCATTAATCCGTTCAACCTCTGCTTTATGAGCAGCCATATCCTTCTCATATTGTTCTTTAGTTGTTTGATTTTCAGCGTTAATCTTAGAAACTTCTGCTTCATGAGCGGCTACATCCGACTTATATTGATCTGTCGTTTTCTTGATGTCTTCAGCTTGTTTGGCATAGGCTTCTTTGATTTCAGTTTCTTTTTGATCAGCCTCTTGAGCTGTCTTTACCGTCCCTTTATCAACCGTTTCATCTTGGACAACATTGACACCAGCAGACTTAGCATCTTTTGCTGCTTGATCAAGATCAGTTTTAGGTACTTCAACTGGTATTGAACCATTTGTCTCTCCAGCTTGGTTTTGACTTTGTTCAGCTTCCTTACTCGCACTCCCTTGAGCCTCTGGCAAATTGGTCGCTGGATTTCCAGTTTGTGTTCCAACTACTTTAGTATCTACATCACTAGTAGTGGTCGTTTCATCGGCAAAAACATTTTGTCCTGCTATAGAGACTGCTGCTACTGTCCCTAGAACAGCGCCACAAAGCGTTTTGCTAATTTTACTTTTACGAAAACCAAATACTTCTCTTTTTTGCATCTTTCTTCCTTGTTTCAAATTATTAGATTATTCAAATTACTTTGAATTTGACACTTATTGTATTTTAGCAGCTTTTCAAAACATTTACAAGTATGTAGCACATTTTTTATAATTGTTCTATTAGTAACTTTGCAGATTAAAGCTCAACTTAGATTAAACTATAACTTGGCTTAAGAATTTATCGAAAAGTAAAAACCAGTGTCATAAATAACATTACAACGCTGGTTTTAATAGTTTCTAATTTTTAGTGTCATCATACAAGGTTAGCAGTTTTTCTCTTTCCTGTCCTTTATTGGCAAATCGAACAGCTGGTTTCTTGGTAAGAGGAGAAATAATTCCTAAAGCAACTTTATAACCTCTGCTCTGCTCAGTCAAGTTAGCTGTCGAAAGAGAAATTTTTACTTTTTGTGCTTTATGAGGTAAGATTTTTGTTAATTCAATTGGTACAGTTTTACTTTCAACAATAGCGCCTGACCTATCTTGAACGTAAATCTTCACTTTCCAATTACGATAAAAGGGAGCAACTCCTTTATTTGCTAATGTTAGTGATAATTGAGTAGTCTTCTTGCCAGAGATAAGTGTCATCTGAGGAACCCATAAACGATAGCCCATGTTTTTCAAGATTTCATTATAGCCACTATCATCATTGTCTATCATTTCAGCAATTTTGGGTCCTAAGAAAGTTGTATGGGACTCTTGAACTTCTTCAATGATTTGTTTGAGCTGTTTGCCCATAAGAGCTTTCATGCTAGCAGAGCTAGTGAATTCACCTCCAATAGGAGCTGTTTGCCAGGCATTTGGCATAGGGACTAAACCATTTTTTGCATTTTCCTGATCATAATCTCCACCAGATTGAATCCAATTGAGCCAAACTTTTTTACTTTCTTCGTCTCCAACCACATCATTATAAAGACCAAATCCATACTTCTTGGCTGCTACGAATGGACGCCGCATTAAAATATTCGCTTCTGGGAAAGCATCTATCCAAGGGGTAATATATTTTTCACGAATAGCCGCTTCCGGCAACTTCCGAATATTAGCCTCATCATTCACATGCCACTCTCCCCAATGACCTAACCCTCCTAGCTCAATAAAAGAAATTTGTCCTGAATCGGCCCAGCGTTGTCCCATTGCTTCAACCGCTTTTTGATAATATTGAAGAAGTTTTTTATCCTCATAATTAGGCGAAAAACCTTTTCCATAGGAAGAAGTATAGCGGTCTCCCGGATCAGACATTTCTTTGATCAACCAAGAAGGAATATCCTCATGAGTGGCTTTCCGAGGATAGTCCAAAACAAAGCGTAAAACAACATGTTTGCCTTCTTTTAGCCAACGTTTGAGCTGATTTTTCTCTTCTAAGGTTTCCCAAGCATATACCCCTTTTTTAGGCTCCAATTCTTTCCAAGTTACATCCATATAAACCAGCTGAACATCCTTAGTTACTTCTGATTCCTTAGCTGAAGGAGCATAGCCCATCAGAGGATTGGCTAGTGCTTTATCAGAGTAAGTAAAATTCTGCTCCACTCGTTTTCTACCTTTTTTAAAAGAAGGAGAAAAAAGCACTACACAAATAAATAGGAGGGCTAAAACACCTAAACAAATTGGTATTATTCTGTTCATTCTCATCATCCGTGATATTCACCATTGTATTGAATCAGAGTCACATCCGAAACTTGCTCAATATTCCGGATTTGCTCTACAAAAACAAAATTCTCTTTTTGACAAAAGACCTCTACTGCCATTTCGACAGTATCTCCTCGCATCGTTTTTGACTTAACAAAATATTTCATTTTTCCAAAAGCCTGAATAATTTTATCGCCCGTTTCATCACCTTTATAATGGATAACAGCAATATAGACTTTTCCTTGCCCCTGCATTTTGCTAAAAATGATTAACATTCCAAAAATGACAGTTGCCGTTACAATTGCCAAAATGTACATGCCCGCTCCAACGGTAATTCCTGTTGTAATAGCCCAGAACAGATAAAGCAAGTCCATCGGATCCTTAACCGCCGTACGATAACGAACGATAGACAACGCCCCTACCATACCAAGTGAAATAACAATGTTTGAGCTAATAGCTAGTGTTACCATCGCTGTTAAAATAGACATTCCAACTAAGGTCATGGCAAAACTTCTAGAATAGACAATGCCGGTAAAAAATCGTTGATAAACAAAGTAAATGAAAGCTCCTAGTGCAATGGCTAATAGTAAGGTTGCAACAATTTTCCCAATATTTTGGGTTGTGAAATTTTCTGATTGTAAGACAGATTTTTTAACGATATCTTGAACACTCATCTTTTTCTCCTCTACTAGTGGTCTGTATCATACCAGTATCCGAAATCATGTAAGTATGCTGTTTTTTCATAACACAATACATATTTGGATACGGCAAGAAACTCGGAAGCTTGTGGCGGAATGATAGTTTTTATAATTTGCGGTAGTAATTCTGTATATTTTACTTCAAAAACCAGCTTGCCTGGTGCGAGAACAGGCAACGTTGGCAAGGTTTCATCAAATATATCATAACTCCCAATAGCAGCACGAACATTGGAATCAAATGTCAATCGAACTGTTCCTGCGTCATAAACCCAAGGTTCTCGTTCATAGTCTACTATGACACGAGGTCGCATCATATTTGCCACACATTCAACATAAAATTCTCGACACAGCGAATAGGGGCTATGAAGAAGAAAATCATAATTTCCATCAATAATTTTCTCTGTTTCTTCTCGTGTCAAAGGTGCAGCTTCCTTATAAATATACTGTCCAAATTTCTTTTTGCGCTCCAATTTGATACTTCGGTCACTAAAATTATAGATCCGAATACGGTATTTTTTACGCATCAAAATTCCCGCTTCTTTCTCCTCATAAGCACTATTCCAGTAATCATCAAAGTACAGACTACGAATAGTATACCCACCATTTTGAGCATGTCTATCCAAAGATAGGATGGAGCCAAAGCGTTGCGTCAATAGTTCTTTTCCTTTCAGACCAATTAGGTATTTCCCTTCATGACGAAACTGTTCTTCTTTATTTATTTTCATAAACATCAACCTTTATCTTACCATCTTCCATCACATAAAAACTTAAAACGCCAAAAAGACTGGTAGTATCCACACGATATTGTTCAAAAGCGGCCTGAGATTTACCATCAGAATTTGTAGCAATCACGCGCATAAAATATTGACCTTTTGGAAGATGTTTTGTAGTGACACTTGTCTCTGCTAGACCTTTCTTGTCAAGGATCTTATCTTTAAAGTTAGGATCCTTAGCTAATTCTACATGATAAGTGATTTCTTTATTGTTAAAATCGTATGATGACATCCACTTAAGAACCAGTTCCCCATTCTCAACTCTTGGCTGGTCAATATAAAATGGTTGAGGAGACTGCAAACTATTTTTATAATCTTGATAATTTTTTTCAACTTCCTTTGGTAATTCATTTAAAATCTTGTCATATTGCTCCTCTTTTATAGGCATACGCTCCACATCTGGCATACGACTTAAATATGGTTTGACAATATTCGCATATTGCTTGCTCAAGTCACCGATACTGTTAGGACTAAGTTGATTTCTATATAATTTATCAACCACTTTATCCAAACCCGTTCTAAATCTTTCAGATTTTAGCAATCGTTGAAAAAGGAGATTCCCCCAATAATTACTGACACCATAACGCGAAGAATTTTGTCCCAACGCCCCCGGTCTACGAAGTTCTCGCTCGCCTTTCCGCAAGGAATCGTCCAAATCCCAAGGTAAAATATACCAACGAGTTCCATTTTGTGGGCTATAAAGGAACATATTCCGATTTTGACTGTCAATGTTTCCCATTAAAATCTGAAAAGCTAACCAATATTGGATATTTTCGGCATCAAAATATTTTTCTAATATTTTATCGCCTGTCGTTGACTTATCATTCAATTTATCCAACATATCAATAAGCTTGGTATGATCGTGATCCCCCTTAACTTCTAAGAGTTCTTCAAATTTTTTCTTATCGAACTTTGGGTCATTTTCCTTTCGAATAGCATCTTCCTTCCGATAAAATTCAAAGTTGTTCAACTTATAAAGTTGACCAGCTCTATCTAATCCATGCGCTTCAAGAGCTGTTTTATTCAGTTGTTCAACTTGTGTATATAGTCCATAGTCCTCAAAATTCTTTGAACCTGAACCAGTTTCATCTTTGACATACAAATGGACAAATTGAGTGCGAAGTCCAACAATTTGCGGAATGCCTTCCATCAATTTAAACGCCAGTCTATTTCGAAAGCGAAGAGCTTCGTAAGGGTGCTTATTCAAATTGATCGTTCGCTGTCCTTCCCAAGTCCCTTTATTTTATTTGATTTCTATCTTATAACTTTTCTGCTTTGAACGGCTGGAGCTTTGTCCTCGAATTTGAACGGTCGCATTTGGAACTTGCTCCTCAAATCCAAATTCACCCGCAACAGGACCTTTTTCATTTCCTACTTGCAAAAGACCCGCAACCTGATAGCGTTTCACTCCCATTTTTTCATAATCATAAGCAGAATATTGATTGATTTCTCGCCAAGAGTGATTGGTGTTCTCCGCAGTATTTCCGCGTCTTACCGTTAAATACATGGTAATTACATCTGGGTCTTTTTGGGCATACAAAGATTCTTTATCTCGAAGATGACGATCGTTGATGTTTGCCACTTTTTCTTTTTTTACATGTTTTGTAGTTGGTTGCTTCGTTTTGTTTCCACCACTATCAGAAATAGCTAAAATAATAAATGCAAGTGCCATTAATCCAAAAACCAGTAAAAATTTAGTCCATTTATTATCCATCCTTCGACCTCGCTTTCAAAGTAGTGAATAACCTCGTAAAGAAGCCTTCCTTTTCACGAGAAACGACTTCTTGACTTCCTAGGATACGATAGGGAAGATCTTTTGTATATTCGCTCAATCGCGTACTCGCCGTAAGATAAAGTACAAGAGCAGCTAATAAGAAGCCATATCCAATAAAAGATGTATCCATAAATTGGGTAAGGATACTAAAAATAACAGAGATTCCTGCAAACCATCTCGCACATTTCTTTGCCCCTTCATAATCAACAAAATAAAGTAGCATCAATAGATTGACATTTCCTACAGCATAAAGCCCGTAACCTAAGCAAAGTGTTTGAAAATAACCTTTCATCTGACTGTTAAAACCAAGCGGTAAAACTGTCAATAGAACAATTCCCACAAACATGGCTAATAAAGTAGCCAGAAGCTGTTTCCATGATAAATACTTTAATTCATTCCGAAGAACATTCATCATTTCAATTTCGCTCTGGTTGATTTTCTTAACACTTCCCACTCCTTCATACATATGGTAATATTTCCTAAATTTAGGATAAAACTTCACCTCAACAGAGACCACAAAGTTTACAGTTGATACTAAAGTAACCAGATAAGCTAACATGGCAGGGACATCGTAAACCGGTGCTGTATAAAACAATCCTCCGATTTCCTTGCTGAGTGGGCCAAACCAATTGATGACGATATGGGAAAAAAGTCCAATAAACATATAAATGCCTACTTTGAAAAGATCTAAATATCGATCAAACCAAATTAAGAATTCAAAATTGGCGGCATAATTTTTGGGGAAGTGCCTGTACAAAATACGAATCATTTGTACAAGAATGAAGCCATAAGATATACAAACACTAAGGAGCAAACCATATGGAATAGCCGATGCCAGCGCCACTAAACCAACTCCAATAGTAATACCTATTGCTATAGCAAAAGTTTTTAGAATACTACGGTAATCTTTTACAGCTGTTAAGTAATTCACGGCATTCCAAATTAGGCATAGTTCACTAAACAAGACCAAATTTAAGATGATTTCTAACAAAGGAATCCCTGAAATCAAGAGAAAAACTCCATAAGTCACAACTCCAAGACCTAGCATTACGGCTCCAGAGGAAAAATAAGAAGATAGCACTTTTTCAAACTTTTTCTCATAAAGCATATCTGCTACATAGCGGGTAACAATCATTGAAAAGAGGTTGGTAATTGCTAGAGAAGCTAGTATAGAATACGAAATTAAGCCCAGTAAATGATCACGTTCACCATTCCCGAAGTGACCTAAAACACTTAGACCGACAACTGACAAGATAAGCAAGATCCCAAGAATCATTGGCCCAACATATACAACTCCTGCATAACCATAAGCTTTTTGTTTTGCAAGGAAGTTACCTTTATTATATACTTTTCGCAGTTCAAATCCCAGACCTGCCATTATCTTACATACTCTTTATATAATTGTCTATATTGTTCAATCATTTGATGATACTGGTAAAATTGCTCACTTCTCTTTTTAGCAATCTGTCCCATTTTTAGACGTTTTTCTTCTGAACTTGCCATTACAAGCATTGCATGTGCTAAGCTCATTAAGTCTGTAGGTGGCACACAATAGCCAGCTGAACCTAATGTATCGTCTAGCTTTCCCTCTAATAATTCTTTACAACAGCCAACATCCGTTGTAACACAAGGTTTTCCAGCAGCCATTGACTCCAAAATAGATAATGGTTGACCTTCTGATATACTTGTTAGAATCATGAAATCCATCTTTTTTAAGTATTCCTTGACATCTACACGTCCTGTAAAAATCAGATTTTCTAATTTTAATTTACGAGCTAAAGCGTAGCATTCTTCCGCATAAGCTTTATCATCCACCCCACCCATGATATAAAGGCGAACATTTGGCATCTGGGAGGATACTTCGTAAAAAGCATAAATCATAGTTTTAATATCTTTAATTGGCGCCATTCTGACAGCAGCGCCGATGTTAATCCAATCATCTTTTTCAAAAGGAATGTTAGAAAAGCTTTCATAATCAATACCATTTGAAATAACTCGGCATTTTTTCGCATCACAACCAAGAGCAATTTGTGTTTCACGAGCTTTTGAAAAAAGACTCGTAATACAATCTGCCTTAGAATAAATAGCATCTGATAACATATAAAAGAAATCAATCCATTGCTTACGCATAGAGGGCAAGATCCAATCTGCACGAATAATCTCTTCCTCACGTTCACGTGTATAAATACCATGCTCCGTTAGAAGTAACGGCTTTCGCGTACGTGTGCTTGCTAATGTAGCTAGAATACCACCATACCCTGTAGAAATAGCATGATACGCATCCGCAGAAGGAATACTGCTTGATAAGAGGTTCAACAGAGGAAAAAGCATGGAACGAATGGTATGAAAGACATCTGACATAGGCTGTGAAGCATATTTTTCTTCACATAGCTCTTGAATCATGGAAAAGAACTCTTCGCTCGCTAAAAAATTATCTCGCTGAATTTTTCCATCTTGCAACATGTCAAAAATAAGTGACCAATCAGGATTGGCACAAAAAACTAACTGTTTTAAAGCTTCATATTCTTCACCAGTTAATTCTTCAAGACTTGTATCTGTCGTTTCGAAGCCATCTAAGCTATCCAGAAACACTTCATGAACTTCTACGACATTTTCAGGAAATTCATAGACAAATTTTCCCTTTTGTTCTTCATTGGCCCCAATAACCCAAATGATAAATTCATGTTCTTTCATTTCTGTGATATATTGGTGCATCCAAGTGGATACACCACCATGTACATAAGGGTAAGAGCCCTCTAAAACCAAACAGATTCTCATTTTTATTTTCTTTTCTCTTTTTATTTCAATTCAATCGCTACTTTTGCAGACGTAGCATGCAATAAATAAAGATTACCAGTCAAATGCTCTAATTTTCCACCTGTCACTTTTCCTGGTTTTCCTTCATTCAACCGAAGCATTACGTAGGCATTATCATGGAAATTCCCAAGATTTAATTCCAAACCAGTATCAGTCTTCTGTTGCTGAACACTTAAAATACCATAGCGTTGAATGGCCCCCGCCATTTCAGAACCCGTCAAATCTCTAATATTAGGTGCCATTTTATCAACCCATGCAATCTCATCACCAAAATCTTTATATAATTTTGCCCAGCCAAGTTTTGCACCTCGATCTTCGTCCATCACATCATCTGGATGGAGGAAATGGGTCATTACATAATGCATATTCAGCTCTGAAAAAACAGTCAGCTTAGAATAATTGTCCCATGATGCACCTGAAACAATCCGTGGTTGCTCAATCAGTCCATCATCAGCTACCTCAAATTCTTGAGAATAGGTGAATTTTCCTGGGAAATAGTTACTGGCAATGCTTTTAATTTCTGGGAATTTCGCTCTCAACACTTCTCTTCCTTCTTTTGAAAGAACATTTGAAGGTGGAATATAGACAGACTTTTCGCCTTTTGGAAAGAGCTCCTTCGTAAATCGAATCAACTCACGAATAGAAGATTCCATTGCTTTTTTGTCTTTCCAAGTCTTGTATGTTGGAAATTCATCTCCATAATCAACATCCTTTGGAGAAAGTGGCTGGTGATTATAACCGTGGTAGCTAATCTCTCCGCCATTTGCTAAAAGAGATTTTCCAAAATACTTAAAGCGCTCTATATCTTTTTGTGCCGTTACATTTCCTGATGTATCATCTTCATAATTTTCAATGACACCACCAGTATACTTGATACCGTACTTTTCAGATAACTTCAATAAATCCGGCCACCAAATATTCGTATAAAAATCAGAAATACTTGTATTGTAATCTCGCTTAATGTAGGTAGCATCTCCTGCTGGTACTGGTGAAGGGAAATCATCCAAATAGAACGTAGCACCATTAATTACTGGATAAGCTGTTGCTTCTGTCAACAAGCTATAAGAAGCTGCATAAATCCCACGAACTGCTCTTTCGTAAATTCCAAAATTATCTACTATAAATTTGCCTTTGCCATATTTTTTCTCCCAAACAAGAGGAATACGCGCTTCATTATCTGTCCAAGCGTGAACTTTGGTGTCTGATGAAAGAGAGACCGTCCAAGCCGATTCAAATCCTCCATCAATTGGATAACTTTTCCCGCCACCAATCATGAAGTCTTTATCAATATACATTTTGTTTACCACAGAATTTTCAGCACTGGAATTCGTTACTCCTAATTTTTGCTCAATGGATGCAGAAGCATCATCCTTAACTAGCGTAACACCAAAGAGAATATTTCCGCCTTGCTCAACCCAGTCAACCATTTCCTGCGTTTTTTCTCCCAGAGTTTCTAAATCGCTTAAAAGTACGATAACTTTTTTATAATTTGAAAAACTAGGAAGAGAATCTTTTGAAATATCAACCAATTGATAGCCTTGCTTCATGTCTTTAAGAATCTGCGAGAATTGTTCTTTCGCTCGTCTACTGGTATCATTGCTCTCATCATAAAGGACAAGATTTTCTTTTGCCAAGCTTTCAAAAACTGTTTTAGAAGTAGGAATATTCCCTTTTAGATAGGTATTTTTACTTGTAGCAACCGTATAACGCTCCCCACTTTTTTGAATCCATAAAAATGCAGCTAACAAAAGAAAAATAACCAGCACTATAATGGATTCTCTTGAATAAGCCAACGTTTTTTTCTTCTTTTTCATTCCTTCCAACCTTTAAGACTGCCAAAAAGCTAATTGTTCTCGATTCTCTTTTGAGATGTAAATTGAATCGTCCTTTATAGCCTTTACTAATTCTTTTATCCTTTCCCCTTGTTTTGTTTCATAATAATATTGCAGATATAACATATAAATGTCTTCTTGTTGTGTCCACTTTTGTGAAATCAAATCTAAATAATCTTTAACTCGATTATAATGTTTGAGCAATAATTCATTTTTAATGAAATTTAGATAATCCGACAACTCTTCTTTTTGTTGTATCTTTTTCTCCAAAAGATTTGAATAATCTGTTCTAAGTAGTGTTTCCAACCGTTTAGTGACAAGTCCCTTTTGCAAGTAACTTGCTAAGGTAGCACAATACTCTGTTAAAACTTGGAAATCATTAGGATTTTGACGATACTTTTTATTTAAATTTTGCAAACGAACATCGTACTGTCGTGACACCTCCGCAATCAAAGTTGTAGCGTAATGTACAACTTCTGTATCTTCATCTTTACGAGCCAAAAACAACAAATCAATAAAACGATTTGGAGTCCGACTAACCATTTCCATTAACATCCACCGTGCTGTCTCTTTATCTTGTAACAACAGTGCTTCTTCTAACGGAATGAGTTCTTCGACATCCTCATATGCATTTCCTAGTTCGTTCTTGTTTTCAATTCCACTTATCTCCGTCCAAACATCTGCCTCTTTTGCCAGAAGAGACGCATTTGATTTATCGTCATGTCTGGGTGGATTTAAAAGCCAAAGCAAAAGATAACCTAGAAATGGTATTGCAATAGGAAAAATAATATAAAACAACGGTAGTTTGATTTTTTTATATTGGAGCAAATAGTAAGAATGAATACATAGAATCAAATCTAAAATCACACAAAAAATAGAAATAATGTATTCCATTTATCAACCTCCGTGTTTGATTGAGTTAAAATTGTTCTCCAAAGACATCGTCTTTTTAATGTTTGCAAATGCTTGATGATAACCCGCTTTATCTAACATGGAAGCTGCTACTCCACCAATCATTTGCAAAAAGTGACGACGAGAGAGCGATAAACGATTATAAGAAACATCTTCAATCCACAGTAGGTACTTTAATCCTGAAGCAGCTTTTATTTCTAATGCATAAAATGGATAATCTGGAAGAAGATTCTTATTTATCCAAACTTCATCATTTTTTAACTCTTCTGCTAATATCGGGTAGTTACTTAGATGGAAGTCAGAAAAATTAGATAATGAATAAATGTTGACTTTATTTGTTCCCAATTGTTCCTCAATAACTTTCTTCGTTTCATTTAAAACCGCTTCTACTGTCGGCTTATCTAATTGTTGAAAAATAGAGAATAGTTTGCTCGCACCATTTTGATTGCTAACGACTTGCTGAACGAGCTTTTCACGATCATAAACTGCATCCTCATAGGAGATAGATAAGAGTTCATTTCTTTCATTTAGCAGCTGATTTTCTTTTTCTAGCATTTCTTTCTCATCTTGGTACTTCATCTGGATAATCCCACAAATAAGAGCAACAAACAGATAAGCCGCAAAGGAAATCCACCTATCAGTATTATAGACGATCGATTGCCAGTTTCCTCCCGAGAAGATATTGGCTGCAAATAACCCCAGTATCGAAAGGAGCCCTGCAAAAATACCATATAAAGTTCCAAAGATTGTACTAATCAAGGTTACAAAAAGTAAGCGAATATCAATCATTTTAAATTGATTGAAACCATTTAATAACGTACTCAAACCTTCTGATAGTAAAAAAGCAAGTGAAATTTCAGCTACTTTTTGATAAGCCTTACGAGACCGCATCATATAAATAGCCTTTTTAAAATGCTTGAATTCCAGATAATTAGACGTCTTAGTTTCTTTTACAAAATCTTTGTAAAGATCTGATAGATTATCTAGAACCGAGTAACGAATAAACCAGCCATAACGTTGTCTTAAATTATCTTCATCTGTCGAGCGATAAAGATAAGGTTCAGTTGACTTTGAATCAATCTCTATTGCACTTTTAGAGAGAGACAGTTCTTCTAATTTCGCCGCAAATTGCTGAAATGTAATCTGAAAGGGGTTATAAATAGTTAAGATTTCTGTTTGGTAATCCCAGCTATCAAAAATTTTGCTGATTAGCTCTGCTAAATCTTCTGAATTGATAAAATTCGCAATTTCATCTGGATATTCTCCAATATGAACTGTTTTATTTTGGTGAAGACTGTCAAATAACTGATAAAAATAATCTTCTGGTAATCTAGAAGAATACATATAAGGACTGCGAACTATTTTTAGGGATTGTCCATTCACCTTAGCCCAGTGTTGACAAAGACTTTCTGCTGCTATTTCTAATTCTTGATGACAGGTAAGTATCTCAGGACCCGTTACATAAAGAATCTTAGAGTTGGTCAACTCCTCAGTGCACCTCAAAAAAGACTGTAGCCTTTCTAACTCACCTATTTGATGATTTTTATAAGTTAAAAAGTTAGAGAAATAAAGAATTTGGTCAAATTGATAAGTTTTTAAAATTTTAGTCATATCAATTTTCTCTGATTTAGGGAAAACTGTCAGTTTTAATTTTTTTGAACTTTTCAAATGCGTTTCCCCTAAAAGATACACTATGGTATCTGGGAAGGCTGTTTGTATAAACTCTTTGGTTACATATCCTGTATTTCCGAATAGTAGAGTTTTCAATTTTCTTTTCTCCTTTTTAAAAGAAAGTGATGTCAATTTTTAAATATAATATTGAATATATAATACTATTTTAAGCATCAAACTAAATATAATAACCGTTTTTCTCAAAAATAGCAAGTATATCCCACTAATTTTTTACTAATTTATTTTGTGTTTTCTCCACATATTTATTACACGCCATTTCGATTCCTTTCTTTCTCCTCTATTTTGTGTTATATTTATCATATACAAAGAATTTAATTTGGAATAAAAATCCATTTTTAGAACGAAGGAGAAAACATGTCTGTTATTGAAAAATTAACAAAATCAGCTCACTTGATTGATATGAATGACATCATTCGCGAAGGAAATCCAACACTTCGGGCAGTCGCCAAGGATGTCACCTTTCCACTTACCGAACAAGAAGTTATCTTGGGTGAAAAAATGCTCCAATTTTTGAGGAATTCACAAGATCCTGTGATGGCTGAAAAAATGGGACTTCGAGGCGGCGTTGGTCTAGCTGCACCTCAGCTAGATCTGTCAAAGCGGATTATTGCTATATTGGTGCCAAACCTGCCAGATAAAGAGGGCAATCCACCAAAGGAAGCCTATGCTTTGCAAACGGTTATGTACAACGCTAAAGTAGTGGCACATTCTGTTCAAGATGCCGCACTAGCTGAAGGAGAGGGCTGCTTGTCAGTTGACCGCGAAGTGCCTGGTTATGTCGTGCGCCATGCACGCGTCACTGTTGAATATTTTGACAAAGAAGGTGAAAAACACCGTATCAAACTCAAAGGATACAACTCAATCGTGGTTCAACACGAGATTGACCACACCAACGGCATCATGTTCTATGACCGCATCAATGCAAAAGAACCCTTCGCAATCAAAGACGGTATGTTAGTGATTGAATAATAAATAAAAGGGAATCTCTGATATAACAGCATTCCCAATTAAAATTTCTTTATAAAAAGAATACAAATAAAAAGAACAATTTTGGCTTCTGATAAACAGAAAATCAAGGTTGTTCTTTTTTGTAGTTATCATGTGAATCTGTCTCAGACTCATGACTTTAGGATGACAAGCAATTTTAACGCAACTGCTATCGCACAAAACAAAGCACCGTTTTGAGGTGGTAAATAGAACTTGTGAAGCAAGTCTCATCTTCATTCGCTTTTGAAACTCCAAAGAGCAATTTTGATGAAAATTTCGTTTTCTGCATTCATTACCTCAACAGTAGGGAAAACTGTTAAGTCGCCTTGTGGGGTGAGACTATACGAGACATTTTGCACCGAAGTTTTGAAACAAGATAGCTGAGATTAACATTTTCAAATTTTAATTCCTTTGTGAGCGACTGCACTAGCAATTGTAGGTATCGGTCTCACTCCTATTTTTAGAAGTCAGCTTCCTCTTTCCCAGAAAATAGCTAAAAGAATAATCGCTCCCAACACAGATGGAATAATCGCTGTATCTGACAGATGAGGTCCCCAATTACCAAAGAGCATTTGCCCAAGCCAGGCTCCAAACCAACCTAGTAAAATCTTGCCAATACAGCCCATTCGTTCTCCACGATTGGTGATTGCTGCTGCAATTAGACCAATAATGAAACCGACAAACATACTCCCAATCATTTAGTTATCCTTCCTGATTATTTTATTATTCTCACTTTTGCATTATTTTTATGCAAACAGCAGCTTTTCTTCTTTTCGGAAGAACGGGCACGACTTGCTAACACAGCCAAACTGACCAACGCCACCGAGGCAAGTACTACTTTTCCAGAAAATTCTAGTGAATAATGAAAATCTCTTAGGGATTTTTTATCTTCAGCTGAAATCATTAACTTCATAATGTATCCTTTCTATTTGTAAATAGCTTACAAAGAACAACCGTAATCTATAAAATTTTGTAAAAAACTTTACAAGTAGTAAAATTTCCACTCTACTTTGACTATTTTAGTAGAACCTTTCAAAAAACAGCCAGCTACTCGCAGGAAGTCATTACCATGAAGCTGCAAAACCAATCATATTTTGCAAACAAACGAGCGAAAATTTTAGTCTAATGGCAACTGTCTCTGATGAAAGTTTCCCACATTCATCAAAAGAAAAGATCTTAGAATAAATCATCAAAGAGACTGAGCTGATTGTCTTCTGGCATATTGCCTAGAATTCCCATTTCATCCATTTTATCAACTAGAGTAGTGGATAAGCCACCGCGCTTGCGCAATTCGGTTTTTGAAAGAAACTCTCCTTCTGCACGCGCTTTAACCAATTGTTTTGCAACGTTGTCTCCCAAACCATCCATAGCAGAAAATGGAGGAATTAAGCTATCTCCGTCAATAAGAAATTCTGTCGCATCACTCTTATAAAGATCGAGTTTGCCAAATTTGAAGCCTCTTTCCAGCATTTCATTGACGATTTCTAGGGTTGTATAAAGGTCAATTTCAACATTGGAAGCTTCATTATTTTTGCGTTTTTCAGCGATTTCGTTCATCTTGCGCTTCACTGCATCTAGCCCACTACCCATGACTTTGATGTCAAAGGCTTTGGCACGAATAGAAAAGTAGGCACAGTAGTAATAAATCGGATGATGCACCTTGAAGTAGGCCACCCGCAAGGCCATCATCACATAGGCAGCCGCGTGAGCTTTGGGAAACATGTACTTAATCTTTCCACAAGATTCAATGTACCACTCAGGCACATTGTTCTCCTTCATGGCAGCGATATAGCCATTTCTCTCTTCATCAGAAATTTTGAGCCACATGCCTTTCCGCACCCGTTCCATAATGGTAAAGGCCATTTTAGGCTCTAAGCCCTTGTGCATCAGATAGACCATAATGTCATCTCGACAACCGATAACGGTGGACAGGTCAGCAATTCCCTGCTTAATCAAATCTTGTGCATTGCCCAACCATACGTCAGTACCGTGAGACAATCCTGATAATTGAAGCAATTCCGCAAAGGTCGTTGGATGAGTTTCATCCACCATACCTCGCACGAAGTTGGTTCCAAATTCAGGAATCCCCAGCATACCAGTCGGCGTACCTATTTGCTCTTGTGTCACTCCGAGAACATCTGTTCCAGAAAAGAGAGCCATAACTTCTTGGTCATCCATTGGAATTTCATTTGGGTCAATGCCTGATAAATCCTGCAATTTTCGAATCATGGTCGGATCATCATGACCGAGAACGTCAAGTTTTAGGACATTTTCATCGATATCATGGAAATTAAAGTGAGTCGTTTGCCACTCTGCCGTCAAATCATCCGCCGGATACTGAACTGGTGTGAAATCATAGACATCCATATAGTTTGGAATAACCACAATTCCTCCAGGGTGCTGTCCAGTCGTCCGTTTGACACCTGCTGCACCTTGCGCCAATCGCTCTACTTCTGCGTCACGGTAAAATTTATTGTAATCCCGCTCATACCCTTTCACAAAACCATAAGCTGTTTTGGCAGCGACTGTACCAACCGTACCAGCACGAAAGGCATATTCCTCACCAAAAATATCTCGGACATCCAAGTGAGCACTCGGTTGATCTTCACCAGAAAAGTTCAAGTCAATATCAGGCACCTTGTCACCATCGAAGCCAAGGAAGGTTTCAAAAGGAATATCCTGTCCATTTTTACTCAACTTATGTCCACAATGCGGACAATCTTTATCTGGCATATCAAAGCCTGAACCGTAAGAACCGTCCGTAATAAATTCTGAATACTGGCATTTGCCACAAACATAGTGAGGAGATAAAGGGTTTACCTCAGTAATCCCAATCATGGTCGCCACAAAACTAGAGCCGACCGAACCACGTGAACCCACTAGATAGCCACGCTCATTTGAACGCTGTACCAACATTTGCGAAGCCAGATAAATCACGGCAAATCCATTCCCCAAAATGGAGGATAATTCCCGCTCAATTCGTCGGTCAACAATATCCGGCAGCGGATTTCCATAAATTTCAAAAGCTTTGGCATAAGTCATCTCAGCGACTTTTTCCTCTGATTTGTCAATAAATGGTGTATAAAGGTCACCTTTCACCACTTCAATCGGTTCAAAGGTTGCTGCCAATTGATTTGGATTGTCAATAACCACTTTGTGAGCTAATTCATCACCTAAGAAGGCAAACTCATCCAACATTTCATTGGTTGTGCGGAAATGCGCTTTTGGAAGTGGAGCTGGTTGAGCATTTTCGCCATGTCCAATGGTACGGTTAATCATCGCTCCTTGCCCTAGACTACGGACGATAATTTCTCGATAAATTTCTTCTTCAGGCTCGATATAATGCACATCACCTGTAGCAAGAACAGGCTTGTCTAATCGATTTCCCACTTCAATCAAATTCTTAATAATGGTATGAAGCTCTTCGATATCCTTGACCTGCTCTTTAGCAATCAACGGTGCATAAATTGCTGGCGGCATGATTTCAATAAAATCGTAGTATTTCGCAACTTCTACTGCAGCATCAACACCTTGCGAAACAACCGCGTCAAACACTTCTCCTTCTGAACAGGCCGTTCCTAAAATCAAGCCTTCTCGGTGCGCATCCAAAACTGTTCGTGGAATCCGCGGTACACCCTCAAAATACTTTGTATTAGACAAACTGACTAATTTAAAAATGTTCTTCAAACCCGTTTGATTTTTTACATAAATCGTAGCGTGTTTGACCCGCGCTTTTTTATAGGAGTTTTCATCCACCAAATCTGTATTTAGCTTTTGAAGATTGGTAACGCCTCGTTTTTCTGCCGCATCGTTAATGAAAATAAAGAGTAGGCGTCCTGTCGCTTCCGCGTCATAATTAGCCATGTGATGATGATCAAGCGATACTTGAAAACGCTTAGTCAGTGGTCCCAAACCGTGACGCTTGTATTCTGGATAGAGATTGCGAGCAAACTCCAAAGTATCAATGACTGGCTGCGTAATTCGTGGAAGTCCATGCCGCTCATAATTGACATTCATAAATCCCACGTCAAAGGTAGCATTGTGGGCAACGAGTACCGTATCTTGGCAGAAGTCTTGAAATTCTTGCAAGACCTGCTCCAGCGGCTTCGCATTTTTGACATGCTCATCTGTAATCCCCGTCAGATCTGTCGTAAAAGCACTCAAAGGATGACCTGGATTGATAAACTCGTCAAACTCGGCAATGACATTGCCCTTGTACATCTTACTTGCCGCGACCTGAATCAAGTCATTGTAAATAGCAGACAAACCGGTAGTTTCCACGTCAAAGACAACATAAGTGGCTTCCTTGAGCTCCATATCCACTTCGTTATAAGTAATAGGAACTCGGTCTTCTACGATATTAGCTTCCATGCCATAAATCAGCTGAATGCCTGCTTTTTTCGCAGCTTTATAGCCATGCGGAAAACTCTGCACATTCCCGTGGTCTGTGATAGCAACTGCCTGATGTCCCCACTTAGCGGCTGTCGCAATCAATTCCTCCACTTCTGGAAGAGCATCCATGGTTGACATATTGGTGTGCGCGTGAAATTCAATCCGCTTCTCACCTTCTGGCATCAAGTCTTTCCGCTCATAATGTGTCACTTCTTGCACATCTTGGACATTCATGGTCAAGTCATGCGTGAAGTTGTTCATTTCAATATTCCCACGCACACGCAACCAAGAATTTTTCCTAATGATGTCAAATTTTTTGGCTTCTTCTTCGTTTTTAAACCATTTCTGAAGGGCGAAGCTAGAAGTATAGTCGGTCATCTTAAAGTTAATCAGCACACGCCCTGTGCGGGTAACTTTTTGCTCAAGATCAAAGACCATACCTTCAAAGACAATGCGATTTTCCTCAGTCTGGATGTCAATCATCTGCGTAATCTCTGCCTTATCCAGCTTTGGTCGGGCAGCCGCTTTTCGTGCTTGAAAATCAGAATAGCTTGGTTTTTCCTCAGCTGGTGGCGGGGCCATTTGTTGCAGCGCTTCGATAGCTTTTAGCGCCTCGTCATTAGCCGCTTGCACAATCTTTTCTTTCTCAGCTTGGAAAGTTTCGACTTGTTGCTGAGTCAAGGCGTCACTTGCTTTGACCTGACAGTGAAAATGCGGAAAGCCAAACTTCACCAATTGCTTGGCTAAATTTGGCAAATGGATTTTCCGAAAATGCTCCGTATCAATACTGGAGGGGCCCTCAATCCAGAGCTGATCGCCGTCCGCGTGTACCTTTAACTGTTGGTACATACTACGAAAGCCCTGACTGGCGCAAGGTCCTTCTGTAAAAGCCTCTTTGTAATAAGCCTGCAACAGCTCCTCTGTAAAATCTTGATTGGCAACCTTAATTTCAAAAATAGCTTGGTTGCCCGTCTTAGAAAATTCTTCATTTAAACGTTTTTTTAATTCTTGAAATAACTCAATGGGTAAAATTTCTCCAAAAACAAACTGAAATTCCCAAACATGACTAACGGTATGCACTAAAACTTGCTCAATTTCTGCATGTAAAAAGGCACTTGATTGTCTCATATCAAGTGGCATATCAATTTGATTCATTAAAATTTCAAACGTAGATGACATCTTTTTTCCTCGTATTGTAATGAAACTATTTTACCATAAAACAAATGAATTTTCGATTAAAAAATAGATAAGGAATATCCCTCATTGTTTTTAATATAAACCAATCATCTCATCAAGGACGTCAAATGCTAAGCTTTTGGTTTCCGGAACTTTGACAATTTTAAGGCTCTATAATTTCTGTAGTGGGTAAAACTACCGCAGAGATTATGGAGCTATTTTTGTGTATACAAAAAGTCCCATATGACCTATAATGAAAAGCGACGAAACTACTCATTAGAAAGACTCATATGGAACAACTCGATTTTATCACAAAACTTCTTGGAATTGAAGACAAAAATATCAAAATAGACAATCTTTTTGATGCCGACACTCACAAAGAAATCATAGCCCACCTTGACTATGATGCCCCTCCATGCCCTGCCTGCAAGGGACAGATGGCCAAATACGACTTCCAGAAACCTTCTAAAATCCCTTATCTGGAGACAGCAGGATACAAAACTCTTATCCGACTCAAAAAGCGGCGCTTTCGCTGTAAGAACTGTGGAAAAATGGCTGTCGCCGAAACCTCCCTCGTCCAGAAAAATCACCAGATTGCCGTCGCAGTCAAACAGAAAATCGCTCAATTATTAGTTGAGAAGCAAGCCATGACTGATATTGCCCACAGGCTCTCAATTTCGACCTCAACCGTCATTCGCAAGCTCAAGGAATTCAAATTTGAAACGAACTGGCAGAGACTGCTAGAGATCATGAGCTGGGATGAGTATAGCTTCAAGAAAGGGAAGATGAGCTTTATCGCTCAGGATTTTAATACCAATGAGGTCCTAGCCATCCTGGACGGCAGAACCCAAGCGGTCATTCGAAATCATTTTCTACGCTATCCTAGACAGGTTCGTAGGAGGGTTAAAGTGATGACCATGGACATGTTCAGTCCTTACTATCAGCTGACCAAGCAGCTTTTTCCGCATGCCCAAATCGTTCTGGATCGTTTCCACATTATCCAGCACCTCAGCCGAGCTATGAACCGTGTCCGCATCCAAATCATGCACCAATTCGACCGAAAATCTCAGGAATACCGAGCCCTCAAACGCTATTGGAAACTCATCCAACAGGACAGCCGCAAGCTCAGCCATAAGCGTTTTTACAGACCAGCTTTTCGGGCGCATTTAACCAATCAAGAGATTCTCCATCAGCTACTCAGCTATTCGGACCAACTTCGACAGCACTATGAGCTTTACCAGCTTCTGCTCTTTCACTTTCAGGAAAAGCAAGCTGATTATTTCTTTGACCTGATGGAGGAGGTTATTTCGGATGTTCACCCGATTTTTCAAACCGTCTTTCGGACTTTCCTGAAGGACAGACACAAGATTACCAACGCCTTGGAACTACCCTACTCCAACGCCAAGCTGGAAGCGACTAACAATCTCATCAAGGTCATCAAGCGAAACGCTTTTGGATTCAGGAGCTTTGACAACTTTAAGAAACGCATTCTCATCGCTTTGAACATCAAAAGAGAGAGAACGAATCTCGTCCTCTCGCGATGGTAGCTGACATCGACCCACTACAGTTGACAAAGAGCCAATTTTAAAACGAAAATTCTCATCGCTTTGAACATCAAAAAAGAGAGAATCAATCTGATTCTCTCTCACTTAGCGATAGGTTACCCACTACAGTTGACACTGAGTCTGTTTTCCTTTTTATTTTTTATATCCTTCTAATGCTTTTTGGCGTTCTTCAATTTGGCCTTTCGCATCTAATTTTTTGCCTTTGTAAACGGTGCTTTCCCATGAACCGTACATTGGATTTGGGAAGATGATGAACTTTTCACCGAATTCGTTCTTTAATTCTTCTAATTTCTTACTACGTTCTTCTGCTGATGTTTTTGAGAAATCCGCAAAGTCAACGAGGTTATCACCTAAAAGCATGACCAAATTCGTCGTTTCTTGTACTTTCTGACGGCGACCTTCTTTTGATTTCACACCTTTTTCTAAAAACATCAAATGATCTTTCCCTTGTACTGGAATACCTTCCTTTTCCAAATTCTTAATTGTCGCGTCTACCTGGCTCGCATCACGGTCAGAAACATAGTAAATTTGAACACCGTTTTGATGTGCATATTGGAGAAATTCTTTAGCACCAGGAACTGCCTTAGCTGAAGCTTTTTTCACCCATGCATCCCAATTTTTAGGATTAAAGGCCGTACCGTCTTTGACATTTTGAACTTGATAAGGACTGTTGTCTAATACCGTTTCATCTAAGTCAAGAACGATTGAGTAGGGCTTATCTGTCGGTTTTTGTAGCAATTCTTTCAAACGATTCGTTGCGACATTATAACCTTGCAGGTACAGCGCTTTAGCTTCATCTGACTTTTGATACCAAAGAGTGGACATGGTGTTTTCCCTTGATCGCAATTGGTCATAAGTCATGGTAACTTTACTGTCAGATGTGTTACTTTGCGCAACCTTATTGTCTGTCGTCTTCGTTCCACAGCTGGTCAATAAAATAACCGAAGCAAGAGCTGAAAAAATTGTGATTGTGGCTTTAGATGATTTCATAAAACCAATCCTCCTAATATTAATCTATCAAAATTATAGCGTTTTCATATCAATATTTCAAGTTCATTTGTTAAATTTTAGCAGAAAAATAGATTTGCAGAAGACAGCTAACAAGTTCATCTAAAATAGTGAACTGTAAGGAGCTTGGAATCTCTACAGCTCACGAACAGTCAATCTTTATTTCTTTTTCTTAAGGACAACTACACTTGATAACAACAAGCCAATTCCTGCTAGCACGCCAGCAATGGAAATTGTCGTCCCTGTGGACGGTAAAGTCTTATCTGCTTTTCCAGATCCCGCTTGCTGTTGCTGCGTCTGACTAGCTGAAGTATTTGACTGTGTTGACGAAGTCGTTGTTTGACCAGACTCTCCTTTCGGCGTAGAAGGCTTGGTTTGATTTTGTTCTTCTTTTGGTTTTTCTTGATTTGGTTTGCTATTTTTTTGAATGCGTAAAATCGTCGCTGTCAATGGTGCTAAGGTAACCCCGTCTGCTCCTAAGGTCACACCAGCTGGATTTGAAATAGCCGTTACCCCTGCGGTATTACCGTCTGCCACGACTTGAGCATTTGCCAAATGCTTGTAGGCTTCGCCAAAGTTAAACTTCCGCTCCTTGTTATCCGCATTAACAAAGACAGCGTAAATGTCTCCATTTGAAGCCACAACTTGGTAGCCAAGAACTGTATCCTCTTTTTCAACCCCGTCTTTACCCGGCTGAGTGATTAAAGTAACATTTTGATCGACTTCGGCTTTGGTCTTGCGTGTAAAGGCATCTGTTGACTTCCGCAAAGCAATCAGCCCTTTCACATAGTCGCGGCTCTTCGTATTTTCAGGGAATTTGTCATCGTTTGTTGCCTTCGTCCAGTCAAAATGATTGACCGCATCGCTCGAATCATAAGAGTCGTGTATAAAGTAAGGATATTCAAATGGTGTACCGTCCGCATTGGTCAGTAGATGTGATTTATTTGGCACTTTGTCTTCTGAAACCGGATATTTATAAGCAGGGTCACGGAATTGCTTGGTTCGTCCGTATTCTTGTCCAGAGTGAAGGAATGACGTCCCTTGAGAAGTAAGGATCATTAGATTGCCCAAACGCAGGCGACGGTGAATTTCTTGATTGTTCGCCGCGATAGCTGGATCTTTTTTAATAGATTGAGCAATCACATCAAAGAGGGTCAAATTATCATGCGCAGCAATGTACTGAATCACATCTCCCGGATCATCTGCTTCAAAATTCGTTGGTTGTGCTTTGATGTTTTTGAAAACATCTTCGACATTGCGTTTTCCACCTGTGATAAAGGCGGGCGCTCCTTCGTTCGGATAACCAGATTTCAAAGTATTTCGAATATCATCTGAGAATACACCGACTGTATCGGTAGATTTCATCCAAGATTGATCCGCTGCTTGGACTGGTTTATTTTCATCTCCAGTGTAAGTCTTCCACCCTTCACCTAACATCACCAAATTTGGATTGAACTTTTTAGCTTCCTCATACGCTTTTTGAATGGAGTCTGCATCGTGATCTCCCATCATATCAAAACGGAAACCATCCACTTTGTATTCGCTCGTCAAATATTTGATAGAATCCACCAAAACACGACGACTCATGTAGTGCGTCGTTCCCAAACGTCCGCCACCAAAACTAGTTCTAGGAGTGCCGTCTGCATCCATAAAGTGATAGTAATTCGGCTCTAAATCTTCAAAAATAGAGGTCTTTGCCGTGTGATTATAAACCACATCCATAATCACACCCATTCCGCGCTTGTGAATTTCATGAACAAGATTTTTAAATTCCTCAATGCGCTTAGCTGGATCTGTCGGATTGGTTGAATACATTCCTGTCAAGGAGAAGTAGTTTTGTGGATCATAACCCCAGTTGTAGTTGCTATTGCTAGAAACATACTTGTCCAATCTTTCGGCATTTTTCAATTCATTGACAAAATAATAACTTAAAACCGGCAGTAACTGAATATGAGTAACCCCAAGTTCTTTTAAATAGTCCAATTTTTCAACGAAAGCTGAGAATGTTCCAAATTGAGACTTCAAATTCTTAGAAATGGCTGCGTCAGAAGTAAAATCACGGACATGCGCTTCGTAGATAACTGCATCCTCCCGGCTCTTGAAGCCTGGAATGTTCGCATAGGTCAGATTTTTCGGACCAAGCTCACTTGGGTCAACAAAGGCTGCCTTTGCAATCTTGTAAGACTCACCTTTTTCGGCATCTTCGCTGTTCCAAGCTGCCAAAGATTTGGCGTATGGATCCAAAGCTAGTACTTTTTTATCACCGCGCGTAATTTCATAATGATAGAAATAACCGCGATAATCCTTAATTCCTAGATTTGTTTGCGATGTCAATGTTGTCTTCCAAGTACCAGCTTCTCCTTTTATCATCGCTACCTTACCAACTACTTTGTTCTGATCATTTTTATCATAAACAACCAAATCTACCTGATACGCACTTGGTGACCAGAAGGTCACATCCACTTTCGTACCTTTTTGGCTAACACGCGCACCCAATTCACCATCATATTTGTAGAGACTATCCTTCAACTGCCAATTCATACTGATTTTAAATTGGTCGTTGCCATACTTTACCGTATAAGGAGCTTGCAATTGTCCAAAGTCTCCTATGATTTTTGCTTTCTTTGTTTTAGGATCAAGCACAATGTCTTTCACAACCACTTCTTTACTGTCCTTGTCTGTAATTTTTAGATTCTTAAGAATATCTTCCTTTTTGGCACTTTCAAGGGTTGAGAAAGTTGCTTCAATCTCCGTCAAGCTGACATGCTGAGCACCTGTCATGCGGATATCATTGACAAAATACGGATTGGTATAAATATTCGGATCTGCATCTCGGAGGAAAATTTGACTGTTTTTCTTCAAATTTGTCAGATTATAATCCTGCGGTTGAATCTTCACATCGTCACCTGATTTGCTTTCATCTAAAAGTAGAAAACCAATTGCTTTTGCAGCATCTTTTAAAGGAACGTCTACATAGCGACCATACTTGCCTGTTTTTTCAAAATCCACTCCGTCAGGCCAATTCTTGCTGGGATTTTCCACATCTCCCCAGAGCCAAAGAGACTTCTTGTCATAATTCCCGTCTGTCCGATAATAATTGACTCGCACCATGCCCTCTTTTAGAGGCTCATAGGTATGAGGATTGTAATCCTTGTCAAACCAGACTTCGTTCATATTCGGACTGAGCAATTCAATCGTCTTGTCACCTGTTAGATTTGTACCTGCTGTATTATTGATTAAGAGACTAATTTTACTCCGTTTTTGTGCCATTTTGACATCAAGATAATAGCCATAATCATCCTTTTTAGCCATTGAAAAGCTAGTTGCTCCTGTCGGCCAGCCGCCTTTTTGGCTGGAAGGTGTCTCCACATCATCCCAGGTCCACAAGCCAAGACTAGCTAAATTCTCCGATGGAAGTGTCTTAAAATGCAGACGAATGCTGCCCTCTTCAATTTTGTCTTCTTTAGCTGGTGTCGCATCTGATGCAACTTTCTCAACAGGCTTCGTTGTCATTTTTTCTTCTGCTGCTTGTGCAGTTTCCTTCTCCGTAGATTGAACTTCCGTACTTGAATCCGTCGTTGGAGCTGGGGTATTTTCTCTTACGGAGCGAGCTTGAGTCAAGTCAAGTTTTTCTGATGAGCTTCCCTCAGTTGAAGCTGTACGTGAAGAATTGGCAACACTAGGTGTTGCCGAAAGCGAGTTGGTTGCTTGCCCTTGATTTTCCGACTTTTCCGAAACGACTGCTTGATGGTTCGTCACTTCTACTCCATCAGACTGTTCACTTGTTGGTGATGTTGGTTGCACTGTTTCAATAGATGTGTTTTCGACACTATTTGCTTCCTCTGCTTGCGCTAAGACATTCCCCGCCAAAAAAACACTAGCAGAAATAGCAATAGACGCTACCCCTACTTTTAATCTGCGAATTCCAAAATACTGACGCTTCTCAGCTGTTCGAGATTGTAAACGATAAACTTTCTTCATAAAAAGAAAACTCCTTTATTTTTTAGTTGCACAAATATTTTTAGACTAGTGCAAACGTTTTCTGTAGATATTATATATATTTATCAACAAAATGTAAAGGCTTTCAAACAAAAAATCTCTGTTTTTTTGACAAAGGTTAAATGTATTTTCTATATTATTAGATAAATTGCAATAAAAAGTGCAACGTTTACTCGTACTCATCCACTAGAGCTTTACAAGCAGTTCTGTAAGCTAAACATTTTCGTGGTCGGTGATTGATATCATATAAGGCCTTGTTCAAAGCCTCATCAGAGATGGCGGCTAAATCTGCTTTCTTTGGGAAATATTCTCTTAGTAAGCCATTGGCGTTTTCATTGTTTCCTCTCTGCCAGGATGAATAGGCGTCCGCAAAGAAAAAGGAAATTCCTAAATTCTCTACCAGAGGATAGCAGGCAAACTCTTTTCCCCTGTCTGAAGTGAAGGTTTTAAGAGCCTCTTTTGGAAATAGCTTACAAAGTTGTTCGATGGCTGAAAACATGGATTTGGCTGTTCTGTCTGGTATCTTGAAAGCTAAGTAACAGCGCGTTTTTCGCTCCAGAAAGGTCGCTAAACAGCCCTTACTTTTGCCTCTGGAAGACACACAGTATCGAGCTCCCAGTGACCAAAGGTCTCACGATTCCTGACCTCTTTAGGACGTTTGGCAATCGACATGCCAATCCTAAATGTCCCACGTGTTTCTTTGGGTTGTTGAGTTTTTCCTTTACGACGAAGGACGCTTAAATCCAGAGCAATCAAACCAGCATAGAGCCAGTTATAGATAGTTTTAAAAGTTACCATTGGCTTTTGTTCAAGCTGATAGCGGTCACACATCTGTTCAGGCGACTAGGAGGATTTTAAACCGTCTTCAATTTCCTTTTTCAACTTTGGTGTCAAACGAGACTTCCGACCTTTTTGTTTGGCCCTGCGATCGTACTCTTCCTGTGCTAAGGCTGCGGAATAACCATTTTGACATCGTCTTAACTCTCTTGAAATGGTAGACTTATGGACGCCAAGTTTATTTGCAATTTGGCAAGGTTTCAAACCTAATTCTAAGTAGGTTTCTATCTTTATTCGGTCGGTTATGGTAAGATGGGAGTAGCTCATAGTTTTTCCTCGGGTTCTGTTTGTGTGGTTACTTACAGTTTACACCAATGAAACGCTATGAGTTTTTTTGTTGCACTATATTTTACAATTTATCAATAACAAAAATGGACAAATGTCCTATGAAACAATGCAACTGACTTCATACAAAAAAACCAGTCCGTAAAGACTGGCTGTCTGTAAAGTTAAATATTCAAGGTTTCAATAAAAGCACCTGCCGCTAACTTTTGCTCCAACTTGTTGATAGTAGATTTGTCTAGGTAAGAGCTTAACTCAGCAAAAGCTTGGCAAATTTTGAAAACCGTATCTGCCTCTTGCTGATGGTAGAATGGTAGATCCTTATGCTTTCTGAGCCACCACTCTGAATCATAGTTGAGATCTTCTCTTTGATAGTAGACAAGGTTCTTCTTGGGTGTCAGATAAATCGTTTGATAGATTATTTTTTTCCTATCTTCAGAAAAACGGCTGTTACTATAAATCTTGATTCCTTTAAATTTTTTATACTCTCTGATTCCATGATCCACTAGCCTGCATTCCACTTCCTTATATTCCATCGTGACACCTCCTTAATTTTTCCACTTCCATTATAGCAGTTTTACGCAGGTTTTCAAGAAATGTTTCATAAGAAATGGATTATTAAGCTAGTTTTCAGCTGTATCGTACTATTTCTGCTTTACAATCATCCTTATTTTAAATACGACGGGCTGTTTGAGTGATGGTTTCTAAGAATTGCTGGCGCTGTTCATCAGAAATTTTTTCAACATTTGTTAATTGTGTTAGCTTAACCGGTGCGACAGCGCAGATTTTTAAAATTTGATTTTTCAGGACTTTACCATAATCCTGAATAAAAGGCAGCACAAAGGCCGGCGTATTATGGGTGGTGATAATCCAAGCAGATTTTCCTTGTAAGTGCCCTTCAAGACCGACTTTTTTATAAGAATAAGCGAAATCAGCTACAAATACTCGGTCAATAAATCCTTTGAGCATAGCCGGCATTCCGCTCCACCAAATCGGGAAAATGAAGATTAGGTGGTCTGCCCAAGTGACAAGATCACGGTATTTTTCCATTTCAGGAACCTTAGCCAAATCGCGGCGTTTTTGATTTTCATCAAATCGTAAGATTGGATCAAACTGTTTAGCATATAAATCTAAGGTTTTGACAGAATGCGCTTCAGAAAGATTGGTTTGGACTTGCTTGAGAATAGCACCGTCAAAACTTTGAGGGTTTGGATGAGTAAAAATAATTAAGATTTTCATGACTGTTCTCCTTTTATATAGATATCAAGCATCTGCTCAATGTTAGTCTGAATGGCTTTGTTGTCAAGGTCACGTCCAATGGGACTGTTCGCCAAAACAGCAAGACCTGAAATAAAACTCCAAAAATGAAACAGTGTTTCAGCTTCGCTGTTGGTAAAGCCTTCCTCCTTACGAAGCTCTAAAACAATCCGTTTAAATGCAGCGAATCCTGGCAAATCAGAATCCAGCGAAATAGTATCCTGAGTGACTTTCATATACTTAAAAGGAAATTTAATGAAGAGGGCTTCAAAGAAATAGGGGTAATCCTTCGCAAAGATGATAAAGTTAAATCCCATTTGGGCCAGTTGATTTCGTGCATAAGCCTTCCAATCGATCTTTTTTTGGATCTCTTGGTTGAGAAAAGTAGAAAGGCGTTTTAAAACGACTTTTAAATAGTTTTCTTTACTTTCAAAATGTCGGTAAGGAGTGCCGTGAGTAACACCGCAGGATTTAGCGACAGTCCTCAGTGATAGCTGGTCGATACCATGTTCTTCAATCTCTTTAATCCCCGTCTGGATCAGTCTTTCTTTTAACTCTGCTGTATTTCGTTTCATTTTTTCCCTCAAAAAGTATACAATGTCTACTTTCTTAGTATACATTGTATACTTTTTCTTGTCAATATTTTCTGTTTAGAAAAATTTCAGTAAAAAAGAGGATGGGACAAAAGTCCAACCTCAAATATAAAAAGCGAACAAAACTAGTTTTCTGGTAATCAGAATTCTGCTTTGTTCGCTTTTCGCATTTAATTATAGATTTGAAGGGCTTAATAATTAAGATTTTTAAAAATTGAAATCTTTTTGTCCCAAACTCTTCTTCTTTATCAAATAAGTAAGCTAATTTGAAAAACAACAAGTCTCTTATCGCTGGATAAACTCTGATTTGAGCACAATGGTTTTTTTCTCTTCAGATAAACCTGCAAATCTTGCATTTCTTCCTCTTCAAAGCTAATCATCATGATTTTAAAAAGATTATCACAAGCTGAAAGAAAACAATCTTCATCATGAACTTGAGTCGGTGCCTGATGAGTCAAGTCGTATTCGTAACGAATTCCTTCATCTATTGTATCACAATACCAATGATTCAAGTCATAATAACTGAGACTGACCTGTGGAAAATGCTGCCGCACAGCCTGTAAAATCGTTGATGCGGTCTGCTTGAAAATAACCTTGGTGTGCAGCGGACGAATTTGATGATTGACAACCTCATAAATTAAACCACCATTAAAGCCCACTTGCGGACCTTGCAAACCCAACAATTCAATAGCCTCACGCATCTCCATTGGCGCACGCGCAGAGACCATCGTAATCGGAATGGCTGCTCTGCGAATGCATCTGGCATTCCTTTCGGAAACTTGCCCCTTTGAATTTAAAAGCGTCCCATCCATATCAGTAAAAATACGTTTAATCGTTCTTGTTTGCATGATTTTTCTCTCCTTTTCTTTATGGATTTGCGCTCCACTCCGAGTTCAAATCTTATTTCTTCGCTAGCTTGACTTCATTGTACAATCTGGAACGCGTTCCATGTCAATAGGAAAATGAAAAAAGTGAATTAAATTTTTTAGAGGTAGCAAAAAAGGATTCCAAATGTTATCAGAATCCTCATTTTTCTTTTATTTCGCAACAATATTCGCCAATTTAGGTGACTTCAATAGCCTGAGAAACTATTGAAGGTTGGGGTTACGGCTAACAGAACCTATTACTTAACAACAATATTAACAAGTTTGTTAGGGACTACAATCACCTTTATGATTTCTTTGCCAGTGATTTCTGACTTGATTTTTTCGTTGGCAAGAGCAAGTTTTTCAAGTTCTTCACGGCTGGAATCTTTTGCTACAACGAGTTTAGCACGTACTTTACCTTTGATTTGGATAACAATTTCAACGTCGTTTTCAACGAGTTTTGCCTCGTCCCATGTTGGCCATGCAACGTATGAAATTGATTCGCCTGATTGTGTCAATGTTTGCCACAATTCTTCAGAAAGGTGTGGTGCAAATGGTGCTAACAATTGTACAAAGCCTTTAGCGTAGTCAGCAAAGAGTTTGTCCTCTTTGTTAGCAGCGTTGACGAATACCATTAATTGCGCAATAGCTGTATTGAATTTCATGGCTTCAAGTTGTTCAGTTACAGCTTTGACTGTTTCGTTGTAAACTTTATCCAAATTACCATTGTTTTCTGCAACAATTTCTTTTGTCGTCAACAAGCGATAGACGCGGTCGAGGAATTTACGTGAGCCTTCAAGACCTTCTTCAGACCATGCGATTGAGGCATCAAGCGGTCCCATGAACATTTCGTACACGCGAAGTGTATCTGCACCATAATGTTCAACCACATCATCAGGGTTAACAACGTTTTTAAGTGATTTAGACATTTTCGCTGGTGCTTGTTCAAGTTCTTCACCAGTTTCAATGTGAAAGAATGAACCGTCACGTTTTTCAACTTTGTCAGTTGCCACAAGTGCACCACGGTGATCGCGGTAGCTTGTTCCCAAAATCATCCCTTGGTTAAAGAGCTTTTGGAATGGTTCCTTGGTTGGAACGATACCTAAATCATAAAGGAATTTATGCCAGAAACGAGCGTAAAGAAGGTGAAGCACAGCGTGTTCTGCACCACCGATGTAAATATCAACTGGTAGCCATTGTTTCAACAATTCTTCATCTGCTAATTTTTCATCGTTGTGTGGATCAATATAGCGCAGATAATACCAGCTGGAACCAGCCCATTGAGGCATAGTATTGGTTTCACGGCGGCCCTTCACCCCGTCTTCACGGGTCACTTCCAGCCAATCGGTCAAGTTAGCAAGTGGGGATTCCCCTGTACCGGAAGGTTTGATGTCTTTGGTTACTGGCAATACAAGTGGTAATTGCTCCTCTGGAACAGCTGTTGTTGTACCGTCTTCCCAATGGATGATTGGGATTGGTTCACCCCAATAACGTTGACGTGAGAAGAGCCAGTCACGCAAGCGGTAAGTCACTTTCTTGTTACCAACGCCTTCTGCTTCAAGCCATTCAACCATTTTGTCAATAGCTTGCGCTTTATCAAGTCCATCTAGGAAACCAGAGTTGATGTGAAGTCCGTCTTCTGTGTAAGCTTCCTCTTCAACATTTCCGCCTTCGAGAACTGGAATGATATCCAAATCGAATTGTTTTGCAAATTCCCAGTCGCGATCATCATGCGCAGGAACTGCCATAATAGCTCCTGTCCCATAGCTAGCAAGCACATAATCGGCAATCCAGATTGGCATTTCTTTACCATTTACTGGGTTAATGGCATAGCTACCAGTCCAAACACCTGTTTTTTCTTTAGCAAGGTCCGTACGAGCAAGGTCAGATTTAAGACTTGCTTGATGTTTATAGTCAGCAACTGCTTGCGCTTGTTCTGGTGTTGTAATAGCTTCAACAAGTGGGTGCTCAGGCGCTAAAACAGCGTAAGTCGCACCAAATAATGTATCTGGACGAGTGGTAAAGACGGTGAATTCCTTATCTGTTCCTTTCACTTTGAAGGTGACATTGGCACCAGTTGATTTCCCAATCCAGTTGCGTTGCATGTCCTTGATAGACTCTGGCCAATCAAGTTCATCCAAGTCATTGAGCAAGCGCTCTGCATAGGCAGTGATTCTGAGCATCCATTGGCGCATTGGTTTGCGGACAACTGGATAGCCTCCACGCTCAGATGTTCCGTCAGGAAGGACCTCTTCATTGGCGATAGCTGTTCCTAGTTCCTCAACCCAGTTTACTGGGACTTCCGCTTCATAAGCCAAGCCTTTCTCGTAAAGCTTGGTGAAGATCCACTGAGTCCACTTGTAGTAGTTTGGATCTGTGGTGTTGACTTCACGGTCCCAGTCGTAAGAAAATCCAAGCGCATTAATTTGGCGTTTGAAGTTGGCAATATTTTCCGCTGTAAATTCTGCTGGGTCATTTCCTGTGTCCATAGCGTATTGCTCTGCAGGCAAACCAAAGGCATCCCATCCCATTGGGTGAAGGACGTTGTATCCTTGCGCACGTTTGTAACGGCTGAGGATATCGGTTGCTGTATAACCTTCTGGGTGTCCTACGTGCAATCCAGCTCCTGAAGGATATGGGAACATGTCAAGCGCATAAAACTTCGGTTTTGATACATCCGTTCCTGTCTTAAATGTATGATGTTTCGCCCAGTAGCCTTGCCACTTAGGCTCAATTTCTTTATGATTGTAAAAACTCATGCTATTTCTCCAATTTTATGATGTTACTATTATACCATTTTCAAGAGATTTTTACAGATGAAATCATGAAGTTTCCATTGATATCTATTACAAAACATACTCTAACTATTTCCTTTTAATTGACCACTAAAATTAAAAGTTGTATAATGCTAGCTGGAGGAAATATCATGGATTTACAAACGATTTTTGCATATGGGTTCATTCTCCTTTTCATCATCACAGAAACGTGGATTAAAAGGAAAACAAAATCAAACAATGAAAATAACTCTGAAGACAAAGGAAGTCGTTACATCATTATTGGTAGTGTTGTTTGTTGTCTTCTATTAATGAATGAACAACTTCTACCTTCTATAGCTCAACTGCCACATTTTTTGATCTATATTGGAATTCTCCTTTCTCTAGCCGGCTTTATATTACGTATCTATGCAGTTAATTATCTTGGGAAGAATTTTACACTTGCTGTTCAAACAACAGATAGTCAACAATTGGTAGAAGCAGGTCCCTACTCTATAGTGAGAAATCCTGCCTATACTGGTAGTATCGTATCCATACTTGGCTTGTCAATTGTTTCATTAAATCCTCTCACAATTATTATTTGTCTCATTCTATTGGTAGTTGGTTACAGTATTCGATTAAAGGTAGAAGAAAAAGCCTTACACAATCATTTTGGAAAAACATATGAAACATACTGTCAAAAGGTTCGCTATCGAATTTTCCCTTATATTTGGTAATTTCATTCAAATATAACATACCTTTCAACTAGATTTGACTGATTACTAAACATGATAAATATTTCTTTAATGAAGGATTGAGTTTTGCGTTATACAAGATTCAATCCTTTTAGTTTGATTTCACTCTGTTTATATCGGATGCCACTATATTGAACTTTGGGATTTCTCCAAAACGATTCTAACCTTCCTTTCATAACATCTCCCAAAAATTTTTACTTTTTCGGAACTATTGATTTAAATCATACCCTTTAACTCAAAATTAGCTCCTAATCGGAGCTAACTTCTATCAATTTTTTATTTCTTCAATCTTCTCACGTCCGAGTTCTCGATAGCTACGGTCGCCAACGACTTGAACCGTAAACTGGCCGTTCTCATATTCAAGAATCGTCACGCTACCATTATCGAGACCATGCGGATGCATGCCATTGATCAGGTACACAATGGTTCCAATGGTCATCCCGTGGCTGACAACAAGGGCATTCCCACCACCTTGTTCTTCCATTTCTTTGGCAATCGATTCAAAGCCTTCCTTAATTCGGCTACTGAGTTTTTCCCAGCCTTCTGCCCAACCAGCAGTATCAACCTCTACCAAGCCTTCTGCCAGCTCTGCATAGGCAGTGATTTTAAGCATCCATTGGCGCATTGGTTTGCGGACAACTGGATAGCCACCACGCTCCGATGTCCCATCTGGAAGGACTTCTTCATTGGCGATAGCTGTTCCTAGTTCCTCAACCCAGTTTACTGGTACTTCGGCTTCGTATGCCAAGCCTTTTTCATATAATTTTGTGAAAATCCACTGAGTCCATTTGTAGTAGTTAGGATCCGTTGTATTCACTTCACGATCCCAGTCATATGAGAAACCAAGTGAGTTGATTTGGCGTTTGAAATTGGCAATGTTTTCTGCCGTAAACTCAGCTGGGTCATTTCCTGTGTCCATCGCGTATTGCTCAGCAGGAAGCCCAAAAGCATCCCAGCCCATTGGGTGAAGAACATTGTAGCCTTGCGCACGTTTGAAACGGCTAAGAATATCAGTCGCAGTGTATCCTTCTGGATGTCCTACGTGCAGACCAGCTCCAGATGGGTAAGGAAACATATCCAGCGCATAAAAGTTTGGTTTGTCAGCATCTGTTCCTGTCTTGAAGGTATGATTTTCAGCCCAATAATGTTGCCATTTTTTTCAATTGATTTGTGATTATAAAAGGTCATTGATTCACTCCAATTTTGTGATGTTATTATTATACCATTTTTAGGCGATTTTAAAAGGCATAATTAGGGAAAGAGGAAACATAATCAAAAAAGGATACTTTACTAACTGGATTTGTTTTCTAGATCATTTTATTGAGAAGTTTTAACTCCATAGCTAAATGGAAAATCCTAAAATATGAAGCCTAGCATTTATTCTACCCTTTTTATTGCAGTCGCTTTAACCGCGATACGTCCAATTCATAGACTTCACCTGCAAATGCCACTGTTGACAGACGGTGTGAAATCATAAAAATCATTCCTTGGCATTCTTCTTTTACAATAGACAGAAACGCCGCTTCGTTGAGCGAATCAAGATTGCTAGTCGGCTCATCAAAGATATAACAATCCGCCTTTTTCAAGAGTGCCCGCATAAGCTCTAAACGCTGTCTTTCTCCAGCTGAAAAGTCACGTTCACCGTCAATAATTGTATCCAAACCATTCGGCAATCTTTCTAGGCACTCTTTTAGTCGGCATCTTTCTGCCAACTTCCAGATACTCTCATCACTAATGTCGTTTCTCCCCAGTAAGAGATTTTCTCTCAAAGATTGGTGAAAAAGCTGAGCTATCTGTGGTACATAGGCAAATGAAGCCTGCAAATGCTGACGATTGATTTCTCTAGCATCTACACCAGTAAGAAAAACTGAACCAGCATTGCTGTCATACCAACGCATAATGAGCTTCATCAGGGTTGATTTACCACTACCACTCTTACCAATCAAGCCAATAATCTTCCCTTTTTCAAAATGTGCAGAGAAATTATTAAACAGCTTTTGCTGACGATTGTCGTAGGCAAAATCCATATTCTCAATCAGAATATCGTCTAAAGTGACAGCTATTTCCTGACCAGTTTGGACGGGCTCTACCTCATCTAAGAGAGCAAAAACAGTACGACCTGCATTCATAGCTCGTTTAAATCCTAAAGGCAGGCGTCCTAATTCTAAAAAAGGAGCAAAAGAGCTAGAAAAAGCAACTAAAACGAGAACCGCTCCCTGACAAGATAACTGATGATTTTCCACTTGATAGAATGCCAAAAGAGCAACGCTTGTAAGAGACAGTCCCACCACCAAAAAGGTTACCGTTTGCTGTAGATATTGTTTCTGGGTAACCTGTCTTTCCAACTGATTCACGGTCTGACTTTTGCCCGTCAATTCTGCAAATCGTTCGTGACTCTTGCCAAATTGAGACAAATCGCCCATCGCTTTCAGACTTTCCAAGAAAAAAGAAACATAATTCGAGCGTTCCTGATTTTGCTTCTGCAAAATATCTTGTAAACCGAGAGCAAACATTCTCGGTAAAATAATAGCTAAAATCCCATAAGTCATTAAAGTCACTAAAGCAAACCAAAACGAGAAATATGCAAAATACATTCCCATCAAAAGAGCTGTCAAGAACCCTGTACAAATAGGAGCTATCGTATGTGCAAAAAAGATTTCCAGCGCTTCAATATCTTCACCAATCATCTTGAGCAATTTTCCGCTGTCCTGACGATCCAACTTTGCTGGTGCCAAACGGCGTAGCTTCGCAAAAATGAGCTTACGTAAATCCGCCAGAGAATGGAAGGCAACAAAATGCCCAAAATAATGCTCTCCATAGCGAAAGGCGCCCCGAGCCAGGGCTAGTCCAATCAATAAAATCAGACTCCACCAAGCAGACTGCTGACCATTTAAAGCATGAAAACCTAATACAATCACAAGAGTTGGAATTGTCACCGTTGTGACAAAGCCAAGTACCGCAAAGAAAACCGCTAGAGCGATAAAAGGGAGCAAATGGTTCATCACCTGAAAAAGTCTGCTGAGGATAGCACGAGTTGTGTAACGTTTTTTAGTTTCCATGCGTTAATTCCTCCAACTCTTGCTGGGTATTTGCCAATTGACGGTATTCTTCACTCTGTTCATAGACTTCTGTCGGCGTTCCCAAAACCGTTTTTTCTTTTTCTATAAAGAGAACTTGACTTGCTTTAGCGACTTGTTTTATCTTATGGCTAATCTCAATGACAAGCGCATCTTGCGCTACCAAATTTAGCAAATCATAGATAGCCACTTCATTGTCTTTATCTACACTGGATGTCACTTCATCAAACAGATAGAGTGAACGCTTGGCCAAGACAGCTCGCACACAAATGATCTGCTGGCGTTGCCCCGGTGATAATTGACTGCCGTTTTCCCCCACAAGAGTCTCAAGACCTTGAGGCAGATCTCTTACAAATGCTAAAACACCTTTTTCAGCCAGCCAGTCCTCTAATTCAACCCGCGACCAATCTACCGCCAACTGTAAATTCTCAAGAATGGATGCGTTTAAAAGGACACTGTTTGCTGACACGTACATGACTTCCTGATAAATGGTTGATTGGGATAGGCCTTTGATTTCTTTTGCTCCTAAGAAAATGGAGCCTCTGTCCGCCTGTCGTTTCCCCAACAACAGCTTGGCTAACGTCGTTTTCCCACGGCCGCTTTCTCCTGCAATGGCTAAGATTTGTCCTCGTTTCATTTTAAAACTTAGATTTTCAAATAATTTTCTATCCGCAAAAGCAAAATCCAAGCCATTAACTGTCAATTCACTAAAAGGAGGCAATTCCTGCCGTTCCTCTTTTGCTTCTTTTTCAATCGAATCCAAAAACCCAAAAATTCGATCAGCCATTTTGGTATTCATCATAACTAAATGCATTCCATAACCGGCTTCACGAATCGGCGTGAAAAACTCAGTTGCAATAAAAACAAAGTAAATCATAGCAAACAGTGATAAGTGCCCTGCTTGTAACATGGAAGCTGCAACGAATCCTGACACGCCAATCCCCAAGTACATGACTGCATCCATGTAGCCAACTGACTGCAGCTGAAATCCTAGAAGTTCCATAGTTGCATCACGGAAATCCTCTGCCTGCGCTGCAAATTCCTTTTCATATTTAGCATCTGCCTGATAAGAATAAAGAGTGTTCAGCCCCTGAAGATCATCTAAAAAGAGATTGCCAACATCCATATAAGAAGCCCAGTAACGATTCATAATCCTGCGCGAACGCTTCTGCATGAGAATGATAGACATAGGAATCAAAGGCAGCGAGAGAATAAAAATCAAACCGCCAGCAGGGAACAGAAAAAACACAATCACCAACACTGTCAAGCAATTCAAATACGTTCGTAGATTTAAGGGGAGATAATAAGAATAATACGTATCCAAACTGTCAATTCCTTGTGACGCTACCGTCAAAACATCTGCAGCCGTCTTACTATCTTGAAATTCTCCGTCTTTATCTACGAAAGCCTGAAAAAATACTGCTTTTAGTTTGTTGCGAGCAAACTGCGAAGCTACTCCTTGGAAATTTTTCGCCAGAAGCGAAAGCGCAAAACCTAAACAAGAAAAGAAAAATAGCCAAAAAAGAACCGACAAAAAATTCAATGGTATTCCCTCATATAAATCCGACAAAACTTTTGCTATCAATGCAAAGCCCAAAATCCGCATGATGAATTGAAGCCAAGCTAAAAAAGCCGATAGATAAATCAGTTTCATTTTAGGCTGGATCAGTTCTTTCAAACGAGCAATCAGCTCTTTCTTTCTGCCTCGTGATATTTTTTCTTGCTCTTCTGTCATCACTTTCTCCTCACGTTCTTCATTCTATCCTATATTTATTCATTATAACACTCCCAAACAGAGAAATAAATTAAATTTTCAGTTTTTTTAATTTGTTCAGTCCATGAAAACTTTCCTTCTTTGTGTAATTTATTCATAAGACAAAGCAATTAGCCAGCCTCTATGCGCTAAACACACAAAAAACCAGCTGACCATTCCAACTGGTTTTGAGTAAAGTGATACCATTACCAAATAATCACACGGTCTTCTGGTTTGCGCCACATGCCGTCTCCTTCTTTAACGTCAAAAGTCGTAAAGAAATCATCAAAGTTTGGCAATTGAATATTGGTCCGAAGTTTTCCGGGAGCATGCACGTCCACGCTGGCTAGCATTTGCATGTATTCTGGACGAGCTTTCATGCGCCAGATACGAGCAAAGTTCGTAAAGAACTCTTCTGCAGAGAAGTCTGCTTCTTTCTTAGCAGCTTCCAGTGCTGCCGCAATACCACCAAGGTCTGCAATATTTTCTGAAACAGTTAGTTTCCCATTGACTTTAGCACCGTAAGAATCCTGTCCGTCAAATTGCTCAATCACCTTTTGAGTACGTGCTTGGAAGGCCTCGTAATCTTCTGGCTTCCACCAATTGTTCAAACTTCCGTGTTCGTCAAATGAAGCTCCATTTGAGTCAAAGGCATGAGAAATTTCATGAGCAATCACCGCACCGATACCGCCATAGTTGGCTGATGAAGATTGATGTAAATCATAAAATGGCGCTTGGAGAATAGCTGCTGGGAACACAATTTGATTTTGCTGTGGGTCATAATATGCATTGACCATATGAGCTGGCATGTGCCATTCACTGCGATCCACTTCCTTGTTCCACTTGCTCCATGTATGCGCAATAGAAATTTTTGCTAAGTTTCGAGCATTCTCAACTAAGCTCAAATTCTCATCAATCACTTTTTTCTCATAGGTTTCTGGCAATTTCTCTGGATAGCCGATATGCGGTGTGATGACATTGAGCTTAACAATCGCTTTGCCACGTGTTTCCTTAGCGAGCCAATCCGCCGTTTCCAGACGCGACTTATAAACATCAATCATAGCAGCAACTTTGTGCTCTACATCTGCTTTTGCTTCAGGCGAGAATTTTTCTCCCGCATACCAAAGACCAAGGGCTTGGTTATACGGACCTTGCGCTAGCTGGTAAGCTGCCTTTTCTTTTGGACGGGGTTCTGGGACACCTGAGATAGCGCGTGCATAGGTCCCTGAAAGGACACGAATTTCTTCAGTGAGTAAAGAAGTCCATGCTCCAGCCGCAAACAATTTCAATCCTGCATGGATAGCAGCCCAATTCTTTTCTGAATAATATTCCGCCGCAAACTCTTTCCAGAAGCGCTCTTGCGGAACAATCACCTTGTCTGGGATTTGTCCCAAAATCTCTGTAAAAATCGCATTAAGTGGCAACTCTGGAGCTAGCTTCGTGAAATCTGTCCAATCATAAGGATGATATAATTTCACATATTCCGAGCTTTCTTCATTTGACAGGACATACTTGGCTAATTTAGCATCCAATTCCAGATATTTATCTAAAATATCTTTTGTTTCTTCTTTCGAAAAGCCAAATTTAGGCAGCAGTTTTTCCTGCATTTTCCGCCAGATTGCCAGCAATTCCTTACCTTTTTCATTTCCTTCTTCATAGTAGGTTGTATCTGGCAAAATGATTCCAGGTGCATCAGCCCAGAGAACATTCATTTGCGCATTCATAAAGTCTGGCGCGACGTCAAAAGTAAAGAAATTTGGCTTTCCAGCCATTTCATATTCAGCAATCTTTCCAGTAAATTCTTTGAAAGAGCCGAGCGCTTTATATTCTTCTACCAGCGGCATTGCAGGAGCAACTCCTGCTTGTTCCCGCCCGTCAAAATCTGCCACCAAACGGTGATATTTCACAAAATTTTTCAAGACTGGATCATTCGGTACATTTTGGCCTGCTAACCATTTATCAGTTGTGGCCAGCATCAATTTTTCAATATCTTGATCCAAATCCATAAATCCACCTGTCATAGGTTTATCATCAGGAATAACTGCTGTTTTTTCCCATTCACCATTAACATAATCAAAAAAATCATCTTGTAAACGTGTCATCTTGTTCTCGCTTTCATTGTTTTACCTTAATCCTATCAAAAAAGTTCTGAATAATCAAACTTTTATCAAAAGGGAGTTTTCTGGCAAACCTTGCTTCTGATTTTCTTAAAAAATCTAAAAATTAACTTGACTTAATTTTTATTTTAAGGTATATTAATAGCAGGGGTGTATAAAAATGATACGTATCGAAAATTTAAGTGTCTCTTATCAGGAAACGCTTGCTCTCAATCAGATTTCTTTGGAAATCCAAGGCCCAACTATCATGGGAGTTATTGGTCCCAACGGAGCTGGTAAATCCACCCTTTTAAAAGGAATGTTGGGCATCATTGATCATGTTGGACAAACTTATCTTGATGATAAAGAATTCTCAAAGGTACTTAGCCATGTAGCTTATGTGGAACAAAAAGTTCACATTGACTACAACTTCCCTATCAAAGTGAAAGAGTGTGTGTCTCTTGGACTGTATCCAAAAGTGAAACTCTTCCACAGACTAACAAGCACAGACTGGGACAAGGTGACAAATGCACTACGCATTGTCGGCTTAGAGGATTATGCTGAACGCCAAATCAGCCAATTGTCAGGAGGGCAATTTCAACGGATCTTGATTGCGCGCTGTCTAGTACAAGAAGCTGACTGTATCTTTCTGGATGAACCATTCGTTGGGATTGATTCAATCAGTGAAGAAATCATCATGACAACGCTACGCAGTCTAAAAGAACAAGGAAAAACGATTCTCATTGTTCACCATGACTTAGGAAAAGTCCCACATTACTTTGATCAAGTTTTAATTTTGAATAAAGAACTCATTGCCATTGGAGAAACTTCATCAACTTTCACAGAAGAAAACTTGAAAAAAGCCTATGGCTCTCAGCTTTTTGTGAATGGAGGTCTTTAATATGTTTTCAGAATTTATTGATGGACTACAAAATTTCCATTTTCTACAAAATGCGCTGATTACAGCCATTGTCATCGGGATTGTTGCTGGAGCAGTTGGTTGCTTCATTATCCTAAGAGGCATGTCTTTGATGGGCGATGCCATTTCACACGCGGTCTTGCCGGGAGTTGCGCTCTCCTTTATTTTAGGAATCAACTTCTTTATCGGAGCCATTGTTTTTGGACTTTTAGCTTCGGTCATTATTACTTATATTAAAGGAAATTCAATTATCAAAAGTGATACTGCCATTGGAATAACTTTTAGTTCCTTTTTAGCTCTTGGAGTCATTTTGATTGGAGTTGCTAATAGCTCAACTGACCTTTTCCATATTCTTTTTGGGAATATCTTAGCTGTGCAAGACATTGACATGTGGATTACAATCGGTGTCGGAATCGCTGTTCTAATTATTATTGGACTATTCTTCAAAGAATTATTGATTACATCTTTCGATCCACTTCTGGCAAAAGCGATGGGGATGCCAGTCAACTTTTATCATTATCTCTTGATGATTCTCTTGACGCTGGTTGCAGTTACAGCTATGCAAAGCGTGGGAACAATTTTGATTGTTGCTATGCTGATTACACCTGCTGCTACTGCTTATCTTTACGCTAACAGTCTTAAAACGATGATTATCTTGTCTTCTAGCTTGGGGGCACTTGCATCTGTCTTAGGACTTTTCATCGGCTATACCTTTAATGTTGCGGCTGGTTCAAGTATTGTACTGACATCTGCCATTATCTTTGCCATTAGTTTCTTTATCGCTCCAAAACAACGATTTAACAAACTTAAAAACAAACCCAAGCTAAAATAAAGTTAGTATTAAATTTATCAAAGGAGAACCTTACATGAAAAAATTAGGTTTTGTCGCCGTTCTGTTTTTGGCTGTCGTAGGACTCTTTGCCTGCGCTGGTCAGAAAGGAACATCTACTAAGAATTCAAAATTGAATGTTGTTGCTACCAACTCGATCATTGCTGATATTACAAAAAATATCGCTGGTGATAAAATCAATCTGCACAGCATTGTTCCAGTCGGAAAAGACCCACACGAATATGAACCACTTCCAGACGATGTCAAGAAAACTTCTAATGCTGATTTAATCTTCTATAATGGTATCAATCTTGAAACAGGCGGAAATGCTTGGTTTACAAAATTAGTTAAAAATGCGAAAAAGACTGAAAACAAAGATTACTATGCTGTAAGTGACGGTGTTGAGGTCATTTATCTTGAAGGTCAGAATGAAAAAGGAAAAGAAGATCCACACGCTTGGCTCAATCTTGAAAACGGAGTGATCTATGCAAAAAATATTACAAAACGTTTGATTGAAAAAGACCCTAAAAATAAAGAAACTTACGAAAAAAACTTGAAAGCATATACTGCAAAATTAGAAAAATTAGACAAGGAAGCAAAGGAAAAATTCAACAACATTCCTGCTGACAAGAAAATGATTGTTACCAGCGAAGGTTGCTTCAAATACTTCTCTAAAGCCTACGGCGTGCCTTCTGCTTACATTTGGGAAATCAACACAGAAGAAGAAGGAACTCCAGACCAAATCAAAACATTGGTTGAAAAACTTCGTAAAACCAAAGTCCCTTCACTCTTTGTCGAAAGTAGTGTCGATGAACGTCCAATGAAGACCGTTTCAAAAGATACGAAAATTCCAATTTATGCTAAAATTTTCACTGACTCAGTCGCTGAAAAAGGAGAAAAAGGCGATAGCTACTATGACATGATGAAATGGAACTTAGATAAGATTTCAGAAGGTCTTAGCAAATAAGAAATGGAAAAAGGAGCCGGAATTGATTGCCAGTTCCTTTTTACTTAAAATTCTTCTTGAATAAATAAGCCTTTCATTTCTCTGAAATAAGCGGTTATCGGCTGTATTCTTAAACTATTTTTGATATACTAGTAAGATAAGGAGTAAAAGGACAACATGACCCCAAACAAAGAAGATTACCTCAAATGTATTTATGAGATCGGTACGCATACTCAAAAAATTACAAATAAAGAAATCGCGGCCCAAATGCAGGTGTCTCCCCCAGCTGTCACAGAAATGATTAAAAAGATGATTGCTGAAAAATTAATTATAAAAGATAAGATTAAGGGCTATTTATTGACCAGACTTGGTCTCCACCTTGTCTCTGAACTATATCGCAAACATCGCTTAATTGAATATTTTCTGGTACACAATCTACAATACACCACAACTGATCAAATCCACGAGGAAGCGGAAGTTTTAGAACACACCGTTTCAGAATTATTTGTCGAGCGCTTAGAAAAAATGCTAGGTTACCCAGAAACTTGCCCCCACGGCGGAACCATTCCAGCAAAAGGTGAATTACTAGTTGAAAAGTATCAGCTAACATTGGATCAAGTTGAAAATGCTGGGACCTATCGCTTAGCACGTGTCCATGACGAATTTGAGTTATTAAAATATTTGGAAAAGCACAATTTACATCTGGGAGATACGCTGATACTGGAACAATACGATCCTTACGCTCAACTGTATGCGCTCAAGGTCAATGGAAAAGAGCTGCAAGTCAACTCTGTTATCGCTCAACAGCTTTATGTGGAGAAAATCTAAAAAGAAGTCGAAGCTGATAACACCAACACATTAGAGACTGCTCAATGCGTATTGAGTTTTATCCTAGAAAGCAAACGAGTCTGGAACAGTTTTGTCCCAGACTCGTTTTTATTTATCCTTTTCTCAACGATTCTTCGTATCTAACACAATCGTCACCGGTCCGTCATTGACTAGCTCAACCTGCATATCAGCTGCGAAAACACCTGTTTTAACAGCTATTTCTCGACCTAGCAATTCGTTGAAGTCATCATATAGTTGACTAGCCAAGTCTGGTTGCGCAGCGCCTGTAAAAGCTGGGCGATTGCCTTTTTCTGTATCTGCGTAAAGGGTAAATTGAGAAATAGAAAGAATCTCTCCCTTTACGTCTTTAATGGACAAGTTCATCTTGTCTTCATCATCTAAAAAAATCCGCATATTGGCAATTTTTCTCGCTGCATACGCCACATCTTCTTGATCATCATCTGGGGCAACACCGACTAACAACAGCAGTCCTTGCTGAATTTGATTGTAAAGTTTGCTATCAATCGATACCGAAGCCCGCTTCACACGCTGAATCACTATTTTCATTTTGAACTTTCTAATTTCTGTTACATTTTGTGAATAAATTTACAAGAACGCAATTCCAGCAAAACATTTCCGCTCTGTTGTCCTCACTTAGCCGTTTGTCCGTTTGACAGAATAAACTTCTGGCACGCTCTTAATCTTATCTACAACTGTCGTGAGCATAGATAAATTAGCGATTCCGAAAGAAACATGGATGTTTGCAAATTTCATATCCTTCGTTGGCTGTGCATTGACAGTAGAAATATTCTTGGTTGTATTGGACAAGACTTGTAGCACATCGTTTAAAAGACCTGCTCGATTCAAACCATAAATATCAATGTGTGCTGTATATTCTTTCGTAGAGGTATTTTCTTCCCATTCGACATCAATCAAACGCTGCTCATAATTTTCCTGCGCCCGCAGATTCATACAGTCCTTACGGTGAATTGCTACCCCACGACCTTTGGTAATGTACCCGACAATCTCGTCACCAGGAACTGGATTACAGCATTTGGCAATCCGTATCAAAAGCCCCGACGCACCTTGGATAATAACGCCGCCCTCATGCTTGACTTTCAGCGTTTCTTTATTCTCCCGTTTCACTTCGCCGCCCTTGACAAGCTCTTCTGCTTCAGCTCTCGCTTTAGCGCGTTCTTCCTCACGGCGTTCTTTTTCTGTCAAACGATTAAAAATAGAAATCGCACCAATCTCACCAAAACCAATTGCCGCAAAAAGAGCTTCTTCTGTTTTGTAGCTCGTTTTTTGCAGGACTTCTTCCATGTGCTTTTTGTCCATGTATTTATTGGCTACATAGCCATGTTCTTGGAATTGTGCCTGTAAAAGTTCGCGCCCTTTAGAAATGGACAATTCCTTGTCTTGGTTTTTGAAAAATTGACGAATCTTATTGCGTGCCTTGCTTGTTTTTACAACATTTATCCAGTCACGGCTTGGTCCAAAGGAGTTGGAACTGGTGATAATCTCGACTTGATCCCCTGTTTTTAACTTCGTAGTCAGTGGCACCATGCGACCATTTACCTTGGCACCGACCGCTTTTTCACCAACTTTGGTATGGATTTCATAAGCAAAATCAATCGGTCCAGAGTCTTTTGGCAACGAGCGGACAGCTCCGTCCGGTGTAAAGACATATATTTCCTCAGCCAGGTAATTTTCTTTGACAGAATCCACAAAATCTTGCGCATCGTTTGATTGGTCTTGGAGTTCCATCATCTCCTTGATCCAGTTCATTCCAATCGCAGATTCTTTGCTATCAACTTGACCTTTAATGCCTTTTTTATAAGCCCAGTGAGCGGCAACCCCGTATTCAGCCACTTCGTGCATCTCTTTCGTCCGAATTTGAAACTCAATCGGACCTTTAGGCCCATAAACGGTGGTGTGGATAGACTGATAACCGTTTGCTTTGCGATTGGCAATATAATCTTTAAAACGTCCGGGCATTGGTCGCCAAAGTTCATGAATGTAACCCAGCATGGCATACACATCACTTTGCGTATCTAAAATGCAGCGAATAGCAATCAAGTCATAAATTTCATCAAAACGCTTTTTCTTGTCCTGCATTTTCCGATAAATCGAATAAATATGCTTTGGACGACCGTAAATTTCCCCATGAAGATTACGCTCAGACGCATAGGTTTCAATCTTATGAACCACTTCGTCCACTAATTCCTCACGTTCCCGACGTTTTTCTTTCATCAGATGGGAAATCTTATAAAATTCTGTCGGATTCAAATAACGAAAAGCTAAATCTTCTAGTTCCCATTTAACACTCGAAATCCCCAAACGATGAGCTAATGGAGCATAAATTTCCATGGTTTCGCGTGAGATGCGTTCCTGTTTGTCTTTGCGCAGGTGCTTAAGTGTTCTCATATTGTGCAAACGGTCTGCTAGTTTTACCAAAATGACACGGATATCCTTGGACATCGCCATTAGCATTTTGCGGTGGTTTTCAGCCAACTGCTCCTCATGAGACATATACTTGACTTTACCAAGTTTGGTCACACCATCGACAATCACGCGCACTTCATGTCCAAATTCGCGCTCCAAATCATCTAAAGTCGCATTTGTATCTTCTACTACGTCATGCAAAAAACCGCAAGCGACACTGACCGCATCCAGCTTCAACTTCGCTAAAATCCCTGCTACTTGGATCGGATGGATAATATAGGGCTCACCCGACTGACGAAATTGCCCTCTATGTCGATCTACTGCATAGAATAGAGCTTTTTGCACCAAGGTGACATCTTCTGATGATAAATACTTTCTAGTAAGAGCGACCACTTGATCGCCTGTTAAATTCACTTCTTTTGGCATGTTCTCTCTCCAGTTCTTCCTACCATTTTATCACTTTTAAGGCAATATGAAAACAAGGAAACACAGAAGAATGCAAAGCTTCTGTGAGAAATGGCCGATTTTTTTCAAACTGCGATTACATATAAGCCATACCCAGTAAATAGTAATTACTCTAAGTTTAGAAAAAGCCCGCCTTTATATAGGCGGGTTGTGATGGAAGAGGTGATGCTTTTCTGCATGTAGCATATCTCCGATAAATTCAACATAAGCATAAATGAGATAGCAAGCTGATACAACACCTAAAATAGCAATAAACAGCTCAAATAAGGTAGATAAAGACATGATGAACCTCCTCTCCTTACCAAGCAAAAGCAGTTTTCGCAATCTAGCCAGCAGATTTGTTTCCGTGCTTCCACCCTTTCTAGCTAAACTAGATATTTCACTTATATTATACCAAAGTTAGGAGTTAAGAACAATAGAAATGAGAGCTATTAAAGCTACTTTTTCCTACTGTATCAATTCTGTCAAAACACTAACTGCACTTAATGCGTAAAGTGGAGCTGTCTCTGTCCGCAAGATACGTGGACCTAGCCCTGCAAGTATAGCTCCTGCTTCTTCCAATGTAGTAATTTCTGCTGGAGACAGACCGCCTTCTGGCCCAAAAACAAATAAAATCCGACTTCCTATTTCGAGTCCTGTCACAGCCTTGACCAAAGCAGCAGACTCCCCCTCTTTGGCAGATTCCTCATAAGCTACAATGACGCGGTCAAACTGGCTCAAACAATCTAAAAAATCAATTTTCTTCTCAAAAAGTCGGACTTCTGGTACCCGATTGCGTTTGCTCTGCTCAGCTGCTCCCAAAACAATCTTTTCAAATTTTTCTGCCTTTTTGGCTAATTTCTTACCGTCCCACTTGGCTACAGACCAGTCTGCTGGAAAAGCCCAGATAGCAGCTGCTCCCAGTTCTGTCGTTTTCTGAGCCACCCATTCCAGCTTATCTCCCTTGGGAAAGCCAGAAGCAACCGTCACATGAAGCGGCAGCTCCGCGTTATCTGGAAATTTTTCTACCAGATTCAACACGTGGCGCTCCCTATCCGCAACTCTTGCTAGACGTTTAATGCCATCTTCAAAAACCAGCACCACTTCATCATCTTCTACCAAACGCATGACAGAAAACATATGCTTAAGGGTATCTTTATCTCTGATAATGACAGGATTTTCAACCTGTCCCTTCACAAAATACTGCTGCATCTAGCCTCCTATCACTCCTGAAATCTCCTTGGTTTTCTTAAAGACACAGGCATTCCACTCGCCTTGAATCATGTGAATCTCTAGGGAAAATCCAGCAGCTTCTGCCGACTCCCGCACCAGATCCCATTTCTCAGAGATAATCCCGCTCATAATCAGATAGCCCTCATCCTTAAGCAAACGGTAAGCATCGTCCGTCAGATTTACCAAAATATCCGCCAGAATATTAGCTACAATGACATCCGCCTCGATGTCAACGCCTTTGAGAAGGTCGCCAGCTGCCACCTGAATATTTTCAGTCCCAGCATTCAAGGCAATATTTTCCTGAGCAACACGGACAGCCACATCGTCCAAGTCATAGGCATAGAGATCCTTAGCGCCCAAGAGAGAGCTAGCAATGGAGAGGACACCACTTCCTGTGCCTACATCCAGCACCGTTTCTCCGCCCCGCAAGACCTGCTCCAAAGCAAAGAGACTCATCTTGGTGGTCGGATGAGTGCCCGTTCCAAAAGCCATACCGGGATCTAGCTTGATGACTTTCTCACTCGGACCAGCCTCATAGTCCGTCCATGACGGCACGATGGTCAAGTCATGGGTAATGCGAGCTGGCTCAAAGTATTTCTTCCAGTTGTCCGCCCAGTCCTCCTCAGCCAGCTGCTGAGTGGTTAACTGGGTTTCTCCAATATCCAAACCAAAATCCCTCAGCTGAGCCAACCGCTCTTTCACTTCCTGACGAATACTTTCAAGATTCGCTGTTTCTGGATAATAAGCCGTAATGCCAACCGTATTCAGCTGCTCTACCTGAGGCAACACCTCCCCAAAAGGACCAGCTTCCCCCAGATAATCCGCACTGTCATCAATCGCCACACCTTGACTGCCTAAATCAATCAGAATATTACTGACTGCTTCTTCCGCCTCACGGCTGACCGTAATGGTTAGTTCTTGCCAAGTGTTCATATAACTAATACTCCTTGCTATATTCTAAACCAATTTCTTTAAAAATATAAAACCGTAATACCTCTTGACAAAGCTGAAGTAAATCGTACATCTCATGGTAGTCAGTTATTAAATTTTTATAATTAGAACGTTCTTCTCCGTGGGTATAATAGTTCCTCGTATCGTATAATCTATTAACAACCTCTGATATCTCTTGATTTGAAAAATATTGTTGCTTTAATTCTACAGATATATTTTCAAAAAGATAAGTCAATTTTTTCCTTAAGTCACTATCTTTTCGTTTATACTTCAAGCGATTTCTTAGTCGGTTTTTAAACTCTTTATCTACATTTTTATTTATATAATTGATTACTCGATTTATATTCTCGCTTTCTTCGTTTGAAATTATATTTTTAGGTTGTACAATAAAATTTCTAGCATACACTTCTAGATTTCTTATTGAGTCCATAAATTGATCTTCTAAGTACGGCTTTGCATGTAAATTCGCTGTGAACTTACTAACAATAAATTCTAATTTTTCTTTCTTATTAAACCAATCGTTTAAAATAATTGCAAATTTTTTATCCATTTTCATTAAGGAAATATTATGTAATCTAAATTTATCCCATCTGGTAACGCTCCTTGAATGTTGAATAAAATACTTCCCCTTAATAATAGGATAATTATTATCTTTACGTTTCTCACATAAAAATTCTATCCCCACAAAAGATAATGGTTTATCAGATAAAATCTCAACTAAGTCCTTAACCTTCATAGAGACTTCATAGCACTTATCGAATGAGACTTTTCCCTTCCCATGCGGGGATAATATAAGTTTATAATGTGGACTTAATGTCAAATTATCATAAGTAAATGTATACTCCACAGTATCTTTAAATTCTAAATTTTCAGACTCTATGACAACTTGATTCACAGGGTAATTTGAAAGATTTACATTGATATTAAAATCTTGCTGTTCAAAATCTCGTTCGGTATTAACAATAGACTTACCAATCCAATCCTCTATATGATCGAAAGAAAATTCATAGTTTTGAATCTGAGTATCTTCTAACTGATCAATCAATTGTGACAGTAACTGCTCAAAGTTCCCATCATTTTCTAAATAATTATAGTCAATAGTGAAAATTTTAAAATTTTTAATACGATATTTCCTCATCGGAAAGCCTGGAATATTATAAGTTCCAAACGGACTACCATAAGATTCCAAAATCAAGAGTTTACCAGAGGAATCAAATCCATAAATTTTATCCACTGGATTCTCAAAATTAACTTTAATAACATCGTCATCAGGAAACTCTCCAAAAATTTCTAACACAATCTCTTCAGGCGAGTAAGTCAAAATACCGCTATTTCCCTCATCACTAATAATTTTTGTTTTGTCAGTTGAAAAATTACCTTTGATTTCAAACTCTTTATCCCATGAGTACGTTTTGTATGTTAATTTTCCCATATCTCTATATTTTTAATATCCTCCAAACTCCACATCAACTACTCCTCATTTACCAGTCTCTACTCAATTTCCTTCGTCATATAAACCATATCCATGCCCTCTTGATCTGGTTCAGTATGCGTTTGATGATAGCCGCATTTTTCATAAAATTTGACCATAGGCTCATCTTGGAAAACCGTACATAAATCCCACTGAGTAATCGTCGAAAATGTTTTCTCAAGCAGGTGAATCCCTTCATAACCATAGCCTTTTCGCTGATACTGAGGTAAAATCGCAGCTGTCCCAAGCCAACCTTCTGTTCGCGCATCGTTGGTCTGCAAGCGAAGAAAGCCAACAATTTCCTCTTCGTCTTTGACAAAATAGTAAAAACTATTAGGACGTTCCACCAACTTCCACTTAATCCGCTCCCTATCTTCCAGATACGGGTCATACTGGTCATGATATTTTTCGTAGACAGCTTTAAAACTAGCACGTCGAATATTGATAATGGTTTCTAAATCTGTAGCTTCTGCTTGTTCTATATGAATCATATCTGCACCTCCAAATAATCTCCCAATCTACTTTTCAACTGCGGGATGACGTTTTCATCCGCTAATAATTCTTCTATATTTGCCAATTTGTAGCCCTGTCCTTCGTCACCAAAGACAATCTGATCTATCAGTTCTTGACAAATAGAGGCCACCATGAAAACAGAAACTTTCTCAGGATGAACAAATCCCTGATAACATTTGACCCATGTAATGGAATCCTCCATGAGTTCAATGCCCAGCTCCTCGAAGACTTCTCTTTTGATGCACTCAAAAGGCGTCTCATCCTTTTCTCTCCCACCGCCAGGAAAATCCCACATATTCGGGTAAGGAATTGTCGGAATATCGTCTCTTAAAATGGTCAAAATTGTATCGCCATACAGCAAAGCAATTTTACAGCCTGAGAAATCAAACGTTTGATGCAAAACAGTCATATCGCTCATTCTCCCCTTCCTCCGTACAATTACTCGTCTTCTTGGACACGCTTGTGTTTTAGTACCTCGGATATGAATAGAAATCCGTCTCAGTCAAATCAGCTCTGCCTTTTTCAAAAGCTTCATTATTCCAGACAATTTCAAATTCTTCTACCGCTGGATCTGCTAGAAAGTCCATGAGAGCATCTAACCCTTCTTCGGCCGTCTGCTTCAAAAAGTCCACAAAGTAGGTCAGGAATTCACGAGACAAACCTTTCTTTGGCTCATAAGGGACAACTGTTAGATAATCCTCTATTTCAAAGTGAGACTTAGCAGGGTTATAAAAGAGAACGCTTTCTTCAAAGAAAATATCTTCTGCACTACTTTCCCCATCTATATCTAAAAGTTCTATGCTATTTGCATTTTGCACTTCTAAGAGAAATGACAGCTCTACTGCATGGTTTTTCTTGTCCCAATTGATTTCATAGTCAAATGGAAAGCTTTTCTCCATTTCTTCATCTAATATATCCAAAAATCCATACTTCGCCATAGCCAGCCTCTCTCTAATCCTATAAAATGTGTTAAAATAGATACAACTATAGTAACATAAATCAGAACAGTTGAAAAGAATACCAGTAAGGAGGAAAACGTATGCCAGAAAATTTAGCGATTCGCATGCGGCCTAAAAATATCGATCAGGTCATCGGTCAGAAACATCTGGTTGGCGAAGGAAAAATCATTCGTCGCATGGTGGAAGCCAATCGCCTGTCTTCCATGATTCTCTACGGTCCACCAGGGATTGGCAAGACTTCAATTGCTTCGGCTATTGCCGGAACTACCAAATTTGCTTTTCGGACCTTTAATGCTACCGTTGATAGTAAGAAGCGCCTGCAAGAGATTGCAGAAGAAGCCAAATTTTCTGGTGGTTTGGTGCTGCTTTTAGATGAGATTCACCGCTTAGACAAGACAAAACAAGACTTCCTTCTCCCTCTTTTAGAAAATGGTCTGGTCATCATGATTGGTGCCACAACAGAAAATCCTTTCTTCTCTGTCACTCCTGCCATTCGCAGCCGGGTACAGATTTTCGAGCTGGAGCCTCTGACAAATGACGATATTAAACAAGCCATTCAAACAGCCCTGACGGACACCGAACGAGGTTTTGATTTTCCTGTCCAGCTAGATGACGACGCACTGGATTTTATTGCCACTTCCACGAATGGCGACTTGCGTTCAGCCTTTAATTCTCTAGATTTAGCAGTCCTTTCTACCTCAGCGGATAATTCAGGCGTTCGCCATATCACTCTGGATATTATGGAAAACAGCCTACAAAAGAACTACATTACTATGGACAAGGACGGAGACGGTCACTATGATGTCCTGTCCGCCTTACAAAAGTCCATCCGCGGGTCTGATGTCAATGCCAGTCTCCATTATGCAGCTCGCTTGATTGAAGCTGGAGACCTTCCCAGTCTCGCACGACGTCTGACGGTCATCGCTTATGAGGACATTGGTTTGGCAAACCCCGACGCCCAGATTCATACCGTCACAGCTTTAGAGGCAGCCCAGCGGATTGGATTTCCGGAAGCCCGTATCCTCATTGCCAACATTGTCATTGACCTAGCGCTTTCTCCTAAGTCTAATTCTGCCATAGTAGCTATAGATAAAGCTCTTTCTGATTTGCGACAAAATGGGAACTTGCCTATCCCCCGTCATCTACGAGACGGTCACTACGCTGGCAGCAAGGAGCTGGGAAATGCGCAGGATTACAAATATCCACATAATTATCCTGGTAACTGGGTGCAGCAAGACTATCTTCCTGACAAAATAAAAAATGCCGATTATTTCACTCCAAATGAAAATGGAAAGTACGAACGAGCCCTTAGCATGACTAAAAATAAGATTGATCAATTAAAAAATAACTAAAAAATTATGGTATCGTTTGCAAAAAATCAATTTTTTCTCTTGAATTTTTCAAAAATTGTGGTATCATAATTATAGAAACGCTGTGGTGTACGACTTCACACTTAAGTGTTGACCGACTATTTTCTGTATTATTAGGGAAACAAAAGACTTCTAACAGCTTGCAGGCCGTTTCACGCGGAAGCAGCTTCAGTTAGAGCGAGTTGCCCACCTGCTTAATTGCGCGGGTTCAATACAAATCGTGAAGGTCCGGCACCAATACAGCTTTTTCTGTTGCCTCCTTAGCTCAGTTGGTAGAGCAGTGGACTCTTAATCCATGGGTCACAGGTTCGAGCCCTGTAGGGGGCATCTAATATTTACATACAAAAGCCTACCATATAGGCTTTTTTACTTACTCTCAACTATTTTTGCCCCATCATTTGCCCCACTTTTAAATCTATCTTTTCTTTTTGAATCAAATTACATCTTAACAAATAGTGTAAAGCCAGTTACTTTTGCTTTGATGCCATACAATATTTTCATGTAGAGAAGACAAATTTTATCTTCTCTTTTTATTTTCAAAATGATAAAAACTGATTTTCTTTTCATGAATCAGACTGAAACTTCCAAATTGTCCATTTATTTTATTGACATTTCCTATAAAAAGATGTAAAATACTTTTGGGGAACTATATAGCATTTTACACTAATCACAATATATAGTATCTTAAAATAAGATTTTTGTAAATTTGACAACTATACTTTGTAGTTGTGTAAACAGGTATATAATTCCCTACTTTTATTATCAAACTATACTATATAGGGGGTATTGAAATGAAATTTTCCAATCGTTTACTGCTATTCCTTACAGGAGTTGTTTTTGTCCTTTTAGCACTTTTCCTATTTACAAACCCAGCAGCTAATCTTGTTGCTTACAGCTGGTGGATTGCATTTGGTTTACTGGTTGCTTCTATAGCAGCTATTTTAGGCTATTTCTCTGTACCAAAAGAGCTTCGCTCACCTGTTTATCTTTTCGAAGGGATTGTTAATCTTCTCTTAGCTCTTTACCTCGTTGCTTATGGCTTTGTGACCCTGCCGGTCGTCATTCCAACCATTTTAGGAATTTGGTTAATTGTAGAAGCCATTATTGCTTTCTTTAAAGGTAATCGTCTGGGATTGATTTTCCCTATTATTGGTAGCCATATTATGTGGATAGCATTGCTTGCATTTTTACTAGGTCTAGTGATTCTGTTCAATCCAGTAGCTACAAGTGTCTTTGTCGTTTATGTCGTTGCCTTTGCATTTTTAGTTGCTGGCTTCACCTACATTATTGATGCCTTTCGTAAATAATCTAGTTGCTATTTCTATCGCATTTAAAAAAGCTGGGAAATCATATTCTCAGCTTTTTCGTATCTTATTTGTCACTTTTTCGCATCCCATTCTGCGTAGAATTGCTCTAAGTATTCTTCCAAAAAGTGGTGGCGACCTATCGCTAATTGCTTAGCATAGTCTGTATTCATCAAATCTTTTAACTTCAACAACTTTTCATAAAAATGTAGAATTGCTGTTCCTTTATTGCTTCGATATTCTTCTACCGTCATATCTTCTCGTGGTCGCAAGGCAGGGTCATGAATGGGTCTGCCCGTATGTCCAGAATAAGCCATAGCGCGTGCTATTCCAATCGCTCCAATCGCATCCAAACGGTCAGCGTCTTGAACAATTTTCCCCTCCAAAGTGCTGACATTTTTCTCTTGATGACCACCTTTAAATGACATCGTTGCAATAATCTCCAGTACATGAGCTGTTTCCTCATCTGAAGCCTGATGATTCTGTAGCCATTGCTTGACCTTTTGCAAGCCCACCCCTTCATTCTCATTTAATTTCCCGTCAGCTATATCATGCAGCAAGGCAGCTAGCTCACAAATAAAAACATCTGCTTGTTCTTGTTTGGCAATTTCTACAGCATTGTTTGTGACGCGCACAATATGCCACCAGTCATGCCCACTCATCTCGTCTTTCAATTCAGCATAAACAAAATCTCTTGCTTCTTGAAGAATTTTCGCTTGTCTATCCATTATCATCTATCTCCCTTTTTATTTATATACACAAAAATCTCGAAATGATTTCGAGACTTTCTTGATTGAATTTATTTCTCAAGCCCAATTGTTTTCATTTTTTCTTGAATTTGTTGGTAGACTTGATTCCAATCATTTGGATCTGCAATATCCAAATCATCCGTTGCAATTCTCATTTTAGGACTGTAATTGTAATCCTCATACCAACTTTGATAATGCTTGTAAAGCAGTTGATAGTAGTCAGCGAGTCCATTTTCTTCATTTGGTTGCTCATAATCGCGACCGCGTTTTTTGATATTATCCATAATGTGGTCAAAACTACCGTCTAAATAGATCAACAAATCTGGCGCTTTCTTAGGCAGACCTTGGATTTCTTCCATCATATTGTCCAAAAGTTCCAAATAGATATTGTACTCTTGCTCACTAATGCTGCCTTTGAGCGTATTGATATAGGTAAACAGAGCATCTTCATAGATAGAACGATCTAGAATATTATTGTCATCATAATAAGCCGCTTTGATCATTTTAAAGCGTTTATTTAGAAAATAAATCTGCAAAGCAAAACCATACTTATCAGGGTCTTCATAATACTTATCCAAAATAGGATTTTCTTCTACCGGTTCAAAAAATGGCTGCGTTCCTAATTCCTCGGCTAGTCGATAAGTGTAGGTCGTCTTTCCTACCCCAATCATGCCCGCTAAAATAATCACTATCTTCCTGCACCTCCCAAATCTATCCAATATCAGGTTATCAGCCTCAGCCGAACCACCATATATTGTGCTAAAAAAAATGATAACACAATATATTGATGACGTCAAGATATAAAACTTCTAAATGTATAAACAAAAATAACCTTGTGCAAAGAAGCACGATTAGCTCCAATACAAGCATTATTTTTAGGATTCTCCATTCGTGACAGTAAATTTAATATGCGAATAATCTTTTTCTAAATCTTTCCCTTTCAAAAAAGCTGTCGCATCTTTTTTAATCTGAATGAGGTCAATTCCTTGCGCTTGTGCTGCAAATACACAACCACAATAGCATTGGCGGTAAATGTCGTACTCCTCGCACATTTCGACCGAGCGCTTATAGCCTTGATTTTTCTTGAAATCACTAGGAAGATACTGCGTTGCGTAAACTTTCTGCACTTCAATTCCAACGCTATTGATCGTCTGCGAATTTTTATGAGGGCTGATTGTCAAGGCGCTTCCAAAATAATCAAATCCCAAATCAACCGCCACTTGCGCTGTTTTATCCAAGCGATAATCATAGCAAACTTTACAACGATCGCCACCTTCCGGCTCTTCTTCCAAACCGTGTACTGTTCGGAAAAATTCTTGTGGCTCATAGGGGGCTTCTAAATATTGAACATGATTACCAGTATTTTCATTGAAATCGTGAACAAATTTTTGGGCAACATAGGCACGACGCTGGTATTCTGCTTTGGGATGAATATTTGAATTGGCAAAATAAACTGTCACGTCCGCATACTGGGTCAAATACTCCAGCGTATAAGTGGAGCAAGGCGCACAGCAGGTGTGCATTAAAACCGTAGGACGCTTCTGGTCCGCCTCCCAAACTTTGACCATTCGCTGCATGACACGATCATAGTTTATTTTTTGGTTGGGATTCATTTTACTCAGAATTTCTTCAACATCAATCATCGTTTTCTCCTTGGAAATGTATCACTATTTTACCACAGAAAGGGAGTAGTGACAAATAGACAGAATAGAATATCATTCTCAGGCAACACGAATTTATTCAGCAAGAGAGAATAAATCTCTAATATTCAATGAACAATAATTCTGTTTCGTTTGTCTTCTCTGTACCTATCTTATGTGCCCAAACTCAAAAATAATAAAAAGAGAAGCGAGCTTGGATTTATTGAATCCATCACCACTTCTCTTTTTAATATCCTTGAGGGCACGCTTACACTTTAATATAAAAGTAATCTTGTACAAAATTGAACATGATTAAGAACTGTATTTCTTAAACTACATCATTCCACCCATCATACTTGGATCCATTGCTGGAGCAGGGCTAGCTGGTTCTGGTTGGTTAGCAACAACTGCTTCAGTTGTTAAGATGAGGCTCGCTACTGAAGCTGCATTTTGAAGAGCAGAACGAGTAACCTTGACTGGGTCAATAATTCCTGCATCAATCATATTCACCCATTCACCGGTAGCAGCATTGAAACCAGTCCCTGCTTCCGAATTTTTCAAGCGGTCAATGACGATAGAACCTTCAAATCCTGCATTTAGAGCGATTTGACGAACAGGTTCTTCCAATGCTCGAAGAACGATGTTGCGACCAGTTGCTTCGTCACCTGACAAGTCTAGTGCTTCAACGGCACTTAAAACATTGACAAAGGCTGTTCCACCACCTGAAACAATCCCTTCTTCGACAGCTGCACGAGTTGCATTGAGGGCATCTTCAATACGGAGTTTCATTTCTTTGAGTTCTGTTTCTGTTGCAGCACCAACTTTGATGACAGCCACACCACCTGACAATTTCGCTAAGCGTTCTTGGAGCTTTTCACGGTCAAAGTCAGATGTAGAACTTTCGATTTGTGACTTAATGACAGCCACACGGTTGGCAATCGCTTCTGCATCACCAGATCCTTCAACGATAACAGTGCTATCTTTGTCCACAGTTACTTTTGAGGCTTGTCCAAGTGCTTCAATCGTTGCATCTTTCAATTCCAGACCAAGGTCTTCTGTAATCACTGTACCGCCAGTCAAGATAGCAATATCTTCTAGCATCGCTTTACGACGATCCCCAAATCCTGGTGCCTTCACAGCGACTACATTGAAAGTACCGCGGATTTTATTCAACACAAGAGTTGGAAGAGCTTCACCGTCGACATCATCTGCGATAATCAAAAGCGGACGGCTTGTTTTCAAAATATTTTCCAACAAAGGAAGAATTTCTTGGATATTAGAAATCTTCTTATCTGTAATCAAAATATATGGATTATCTAAGTCAGCAACCATTTTTTCATTGTCTGTCACCATGTATTGAGAAAGATAGCCACGGTCAAACTGCATACCTTCAACAACATCTAGCTCTGTTTCCATTCCTTTTGATTCTTCAATAGTAATGACACCATCGTTGCCAACTTTTTCCATGGCTTCAGAAATGTATTCTCCGACTTTTTCAGAACGTGATGAGACAGCTGCAACTTGCGCAATGGCTTCTTTGTTAGAAACCGGAACAGAGTTTGCTTTTAAGGCTTCAACAGCTGTTGCAACAGCTGTTTCAATACCACGACGAATGCCAATTGGGTTTGCACCAGCCGTTACATTTTTAATCCCTTCGCGGACAATTGCTTGGGTCAACACAGTCGCAGTAGTTGTTCCGTCACCAGCGATATCATTGGTTTTTGATGCAACCTCTGACACCAACTTAGCTCCCATATTTTCAAAATGATCTTCGAGTTCGATTTCTTTTGCAATGGTGACACCGTCATTTGTGATGAGTGGTGAGCCAAATGATTTTTCAAGAACGACATTGCGCCCTTTAGGGCCTAAGGTTACTTTAACGGTATCTGCCAAAATATCAACACCACGCACCATGGCGCTTCTTGCATCCGCTGAAAATTTAATATCTTTTGCCATTTTTACAATTCCTCTTTCTATAAATGTTTAATTTATTCAACAATCGCTAGAATATTTGCTTCATTGACAACGAGGTACTTTTCTTCGCCGTCTTTAACATCAATTCCCGCGTGGCTTTCAACAAGAACGGTATCACCAGCTTTTACGCTTGGAGCAACGAGTTCACCGTTGAGTGTACGAATCCCTTCCCCGACAGCCACAACTTTTGCCGTCTTTGTGGCATCTTGTCCTGCACCTGCAATGACAAAACCACCAACTTTTTGTTCTTTTTCTTCTACTTTTAAGACCACACGGTCGCCTAATGGTTTAAGCATTTGTTTACCTCCAATATCTTGTTTTAGCACTCCATTAGTACGAGTGCTAATATTTACATTTTCTATTGTATCACTTGGTCAGAAATAGTCAAGAAAAAAACTCTGTCAAACGACAAAGTTTTTAGGGGGAAAGCAAATAAATTTTTATCGAACCAATCTTAATTTTTCTTCAAAATCATCAATGACTTTTTTGAGATTCAATCGTCCTTTGTAAATACCATAGCCAAAAACGAGCATGGCTAATATTCCCAACACTGCTAGGATCATTCCAAGAACAAAGGCAATGAGATTGATTTGACGGGAAAAATAGACCAGAACAAGACCGATACTAGCAATGGTAAAGAAGAGACTAAACCAACGTCCGAGATTTTCAATCATGTGTTTTTGATATTGAATTTCCGTTTCATATCCTTGAATCAATTCTTGTTCTGTCATAATTTTCTCCTATTTTTAGTATTTCAATCCTGGGTTGAAGAATCCAACCAATACACCAAGGAAGGCTACTACAACAAGAAGCAACATTACTTTGATTGGTGAAAGGTTTTTCTTCGCCATCAACCACCAGCAAAAGACGATAAACAAAGCTGTCAATAGACCTGGATAAACACCATCTAATTGATCTTGCAGTACCAAGAAAGCTTTTCCTGAAGAGTCTTTCAACTTGAAAGCTGTCTTCACAGGTACCCATGTTGCTGCAACAGCACCGATGACCATACCACCGATGATAGAAACAGACTTACGAATAGCTTGTCCTTGAGGGCCTACAAGAAATTCAACTGCTTTATCTCCTAGTTCGTACCCTTTAAAGTAGGCGAATTTCATACCAAAGTAGGCGAGCAAGTTCCAAACCACGATATAGAAAATCGCACCAAGTGGCGAGCCACCATTTGACAAACCGAGAGCAATACCTAGTATAATCGGAATCAAGGTACCAACAATCAGTGAATCACCAATTCCTGCAACAGGTCCCATGAGACCAGCACGAAGACCGTTGATTGTTTCGTCATCTACTCCATCAGCGCCATTAGCACGCGCCTCTTCTAGACCAGCTGTAATTCCTACAATCAAAGCACCTAATTGAGGTTCTGTGTTGAAGAATGCAGTGTAAGTATGCATTGCTTTTGCTTGGTCTTCTTTTTTAGGATACAATTCTTCCACGATTGGCAGCATTGAAGCTAGGTAACCAAATGTTTGCATATGTTCTTGTGAGAAGCAAGTTAAGTTCCCATAATACCAATGATGGAAAGATTTTCCTAATGTTTTTTTCGTTAATTTAACCATTTTAAATATCCTCCTCATCGTCGTCATCATCAAAACTTGCACTTGCGGCTGCTTGTGCTCTTACATTTTTAGCCATTTGAATTTCATAGAATAATACTGCGAAAATCAATGAAATCACTGCACAAGATACAAGGTTAAGTCCTAGTGAAGCTGCTAATGTAAATCCAACAAAGAATGGAATGAAATCGACAGCTTTTTCAACAATTTGTTTCAAGAGGATTGCAATTCCGACACATGGAAGGAGAGAACCAACTGTGAAGAGGGTTTTCATTGGAATACCGTCCAATGGAAGTGCCGTTTTTAAAGCCGTAACTGCATCTGCACCTAATTTACACATAATGAGGGTTGGCAAGAATGAGAATACCAAGTGTGAAATCCAAGGGAAGCCCCAGTCTACTACATATAAGCGTTTAAACTCACCTTTTTCAACAGCTTTCCAACCAATATGTTGCCAAAGCAAGTTCATGGTAGCTGTACCATAGAAAAGAACTGTACCAACTGTACCAACGAGTGTTCCCATTGATTTAGCCAAGTTAGCAGCGTCTGCAGAGTCAAGTGATAGTCCTTGCGATTGGATAGCTACCATTGCCAACGGAATTCCAATATAAGAAACCGCACGAACGTCAGCCGAAACCGTACCACCAGGTGTTACCAAAGCGATATAAACGAGCTGCATCGCAACCCCACAGATGATACCTAATTTCACATCTCCTAGGATCAGTCCTGAAACTAAGCCACCTACAAGTGGGCGTCCAAGAGTATAGTTACCAATGGAAGTACCACCTAAACCAGGCATAGATGATAGACAGGCAAATAATCCTAGTAAAGCGGCTTGAAACCACGAAATTGTCATAATAAAGCCTCCTTAATGCTTATTATATTTTTTTAAAAACCAAATTTAGATTTGAAATCGTCCCAGTAGCCAATAGACACATCTGGTAAGAGTTGGAATTTCACTTTATAGCCAGCTTTTTGAATCGCTTCAAGTGCTTCCGCTTCTTCCTGTGTAATGGATTGATTATTTCCTAATTTAATAGCTCCTGGACGGTCATTGGCTGGACCAACAATAATTTCTTTGATATCGCTAGGCACAAAACCTTGATCAACTAGTATTTCTTTCATGTCAATTGGATTTTTAGTAATCAAGAAATAGCGACTATCGGAATCCAATACCTTTTGTGATTTTTCTTTCCATGCTTCTTTTGTCCAAACGAATGTTTTTTTATCAGAAGCTGCTTTGTAGGCTTGTTTCAAAACTGTATTTCCTGCTGCAGCATTATTGACAGCAACTAAGCCGTCACAAGGATATTCTTTTGCCCAACGAGTTACTGTTTGACCGTGAATCATACGGTCATCAATACGCACAAATGAAATTGTCATGATAAATCTCCTTTTATTTCTTCTTAAATGTCATCTTCGTCATCTTCATCACTAGCAGTCACATCAAATTCTTGCAGAGCTGCGGATGCTTCTGAGAGAATGGCTTGTGCCAAGTCTTTTCCTTCCAACATATCCTTCATTACTAAGCCTGTGAGTGCCATTGTCAAATTGAGACCACCAAGTACGACTGCCGTGTTTAACTTACCAAGTTCTGACAAAACGTTGCAAGCTGTCGTCAAAGGGCTTCCTCCGACAATGTCTGCCAACACCAAAACCGTATCTTCTGTTCCCAGATTTGCTAACGCTTGACGAAAGTCAAGAGCGAAATCATCAACAGACTTGCCTTCTTTCAGACCTACTGCAATGACTTGGTCGGTCTTATCACCAGCAAACATCTTCAATGAGCTTTGCACACCTTCTGCTAGTCCACCATGACTGACTAGTACTAGATATTTCATGTTCTTTCCTCCTTCATTTCTGTCTTTATTTTACTAAATATGGAACCGATTTCACATTGTCAAATGTCACTTTGTAAAGATGACATTTGTTAGTTAAAATATGACAAATGTCATATAGTTTTTCAAAAAGAAAAATAGCCAGTTTTGAGCTAAATCTCTCATCTGACTATTTTGATATTTATTCTTCGTTAAATCTCTATTTGCCTGTTTCTTCCATTTCCCTTTGAATACTTGGTAAGATACTGTCTATTTCATTGTTTTTGAGAGCATTTCCTAGTAAATAATCCAGTCGTTCCAAAGAATGATAATCTAAGTCTCTGCTAATATCTAACACCGAATGCTTCATCATATGATCCAGTCGTTGCGATGTCAGCGAATCCAGCCCAAAATCATCTGCCTGTAAAATCTTTTTCGTCTGACTGCTTTTGACAACTGATGTCAAGACAGAGGTCCCTTGTGATTTTGCAAATAGTTCTTGCTGATTTTTTTGATTTTGACACAGCAATTTCATAAACTCCCAAGCTAATTTATCCTGTTTTGTCTTTGAAGACATAGCAAAAAGAGACGTTTTCACTTGGGTCGCAGGAATGCCCGCTTTAGCGGCTGGCATAGGAATGCAGGTCCAAGAAAATCTAGAATATTTTGCCACATGGTAGGGATAGGGTTTATAGGTTCGATATTGAGCCAAACTCATGGGATAAAAGGCTACCTTACCTTCATCAAAATCATTTGACGTTACCTTGTACCGTTGATTTAATGAATCCAATTTACTGATAAAAGAGAGTGCTTGATGCATTTCCACACTATCAACATTGACACCACTTTGATTTCTCAAATGCCCATTATAAGCTACCAGAGCCTGTTTCCAAGTATAATCCGTAATGCCATACTGGTCAATCAAACCATCACCATTTGTATCCTTTGTGACTTTTTGACAAATTGCATATAAGTCTTCTAAAGTCCAATTGGAATTAGGAATCGAAATGCCTTCTTTTTCCAGCAAATCCTTATTGACACACATCATGATAGGATTGCTTTCAATCGGTAAAGCATAACTGTGTCCCTGATATTGTCCAGCTTGATAAGCAACTGGATAGTAAGCCGCAGCCTCCTCTTTACTAATCAAAGAATCCAAGGATATAAAAGCCCCAGAAGCCGCTAACATAGAAAAATCATTTTCAGGCACCATAAACACATCTGGTTGTTCACCTTTTAGAATCTTTTCTGCTAGCCAATTGTCATAGTCCTTTTTAGGAATGCCGCTCTCATAGATGACTTTGACATTGGGATGTGACTTTTCAAATTGGCGGATAATATTGTCTAATACTCTATTCTCACGACTATTCGGAACGTCCCAGCTGCTGCCTGCATACACTCCAATTCGCAAAATCTTTTTTTGATTGGAAGTCCATAAAACAAAGCTAAGGGTCACTAAAAGGAGAGCCGAGGCGAACATCGTCAAATACCTCATCCGCCACTTCATTTGTCATTGTCCTTACTAAAATCACGTTGGGTAACACCTGTCTGCACAGCCCAAATAGCTAATTGCGTGCGATCTCGCAAATTTAATTTCGTCAGAATGCCTGACAAGTAATTCCGCACTGTCCCTTCAGACAAGAACAACTTCGCTGCAATTTCCTTGTTTGAAACTCCAAAACCAATTTGTTGGATAATCTTCCACTCAGTCTGACTCATGTCTTCCACATTTTCTTCGGCAACAGAAATAGCAAAATTGGACTGTGCCATTTGTGAAAAGATTTTAAACACTTTGGTAGCAATGTTCGGATTAATCATAGCTCCGCCTTTGTAAACCGTTTGAATGGCTTGGTGCAATTCTTCAGTAGAAACTCCTTTTAAAATGTAACCAGAAGCGCCATATTTCAATGCTGAAAAAATGAAATCATCATCATCGAAAGTTGTTAGAATGATAATTTTGATATCTGGATATTGTTCTTTGACCGCCTTTGTACAGAGAACGCCATCCATAACAGGCATTCGAATGTCCATCAAAATCACATCTGGATGTATATGGTGAAGTTTTTCGAGCACTTCCTTGCCGTCACCGACTGTTCCCACCACTTCAATATCTGAATAAGCCGATAAAATAATTTGTAAAGACTCACGAATCAAGGCTTGATCATCTGCAATTAAAACTTTAATCATTCTTTCCTCCTATTTTCGGAATTTCAATATAGGTATAGAAACCGTTGCGATTTTCAAAATGAACATTCCCACCAATAATCGCCAAACGCTCCTGCATTTGTTTGAGGCCGAAACCATAGTGAAGCTCATCAAAGCCGACCCCATCGTCTTGTATGGTCATGATATAATTCTCTTTTTCTAACAATTCAATCCAAATCGTCTTGGCATGTCCATGCCGCACCGAATTTGTAATGGACTCCTGAATCACCCGAAAGACAATATCCTCTTTTGCAACATCCAAATCAATCGTATCCCATTCATAGAGAAAATGAATTTCTAAATTAGAAATGGCTTCATATTCTCGAATAATTTTGAGCAATGCTTCTTTTAAACTATTGTTTTCTAGAGCGCCGGGACGCATTTTATTGAGCGAGCCTCGCACATCACGGATACCGTCTCGCACAACCACAGAAACATTTTCTAACTGCTCCTTAGCACGATTTTTGTCAATATCCACCAATACTTTAACCGCATCAATTCCAGCTGAAATTCCTGTCAAAGCATGCCCTAATGTATCATGGATTTCTCTGGCAATCCGCTTTCTTTCACGGTCTTCTGCAATTTTTTCAGATAAGGCTAAATAACTATTTAACTCACGATTGGCTTGCGCTGCCATCCGCAGCTCTTCTTCAATATGGTGCTTTTCGGTCATTGCAGATAAAATATAAAATAGCAAAGAAATCATAAAGACAACCAGATTTAGTGAAAAGAGAAAATTCTTTCCAAAAAGGAGTGCCATGCGAATAGATTCTGGACAAAAGCGAATATAAGTATCTAACGAAGGCAATTTAACAAAAAGCGACATCAAGTCATAGTTGGATACGAGCAACATACTAAAGCTCAAAACGATAAAAGAAAACCAATATTTCCGATCTTTGGAGGTGTTAAATTCCTTAGAACCGTAAAAAATATCCGCAAAAACCAAAAGAATCAGACCATTATAAGAAGAATGCAAAACTGAAAAAATAACTAGCATCAGCAAAATTTCAATAATAGTTACTTTGTCATAAACGGATAATTGATTTGGATGTTTCTCGCGATAATAAAAAACCAACAATAAACAAGCATAAAAGGCAATCGACATCCAAAAACTAAAGCTCGGCGAGCCTGGGATAGCATCCAAACGCCCCAATAGTGAATGAGCATAACCTCTTGCGACCACGTAATTCGTCGCAAAAAGATAAATAGACGCATTATAAACAATAGCAATAAAATTGATGACCATTAAGGCAATTTTGCTATAAAAAATACTTTTATTCCGCCTCATTATTGCCACCCTGTAACTGTATATTTCCCAATATTATCTTTATTCACCAAATGAACAGGAATCAGGTACTCCTTTTTGTAAGATTGATGCTTCATCATGCGCTCAATCACTTCTGTCACCTTTCTACCCATTTGAATCGGAGACTGAGCAACCGTCCCTTGAATATCATTGGTATTCGCCAAAAAATTTTTAATATCAGGTGAGCCATCTACCCCATAGATAGCAATCTTATCTGTCACTCCTTGGTCTTTAATAGCAGCAAGAGCACCAATAGCCGCACGGTCATTCAAGGACATCACGACGTTAAATTGCATCCCTTCAGCCAACGCTTTTTTCACCTGCGGCATACTCTCTTCGGTCTGCCCCAATGTTTCCCGTTCAGAAACCACTTGATAGGCAGAGTGCCCCTTAATCGTATCTAAAAACCCTTGAATCCGATCCATAGCAGATACTGCGTTATGGTGCTCCAACAGCAAAATATTCGCACTAGACAAACGTTTCATCATGTCTTTAGCTATCAGCACACCAGCTTGATAATTGTCTGACACAATAGTAGTATTAACTTTAGCATCTTTGCTAACAGGTGCATCCACGACAATGATCTTGATTCCCGCTTTTCTGGCTTTATTTAAAGAAGTCAGAATCTTTGGACTGTCACTCTTAACTGGGTTTATAACAATCACATTCACTTTTTCTTGAACAAAATAATCAATTTGCTGACTTTGCTTGTCTTCGTCTAATTCCGGATCTCGTACATAAAGTCGACTCCCCTGCTGATTCGTTTTTTTCTCAATTTCAGCATTCAAGGTTTTATAAAAATCATTGTTCATCGTCATATAGGTCGCTCCTACCTTGACCTGCTTGCTATCTGATGAATTTCCTTTTACATAGAGGAAAATTAACCCTGTCAATACAAGGACAAACAGAGAAAATAATAGATATTTACGATAATAGCGATATTGCTTTTGTCCTTTACCTGCTCCCATTTTTTCTCCTTATCAACATCAGTCTTAAACAGAAGACTCTGTTTTATCTAGGTTTATTATATTATATTTATACAAAAAAGCAAAACCTCGCCAAGAAAAAGAAGTGTAAAAAACTTAAAAAATCTCCCTAACTTCCTTGTTTTTAAACTCAAGTTAAAACTAAATGCAATTCTCAGACTGTTGACTTCTATCTTGCCCATATTATTCATACATCATTGAAAGCATAAAATGCTAATTTTTTCGCTGACTAGAGACAAATAGACTGGATGTTGTCCAGCCTAGCTTATCTTTATTAAAATGGCAATTCCTCTTCTTCCAGAAGCAAGTCTGCCAAATCTGCACCAGCATTATTCTCACGAATAGCTCGCTGTGCACGGCTTTCTAATAGCTGGAAACCATTGCAAAGCACTTCTGTGACATAATGCGTCACTCCGTCCTTCTCATAACGGCGAGTGCGAAGTTCGCCGTCTAGTGAAATCAAGCTGCCTTTACTTGCATAACTTGCCAATGTTTCGGCTAACTTGCCCCAAACAACGACATTGACGAAGTCTGCTTCTCGTTCACCATTTTGTCCTTTGTAGCGACGATTGACCGCAAGTGTTGCACGCGCCACAGATTTATCATTAGCTGTTTTGTTTAACTCTGGTGTATTCACCAAGCGACCGATTAAAATTACTTTATTATACATTTTGTTTTCCTCCTAACTATTTATTCGTAAGAGAAAAGAAAAAAATCGTGAAAATTCACGATTAAAACTTAATTTCTATTTTACTCTTGCCAATGCTTAGTTGGATCAAAGGCTGTTCCTACTACTTCCGAACTTGCTAATTCAATAATCCCACGTTTTTGCGGAGCGTTTGGCAGCTGCAATTCGCGAGGACTACACATCATACCAAAACTCTCTTCTCCACGCAGCTCACTAGGAAAAATCAAGTTTCCTTTTGGCATCATAGCACCCGGAAGCGCCACAATCGTCTTGAGACCTACTTTAGCATTAGGCGCACCTGCTACGATTTGAACCACTTTATCTGCTGCTACTTTTACTTGACAAATATTAAGGTGGTCACTATCTGGATGAGCTACCATTTCCACAATTTCACCAACCACAAATTTCGGCTCAAGGTCATTGACCAATTCTGGCTCAAAACCTGCTTGGCTCAATTCTTGATTTAGAATTGAAATTTCTTCATCTGTCAAAAAGACTTGACCGCGTTCGGTAATATTAACAAGATTAGAAATCTGAAAAATATTCCAAGCAACCGTTTCTCCATTGTCCAAACGATAAACACGCGCTACATTGCCCTTGCGTTCAGCAGCTAACTTAGCAGCTTGACCGTCTGCAACAATCACCATCAGCACGTCACCAACGTGCTCTTTATTATATGTGAAAATCATTATTTCTCCTATATCTTCAGTTTAACTGGGCTAAAAATTCATTGATTTGCGTCTGCGTTTTTCGCTCACGATTAACAAAACGGCCAATTTCTTGTCCATTTTCTAGGACTACTAGGCTAGGAATCCCATACACATCCCACTTTTTGGCAACTTCCATATAATCGTCACGATTGACCTCAACAAAGGTAAAATCAGGATTCTCTGCTTCAATCTCAGGCAAAAAAGGTTTAATAAAACGACAGTCTCCACACCACTCGGCTGTGAAAAAGAACACAGTCTTTCCTTCGCGTTTCACAAATGATGCCAATTCTTCTATATTTGCTGGAATAATCATTGTTCTTCCTCATAGGTCAATTCGCCATTTTCATACACAAATGTGAGGTGCCAACCATCTTCATACACCACACCACCAACCAATCGATGCTCATCTGACTTGTATAATTGCACATATAGTGTGGCAATATCACCTAGCTCAGACAAACTTTTCCGAATTTCAGCAACTAATTGCTCACGCTGCTCAGCTTCTTTTCGTTCGTCCAACGTTTTTTTAGTCGCATAAGCTGCAATCCCTACTCCTGCAAGTGCAGCCGTTGTTAATAGAATCTTTTTAGCTTTCATGACAATATTTTAACACAAAAGATAAATTGGGACAAATCGAAACACTACTGTTTTTTATCTTTGAATGCTACCCAACTATGATAGAAAATGATAAAATAAGAACAGAAAGAAGGTTAAAGATGTCAGAATTATTTTCAAAAATCAAAGAAGTAACAGAAATTGCTGCCGTTTCAGGGCATGAAGCGCCTGTTCGCAATTATTTACGTAAAAAAATGACTCCTCATGTGGACGAAATCGTAACAGACGGCTTAGGAGGCATTTTCGGAGCAAAACATTCAGAGGCTATTGATGCACCGCGTGTCTTAGTAGCTGCCCACATGGATGAAGTTGGCTTCATGGTGAGTGAAATCAAACCCGACGGAACTTTTCGTGTGGTGCAAATTGGTGGCTGGAATCCACTCGTCGTTAGCAGCCAACGCTTTAAACTTTTTACTAGCTCTGGAGTTGAAATTCCTGTCATTTCAGGATCCGTTCCTCCACATTTGACTCGTGGAACAGGTGGACCAAGTCTACCAAGGATTGAAGATATTGTTTTTGACGGTGGATTTGCTGATAAAGCAGAAGCTGAAAGCTACGGCATTCGTCCAAGCGATACGATTGTACCAGATAGCTCTGCTATTCTCACAGCTAATGGGAAAAACGTTATCTCAAAAGCTTGGGACAATCGTTACGGTGTCCTCATGGTGAGTGAACTGGTTCAAGCTCTAGCTGGACAAAAACTTGGCAATGAACTCTATGTTGGAGCCAATGTCCAAGAAGAAGTCGGCTTGCGTGGAGCCCATGTTTCAACGACTAAGTTTGACCCAGAAGTTTTCTTTGCAGTAGACTGTTCGCCTGCTGGCGACATTTACGGAGATCAAGGAGCTATCGGAGAAGGGACTCTGATTCGTTTCTTTGACCCAGGTCACCTCATGTTGCCAAATATGAAAGATTTCCTTTTGACAACCGCAGAAGAAGCAGGCATCAAGTATCAATACTACTGTGGCAAAGGGGGAACTGATGCCGGCGCCGCTCATCTCAAAAACGGTGGTGTGCCTTCTACAACAATCGGTGTCTGCGCACGTTACATTCATTCTCATCAAACACTCTACGCAATGGACGACTTTTTGCAAGCTCAAGCTTTCTTACAAGCTCTTGTTAAGAAATTGGATCGCTCAACCGTTGATTTGATTAAAAACTATTAAAAAGTGCATATTTGAAAAGGCTGTGGACAGTGATGTCTCAGCCTTTTTCTGCTCTCATTTTTTTACTTATTGTTTAATCCCATTAACTTACGTAATTCGGGGATTCGTTGCAACTGTGGAACAATGAGCATCGTCACAACTACTCGTAAAGGAATTTCAAAAACAGACCATGCCCGAGTAGCGTATAGTGCAACAAAGGGTACTCCATATTGTAAATGGAGAGCTAAGGGCGTTAAGGTAAAGGTCCCTACTCCCATAACAGCGATAGTTGCTAGCGTCACCCAAAGCCAGTCTTTCTTCCGTTCAAATCGTAATTCTTTGCCATAAAAGAAATAACCATAGAGAATACCTTGCAAGGCTTCAATCAATGTAAACCAGATAATGAATGGTTGTCCCTGACTCAAAAAGAAAAAGGAAAGCATATCATATACGGCAGAAACCAAACCAGATAAAATCGGACCAGCGACACTTCCCATAAGGGTATAACCAATGAAAGCTGGGCTCAGCTTCAACAAACGAGGGATGACAAAGATTGAAAACTTCTCTAAGACAAAACAAAGAGCCACGATCATTGCGAGGGCAACCAATAGTTGCACCGATAACTTTGGCGATTTTTTTTTCATATTCGCTCCTTTTCTTTCGGGAGCCGTCAAAATGACAGCGGATGCAATGGCCTACCGCACAAATGTTTCGTTGTATGGCAACATCCCATCCATACACACTTAACGCAGACCACTTACTCTGTGCAAACAAATTGCTCTTTCATTCTATCACATTTTAACTATTTAGAAAACCTCCTTTTACCTATCGCTCATTAGATATTTTCTAACTTCTGCAAGGAAATAGAGAGAGCCTGTGATAAGCAGCAGCTCTTTCTCTCCATGCTTGGCTTTTTTGTATTGCTCCAAATAAGGCAACCACTCTACATATGCTAACTTTTCTTGCTTTGCCAAACATTGCATTTCTCCTGTTGAAAAACTCCGTGAATCCTCAAAAGTTGTCAAAAGTACACGAGATGTGGGAACCATTTTTAGTAAAGCAAGCATTTCATTCAACGCCTTAGTTTGAATACATGTAAATAAAATCGTTTTTTGATAATCTGGAAAATGGCTTTCTAGGGAAGCAAGCAGAGCTTTCAGTGCATGAGGATTGTGCGCCCCGTCCAGCAAGATCAAGGGTGCTTTTGAAATTTTCTCCAAGCGAGCAGGCCAATACGTTCGTTTCAATACCTGTCGCACCTCATTTTCACTCAACAATGGTAAACCTTTCAAGCTGCAATATTGATCACACAGTTCAATCGCCAGTCCCGCATTTTCAACCTGATGAATGCCCAAAAGAACAGTTTGATAGGCTTCTTTCTGCCGAAAGGCATTGGAAAAGAGGAAGTCTTCTCCCTCTTCTAAGCCTTGCACAGACTCCACCTGATAATCTTTCTTATATCGTATGTGGGGTGCCCGACGTTGCTGAGCAATAGTGTGAATAACTGCCAGTGCTTCTGAAGAAATCTTCCCTGTCACTACCGGCACACCTTGCTTGATAATCCCCGCTTTTTGCTTGGCAATGTCTTCTAATGTCGTACCTAAAATAGCTGTGTGATCTAGTCCGATTGTCGTAATAGCTGTCAAATCCGGTTGACACACATTGGTACTGTCCAATAAACCACCCAGACCTACTTCCATTATGACCACATCTACCTCTTGCTGGCAGAAATAATCATAAGCCAATGCCGTAATAATCTCAAACTCTGTTATTTCCTTCAATATCGTATCATCTGCCTGCTTTTTTAATAACTCTTGATAAGATTGCAACAAAGAATAAAAGTCTTCGCCTGAAATAGGCAAACCATTGATTGCAATTTGCTCATTATAGTTAAGAAGATAAGGCGATGTAAACGTTCCTACATGCAGTTTCTTTGCTTGCAATAGCTGACGTAAATGTGCAATCGTTGAGCCCTTTCCATTGGTACCTGCCACATGAATGACTGATATTTGTAAATGAGGATTGCCTCGCAGCGATAATAGTCGTCGCACTCTTTCTAAGCCCAAATGTGGCTCTTTTGTTTGGTGCTGCTGCAACCATTCTAACTGTTTTTCTTTTTGTATCATTGCTCTTCTCATCCAATCTATAATGCTCTCATTTTATCATAGAAGTGGAATTTCTACAAAATAATTTACCAAAAAATAATCAAGAAAAGAAGGGAGAAGCTATTGCGCACCAAATGACTGAAAATGGAGAATTCCAAACGAAGAGTTGGCTTGGAAATCAAGAAAGAAAGTAAACTCCCTAAACCTGTATAAACAATAAAACAAGTTAAATCAGCTGGATTTCGTAAAAGGATAAACAACAAACTCCCTATCACAAAACTCGTTCGTGCTTGACCTTTTGACACAAAAAATGAATAATGGATGACCGTACCTCAGGCACGAGAGCTACTATATCAACACCTAGTAAGAAAAGGGACGAGTGGACAAACAGGCTCAGGAGTAATTGTTGACCTTCTGACGCTACTACCATCCCCTCCAATATCATCAGATAAGCTCCTATGGCATTGATAAATACCATCATGAGATAGGATAATCGCAGTAGGGACCAGTAATGAGCCGTTAAGAGCTCTGATTTAAAATCTGTTAATTCTCTGGAAAAATAGCGAAAATAAAGCAAGCCAGCAAAAAATAAAATGAACAAAAATACAAAACTGGATTGCTGAAAACTTAATGATTTGGACAAGGGCGTCGTCAGCAAGACCAAAGTAATCTGTGTCAAAATGATTAGCAAACTCATTTGAAGAATATTTTTTATCTTTCTCATCCCAACTCCTTTTTCTACCTCTTTAGTATAAAATATTTTAAAGGCCTCCTCAGAAGATGCCCTAAAAAGTTATTTTTTATCTTCAAATAGTAAAAAATGAAAGCAAAATGAAACACATTTCCCTTAACAGTTGTTCTTTGTCCCACAACCAACAAGTTGACGCAAAGTATCAACTCAAAAAAACAGGCAAAATCTCTTTTGGATTGTATCCAATTAAGATTTTGTCTGTTTTTGAATGATAATTTAGTTCTTGTTTCAGACCTATTTATTTGTCTTTCTTCGTTAAGATTTCCAGTGTTTCAAGAAGGTTGTCAACATGAACTTCAATGATATCCCCTGTCGCTTTGATTTTGACTTCAACGATGCGATCAGCTGCTTTTTTCCCGATTGTCACACGGATTGGTAACCCAATCAAGTCACTATCACTGAATTTCACACCAGCGCGTTCGTTACGATCATCTGTCAAGACTTCGTAGCCAGCTTTGAACAGTTCTGCTTCTAGTTGTTCTGTCAAGGCAAGAGCTTCCTCGTCTTTAACATTTACAGGGATTAGATGCACATCAAACGGTGCCAATTCTTTTGGAAAATTGATCCCCCAAGCATAGCGATAATCCCCTTTAGGGGTCTTATTGACAAAGAGACGTGCGTGTTGCTCCATAACCGCTGATAAGAGGCGACTAACTCCAATGCCGTAGCAGCCCATTACAACAGGAACTGCCCTACCATTTTCATCTAAAACAGTCGCATCCATGCTTTCGGAATAACGAGTGCCTAATTTAAAGATGTGCCCAATTTCAATGCCTCGTGCAAATTTCAAAACGCCTTGTCCGTCTGGTGAAACTTCTCCTTCACGCACCTCGCGAATATCTACATATTCTGCTGTGAAGTCTCGCCCTGGATTGACACCAGTCAAATGATAACCGTCTTCATTGGCACCAACTACTGCATTGTGGATATCTTCCACTTTTCGGTCTGCAATGATTTGAATATCTCCTGGGAGATGAACTGGACCGAGTGAGCCAAAGTTTGCTCCAAATAACTCACGAACCTCGTCTTCACTTGCTGGTTCAAAGAAATCAGCCCCTAAATAATTTTTCAGTTTCACTTCATTCAATTGATCATTTCCAACAAGCAGAGCCACAATCGGTTTTTCATCAGCAATATAAACCAACGTTTTGATTGTCTGGCTTTCATCCATATGAAGAAAGGCAGCAACTTCATCAATCGACTTGCAATCTGGAGTCTCTACACGAGTCAATTCATCTTCGGCTACAACACGATTGCTTGGTTTGTATTCATTTGTTGCCATTTCAAGATTTGCAGCATAACCTGACTCACTCGAATAAACAACAGTATCTTCACCAGACACCAACCAGCTCGTCAATTCTTCTTTTATCGCTTCTTGTACATCTGTCGGAATTTCATCAAAACTAGTGACTGACTTATCTAGAACAACCCAGCGCGTAAGGTCGGTACGGTCAGGTGTAATGGCCATAAATTCTTGGCTATCCTTTCCACCCATAGCACCACCGTCACCGATAATCCCTTTGAAATCAACCTCACTTCGGGTAAAAATATTCTCGTAGACAGTCTTATACTCATCGTAAGTCACATCTAGGCTATCATAATTGGCATGGAAGCTATAACCGTCTTTCATGATAAACTCACGTGTCCGCAATAAGCCATTGCGAGGACGCTTTTCATCACGATATTTAGCCTGAATCTGATAAAGATTGAGCGGTAATTGCTTATAAGATTTTACAGAATCCCGTACAATTGCGGTGAATGTTTCTTCATGAGTGGGCCCCAAGATAAAATCTGAACCTTCGCGATTTTTTAACTTATAGAGATCTTCACCATAGGTATCGTAACGGCCTGATTCACGCCAAAGATCCGCACTAAGGAGGGCTGGAGCCAGCATTTCGACCGCACCGATTTTTTCAAATTCTTCCCGCATGATTTTTTTTGCTTTTTCGATCACGCGATTAGCCAATGGTAAGTAAGAGTAAACACCTGCTGAAATTTGGCGGACATAGCCCGCACGCAGCATAAGTGCATGACTGATGACTTGTGCATCACTAGGCATTTCACGTAGTGTTGGGATTAACATTTTACTTTGTTTCATAAATTCTTCCTTTTATTATTTTAAATGCACCTTTTAAAAGAAGGTTCTCATAATATCATTCCAGGTCACCGCAATCAGCAACACCACCATAATGGCGACACCTGCTAAAGTAACATAGGTTTCTGTTTCCTGCTTTAATGGCTTGCGACGAATGGCTTCAAGAAGATTGAGCACAATCTTTCCACCGTCAAGCGCTGGGATAGGAATGAGATTAAAAATACCAATATTCAGAGAGAGCATAGCTAAGAGAGCGATAACACTTTCAATTCCACCTTTAGCAGCGTCACTACTAGCTTTGTAAATCGCCACAGGTCCGCCTAGTTTATTGATGTCTGGGTGGAAAATTAAATTTTTTAAAGCGCCAAAGATGCGGAAACTAGCGTTCCAAGCCATGCTAAATCCGCCCGCAATCATAGAAAGAAAATCTGATTTCAAGCCCGGCATCACTCCTAATAAATATCTGCCTTGCTCTTTTTTAGGCTTAACTGTCAGCTCTTGAACTTTAGTTCCACTTTTAACCGTCACATTTAGTTCTGATTGCCCTTTACTGTTTTCTGTTTCAGACTGAACAGCCTGGGTCAAATCCGACCAATTCTTAATTTCAGCTTGACCAACTTTTAAAATCTGGTCATTATTTTTTACACCGGCCTGAGCCAAGGCACCGCCCTGTAAAACGCGAATGTGATTTGTATTGGGATTGGCAACGCCACCCTGCATAAAAATCAACAGCAGAAAAGCTACAATCCCTAAAATGAAATTATTCATTGGTCCTGCAAAGTTGGTAATGAGGCGCCCGCCTAAACTAGCATTTTGATACTGCACATCAAGCGGAGCAATCCGAACCTCTGTACCGTCTTCTTCTACAATTGTTGCATCATGGTCAACTGCATAGGTCTTTTGTTCATCTAGTACCAAACCAGTGATTTCCAGCTTGTCTTCTAAATCAAAGCCCGTCACATTCATCGGCAGAGCGGTTTGATCAATTTTCTTGCCCGAAAGATTGATTCGGACGACCTTACCTGCTTCATTTAAAGTCAAACTAGCAGGTGTTCCGGTTTTAATCTCGGTCGAATCTTCGCCCCAACCAGCCATACGAACATAGCCACCCAGCGGTAACATCCGAATGGTATACGCCGTACCGTCTTTTCCGATATGAGCAAAAATTTTCGGGCCCATTCCGATAGCAAACTCCCGCACCAAAATACCCGATTTTTTCGCAAAATAGAAATGTCCAAACTCATGAACGACCACAATAATTCCAAAAACAATGATAAAGGTGATAATTCCTATAATACCTGACTGCATTACACCAACCTTTCTACTTTCTGACACGATCATCTTACTGAATTGCACACAGCAAATCAAGAATACTTCACTCGGCTTAAGATTCCCTTATAAAGTTCATTCACAAAGAGGCTGGGATGAACGTTCCCCAGACTCTTACAATATATTATTTTTACTACAAAACGCAGTGGTGAGAAACTCTGTTAACTTTAGTCAATTTAGGGTTCCCATGCACAATTGATTAGGTACTTTAGTGCCAATCAATCACTGCTGAGTGGCAGTTTTAATCCCTTGCTACGCAAGGCATGATGACCAACCCCTAGTCAACTGCATAAAGTGAAATGACAAAATCAATTTCTTGCGAAATATTGATTCTTTACGTCATCTTCTCAGATTTCATTTTTCTGTGAGTGACTATAAAACAAGCACGTTAGTCTGTCTCACTTCATTTTACCATTCTCATTAGAACAATCCAAAGAAATGCATCAAGGGAAAGACAAACAGCATGCTGTCAAAACGATCTAACACACCACCATGTCCGGGTATAAATTTACCAGAATCTTTGACTCCAAAATGACGCTTAATCCCACTTTCTACCAAATCCCCAAACTGTCCTGCAATACTAAAGAATACTGTGAAAAGAAGCATAACAAACATATGATGAGGTGCGGCAATGTTTCTATCAAGCAACATAAAAATAAATGTTACAAGGACTGCTGAAGCAATGCCTCCTAGGCTGCCCTCAACAGTTTTATTTGGTGAAACTCGCGGAGCTAAGCGACGTACGCCATATCTCCGTCCGACCAAGTAAGCTCCGCTATCCGTTGCCCAGACGATAAACAAGGCTAAGAGCACTTTGTCAAAACCAGCCACCCGTGCATCTAGCAAAGCATTGAAGCCAATTCCCACGTAAAAACTCGCAGCGATTGGATAAGCCGCATCTTCAAAACTGTAATTTTTCCCTAGAACAGTTGAGCCTAATAGAAGAAAAACAACTAAACTATAGGCCACAACATTTCCGTCTACCGGCAAAAATTTCAAATAGTTTTCGAGTGGAATCGTCAGCACAAAACCTGCTAACATGGCTAAGACACCTTCTAGCGTGGTACTTCTCAGCCCTTTCATTTGCAGCAATTCATGAACACCCAGCATGGCTAGAAGCCCCATTCCAATTTGCAGAAGAGCGCCTCCTATCATCAAAACTGGAATGAAGATAGCAAGTGCCATTCCGCCAAAAATAACACGTCTTTGTAAATCCTTATCCATAAATTCTCCTACACGCCGCCAAATCGACGATTTCGTTTACTATATTCTTCAATAGCTGCTTTCAAAGCTTTCTCATCAAAATCCGGCCATAAAATGTCTGTAAAATACAGCTCACTATATGCACTTTGCCAAGGTAAGAAATTACTCAAACGCAATTCTCCGCTCGTTCGAATGACCAAATCCGGATCGCGCAATAATCGAGGTAGATTGCTGGTTTGTAGATAATTGGCAATCATCTCTTCATCAATCTCACCCGGACTGAACTTGGCATCTAACACATCTTGAGCAATCATTTTAACCGCCTGAACAATCTCAGCACGGCCACCATAATTCAAGGCAAAATTCAGAATCAAGCCTGTGTTGAGCCGCGTTAATTCTTCTGCTTTGCAAAGCGCATCATACGTTGCCTTAGGTAGCCGCTCTGTATCTCCAATCATTTGAATTTTTACGTTATTTCTATGCAACTCAGGCACATAACGGTCGTAAAATTCAACCGGCAAGTTCATGATAAAGCTGACTTCTTTTTCAGGGCGCGACCAATTTTCTGTGGAGAACGCGTAGACTGTCAATACTTGAACCCCCAGCTCTTTAGCTGCAATGGTAACATTTTGCAAAGTTTCCATTCCAGACTTATGCCCGAAAACGCGCGGCTGCATTCTCTTTTTAGCCCAACGACCATTCCCGTCCATAATAATACCGATATGTTTTGGGATTTGTAACGGAACTTCAATTTTTTCTTTTTTCTTAAAACTAAACATCTGCTTGTTTTCCTAATAAAGTTTTACATTTCATTATATCATAAATCCTCTAAAAATGGGATTTATGCTAAATTTCAGATAAAAAAGAAGCCGAAACATAGAAATTTTTGGCTTCAATTTCTTTTTCACATTATTTACGATAAAAATTAAATGCTTTATCTTTTTAAAATTCCTATTCTGCTAAGGGAATATTTGTTACTTGGTTGGGCTTTGGCATCAAAATAGCTAATTGGCGACATCAAAGTAGAATAAGAATTATTCTTATAAGTTGTAAAAGAAACCTTTCAAACAAAAATAAAAAGAATTGGAGAAACTCCAACCCCTTTTTCTAGTTTAAAACATTACTATTCTTCTTCAATAGCTGTATCTTCTGACATATCAACACTTCCGTCTGCACCAGCAACTGCTGTGATTCCCTCTGTGAGAGGTAATACGGTCTTGATAGCTGTTAATTCAAATGTCAAGTAAACACCGTCTACATCAAGAACAACCGTTTTCTTTTCAGTATCCACTTCATCAACCGTACCATACAAGCCACCAATCGTAATGACTTCATATCCTTTTTGTAGTTTGTTCAAACTCTCCATCCGTTTGTCTGCTTGTTTCTTTTGAGAACGTTGCATGAAGAACATCAAGCCCATCATCACAACCAACATGATTAAAATTGAAAAACCGTTACCCATTTTAGTCTCCTTTAGATTTGATATATTATCTACTATAGCAGATTCCTAGAGAATTTACAAGGAGAGGATTAAATTTCTAAAAGGATTCCTCCTTAAGCCTGACTAGCAACGAATTCTTTTGACAATATGCTCTGCTTTTTCCAAAAAACGTAAAAAGTCAGCATAAGCGATATTGAGTGTTGTTGTATTGACAAAAGGATGAAAACCCACGGTCGAGTTCGGATCAACCTCCTCGTCCACAATCAGCTGGACTTTCTTTTCCTTATCAAAAAGCAACCCAAAAGGTGTAACCGCACCTGGCTCTACCTGTAAAAGCTCCTCCAGCTCCTTATCATTGGCAAATGATAATCGTTTTTCATCAAGGATTTCTGCCAAATGCTTGATATCTGCCGTTTTTTCGTCCCGCAAAATGACCAAATAAAATTGACGTCCCTTTTTATTTTTCAAAAAGAGATTTTTGACCTGTTGCCCCGGTAAGACGACTCCCTTTTCAGCCGCCTCAATAACGGAAAAAATTGGTTCATGATCCAGACGAACATAAGAAATTTTCAATTCATCCAACAGCTGATAAATCATACTTTCCTTTGTCATCTTCACACCTCCGAGCTAAAATTTCCTATTTTCATTATAGCACCTCTAGTTAGAAAAACCGAAGCAAGCCTCGGTTCTTTTTCTTGATAATTACTATTTCAAATTTTTCACAACTTCTACGACATGAGCAACGGTGAAGCCATACTCTTCCATTACCTTAGCAGCTGGGGCAGAGGCACCGAATTTGTCAATGCCGATAACAGCTCCGTCAAGTCCGACATATTTGTACCAAGACTGGGTTGCAGCCATTTCGATTGCAACACGGCGACGAACTGCATTTGGTAAAATTTCTTCTTTGTAAGCAGCATCTTGTGCATCAAAGATGTCTGTTGACGGTACGCTGACAACGCGAACCTTTTCTCCTTGTGCTTCCAACTCTTTTGCAGCTGCAACAGCTAAGTTGACTTCAGAACCAGATGCTAGAAGGATTGTATCAAAGTCACCTGCTGTCTCATACACGACATAGGCTCCTTTTGCTACCTTGTCAAAGTCAGTTCCAGCTTCAACAGTCAAGTTTTGACGTGTGAGAACCAAAGCTGTTGGAGTTGATTGACTCTTGAGTGCCAAGTACCAAGCAGCCTGTGTTTCACGTGCATCTGCTGGGCGCAAGACATTGAGGTTTGGAATGGCACGAAGACCTGCTAAGTGCTCAATCGGCTCATGAGTTGGACCATCCTCACCAACTGCGATTGAGTCATGCGTAAAGACATAAGTCACAGGTAAGCCTTGAAGAGCTGACAAGCGAACAGCTGCTTTAACATAGTCTGAGAAGACAAAGAATGTACCACCGTAAACACGAAGTCCCCCGTGAAGTGCCATACCATTCAAAATAGTACCCATAGCAAATTCACGCACACCAAATTGAATATTGCGGTTAAGACGGTGAGCATCATCTTGCAAGCCGTCTTCTTTGATATAAGTCATATTAGAATGAGCTAGGTCAGCAGAGCCACCAAGGAATGTTGGAAGTACTTTTGCTGCGGCATTTAAAGCATCTTGGCTAGAATTACGAGTAGCTTGTGAGAAACCTGTTTCTACTACTGGGAAATCTTCTGGCTTGATCTCAACTGGATCTTTTCCAGCAATAATGGCAGCAACTTCATCAGCTAAGTCAGGATAGGCTTGTTTGTATTCTTCAACGAGTTTTTCCCAAGCATCATAGGCAGCTTTGCCGCGTTCTGCAACATTAACTCGATAATCTTCGTAGACTTCTTCAGGGATTTCGAATGGTGCGTAATCCCAAGCAAGAGCTTTGCGAGTAGCCGCTGCCTCTTCTGCACCAAGAGGCGCTCCATGAACAGCATTTGTCCCTTGTTTATTTGGAGAGCCATAACCAATCACCGTTTTGACTTCAATCAATGACGGTTTGCCAGAAACTTTTGCAGCTTCAATCGCCGCATTGATTGCTTCTAAGTCTGTTCCATCTTTAACCAAAGCTGTGTGCCAACCGTAAGCATTGTAACGGTCACGAACGCTTTCTGTAAAGGAATCCTTCGTTTCTCCGTCCAAATTGATGTCGTTTGAATCATAGAGAACGATGAGCTTATCTAGCTTTTGCAGTCCAGCATAAGAAGCTGCTTCAGCAGACACACCTTCCATTAAGTCCCCGTCACCACAGATGACATACGTATAGTGGTCAAAGATATTATAGCCTTCACGGTTGTACTTAGCAGCTAGGAAACGTTCTGCTTGCGCAAAACCAGTTGCCATCGAAATTCCTTGGCCGAGGGGTCCAGTTGTCGCATCTACGCCAGCTGTATGTCCAAATTCTGGATGACCAGGCGTTTTAGAACCCCATTGACGGAAGTTCTTGATTTCGTCCATAGTGACATCTTGAAAACCAGACAAGTGAAGAAGTGCATAGAGCAACATAGACCCATGACCTGCTGACAAGATAAAACGGTCACGATTGACCCAATTTGGTACTTCTGGATTCACACGCATTTGCTTGGTAAACAAGTCATAAGCCATCGGTGCTGCGCCCATGACAACACCTGGATGCCCAGATTTTGATTTTTCAATGGCATCAATTCCTAAGAAACGAATGGCATTGACAGATAAATTTGACATTGAATTCTCCTTTTATAATACTACCCTTTCAGTAGCAATTATTCTACACTATCATTATATGAAAATTATCCGCATATCGCAATGTATACGGATAATTCCCACTTAATTTTTTATAGTAAAGCCTTAAATTGAATATTTGAATCGTGCTCGAAGCAATCATCAAAACCACGTGGATGGTGGTATTCAATTCTGTCTTTGTCTTGCGGATAAGTGTATTTACCGCCGACTTCCCAAATGAATGGATGGAATTGGTATTGCAAGCGCTCTTTGCGCATTTTCCAGAGGGCAAGAATCTCATCTGTTGAAGCCATGAAATTAGACCAGATGTCGTAGTGAACTGGAATAATGACTTTGGCACGCAGATTTTCAGCCATACGAAGCAAATCAATCGAAGTCATCTTGTCTTGAATACCGATTGGGTTGTCACCGTAGTTGTTAATCGCTACATCAATATTGAAATCTTTTCCATGTTTGGCAAAATAGTTTGAGAAGTGAGAATCTGCGCCATGATAAATCGTACCGCCCGGTGTTTCAAAGACGTAGTTGACTGCTTTACGCGCCATTTCTTCGTCAGTTACAGCAAGCCCCTTCAGCTCACCGTCTTGAGCATCCGCACCGTCAACTGGAAGTGTCACTAAGCAGGTTCGGTCAAAGGATTCCACAGCTGTAACCTTTATATCTTTAAACTCAAAGCTTTCACCCGGTTTGATAATCATAATGCGTTCTTCTGGAACACCCCATTTTTTCCAAATTTCGCCACATTCGTAAGGACCGACAAATTTCACATGATTTAATTTTGGATTATTGACGATAGCTGCAGCAGTATTGATGTCAATATGGTCGCTGTGGAAATGAGAAACAAGGTAATAGTCCAGTTTGTTAATTGCAAATGGGTCAATCACCATTGGTTGCACGCGCAAGTTTGGTTGCAATTTACGTACACCAGCCATATTGGCCATTTGGTGCCCACGCACCATATCTTTTACTTTCTTTGTTGATTTTCCGCGGTTGGACCAGAGATCCATGACAACATTTGCACCACCTGGTGTCTTAATCCAAACACCACAATTCCCTAACCACCACATAGCAAAGTTGCCTTCTGGCACAACTTCTTCTTCAATTTCTTCATTGAGCCATGTTCCCCATTCTGGGAAAGTGGATAAAATCCAAGATTCTCTTGTGATTTCTTTTACATTTGGCATTGCTTATCCTCCTCAAGATATTTTATTCTACATTCTTAGTATAACTCCCTTCAATAGATTAAAAAAGACCAAATAAAGCACATGTCTGTGTTCAAGATTGGACTATTTTTCACAACTAAAAAAGCCGGGAATTTTATCCCTAGCCAGTCATCTTATTCTTTCATTCTTCCGTTGAAGTTGATAATAATTCTTCGTTGACAAGTTTTTGAATTTTATTTTTCAGCTCTTGTGTACGCGTTGAATCCTTGAGGTATTGTGACAAAAGTCGTTCTAAATCTTGACTAAATCGCACGCCTTTAGTAGAAAGAGTTTGATCTTTCACAAAAGAAGTAATATTCAATACATCCTCATAGTCCAAAATGGGCTGAACCTGTATCGTTGGTAGAGTAGTTTCCAGCCCATCATTTGTCGTAATTAATAAATCCACATCTAAAATGTCTTCGACACTTTTGAATTGTTCTGTCGTAAAAACAGCACTTAAATTTTCATTTGGTAGATGATACAAGCACTGTTTGAGTAGCAATTTCTGCACAGCTACTCCTTCATCACAGACTAAATAAATCCGTTTGGCATCTTGTTTTTCAGCACGATTATGTTTTAAGAATCCACCCATATGAAGAGCAAGGTAAGCAACTTCATCATCGGTTAATGAAATAAGCCAAGCTTCCTCTAAAATCACAGAACAAGATTTAGTGACTGCAAACAAATCTGCATATTTTTCCTTGATCTGTCGTGTTAATGGATTTTTAGACAGAATGCCGTAGGTTTTACGAAATAGTAGAGCTTTGCAATGTGTCAATAAATTTCGCAACAAATCTTCTTTATTTTCAATTTCAAAATGCGAACTGACTTCAAACCGCCAAATAAACTCATCAATCGCTTCTTTTAATTGGACAAAATCTTGACTGGTTGCATGAATATCCCGATCTTTCCGGTAAGAAAGCAAAAGAACAGTTAAGAGTGAAATCTCAATATCATTTAATTTCAAGCCAAATATCGCCCCTAAATTGTTATTCAAATGTTTAGCTGCTTGATATTCAATCCGCTTGCGAATCAAGGTAAACTCACGCTTCAAGTCTTCCTGCTCTTCCTCATTTAAAGCCATATTGCGACAGCTCAACAGCAGATAGGGCAAAACTTGTAGCATGAATTTGATTTCATGGCGATTGATTTTCTTGCCTAAATCCTGCTCCACATCTTGCACTCTTTGATTGAGAAAATCTTGCAATTCATCGGACAAAAGTAAATCTTCTCTGATAAATTCTTTTATCTTTTCTGTCAAAATCATCACAAAGCTATGATTCTCCTCTACGAAAATGTGATACAAGAGAGAATGAACATATTGGATTTTATTGAGTGGATGACATTTTAAAAAATATCCTTGCGCTTTCGTGGAAGCGAGATTGACTTGATACTGCTCCGAAGCCAACTGATTGCGGATTTCATTCAAATCATTGAGAACCGTATTGCGGGATACTTCTGTCAATTCCATTAGCTTTTCAATAGTCACACGCTCCTTAGCAATACAGATATAAAGCACAGTCAGCTGCATACGCTCGGTCATGCTCATGACATAGCTATAAAAGTCAACGCCTTCCAATAACGCTTGGCAAAGTTCTTTTTGGTGTGCGGTTAAGACAATCCCTACTCTCGGACGGCTACTAATGACTTCGCCGACATCCGCTAAAGCATCATTGATTTTTTCTAAATGATAATAGATTTTCCTCCGCGATTGATTGGTTGCCCGTGAAATGGTCATAATCGTTTCTGGCTCTTCCAACTGAATGAGGTATTTTAGTAAGTCACAACTTGTTTGATCCAATAATATCATCATTTACTCCTTGAAAGGGATTGCAAACCATTATAACATCTTTTCACACATCATTCACATGAAATCGAAAGAATTTATTCGTTATTTTGGTCATTTTTAGCGCTTTTTCATAGCAAAATGAGAAAAGCAAGGCGAGGAACCGGCATCATGACTGCTCTCAATCATGGTAGTCGTCCTTCTCCTTGATTTTTCATAATTATTTTTTCTGTCCGTAGTAAGCATTCTTTCCATGTTTTCGCAGGTAATGCTTATCTTTAAGATCTTGCGGCACTTCCGTCACTTCTGGATTGATAGCTTCTGTGTAGCGTGCCATACGAGCGGCTTCTTCAAGGACAACTGCATTATAGACGGCCGCTTTTTCGTCCTTGCCCCAAGCAAATGGTCCGTGATTGCGGACGGTTACACCTGCTACTGCGAGCGGATCTAAGCCACGTTTGGCAAATTCTTCGATAATGACTTTCCCAGTTTCTTTTTCGTACTCGCCATTGATTTCCTCTGGTGTCAAGGCACGAGCGCATGGAATTGGACCGTAGAAAGTATCAGCATGCGTGGTGCCATAGCATGGAATATCGCGTCCCGCCTGCGCCCAAGCCACTCCTTCTGTCGAGTGCGTATGAACAATGCCACCCACTTCTTGAAATGCTTTGTACAGCTCCACATGCGTTGGCAAATCTGACGACGGATTCAGGTCTCCTTCGACAACATTACCGTCCAAATCAGTCACAACCATATTTTCTGGAGATAATTTTTCATACGCTACACCAGAAGGTTTAATGGCAATCAAGCCCTTCTCACGGTCAATTGCCGAAACATTTCCCCAAGTAAATTTCACCAAACCATGCTCTGGAAGTTCCATATTGGCTTTATAAACACGTTCTCGTAATTCTGGTACTAACATTTCATAACCCCGCTTTCTCAATGAGTGGATAAAGGAAATCTTGCGCTTCTTTGATAGCAGCTTTGGTTTCTTCCACCGTTTCGCAATTTTCAGACCACATTTCAATCAAGAACGGACCTTGGTAATTGGTTTTCTTCAAAACAGCAAACATTTCTTCCCAATTGACACAGCCTTCCCCAAAAGGAACATCGCGAAATTGTCCTTTAGAATGCTCCGTTACGGCATAGGTATCTTTTAGATGAAGAGCCGCAATTGCCTGATGACCAAGGTAAAATTCACTCCAAAGGTCATTATGCCAAGCAGAAATATTGCCTGTATCTGGATAGACAAAGAGATAAGGTGAATTGATTTCTTTTTCCACAGCCAAATACTTCTCAATGCTGTTGATAAATGGATCATCCATGATTTCAATCGCCAACATAACTTGTGCCTGTTCAGCCCAATCACATGCTAGACGCAGATTTTTTAAGAAACGAACGCGTGTTTCAGGTGATTTTTCTTCATAATAAACATCATAGCCGGCTAATTGAATGACCCGCACGCCTAAATCCTGTGCTAATTCGATACATTGTTTCATCGTTTCAAGCGATTTGGCTTCTAGTTCAGGATTGTTTGAGCCTAATGGATAACGCCGATGACCGCTAAAGCATATGCTGGGAATCCGCACACCAGTATCATAGATGGCTTTGACAAGCTCTAGACGTTCTTTTTTGGACCAAGTGAGACGTGCCAGCCGAGCATCTGACTCATCAACCGACATTTCCACAAAATCAAAGCCCATTTCTTTGGCAAATTCTAACCGTTCCCGCCAAGAAAAATGTTTCGGTGTCGCCTTTTCATAAATTCCAATCGGACGTGCCATGACTTACCCCCAGATTCGCTTGATTTCGTCTTTGAAAGCACGCGCTGCTGCTGCTGGATTTTCAGCTTCTGTTATACCGCGTCCAGCAATAAAGGTAAAAACATCCACTCCTTCAAAGAGTTTGAGTGTATCCACATTCAAACCACCTGTTACAGACACACGGAAGCCCATTTCAATCAATTTCTTAACTTTATTGAGATCTTTTTCACCCCAAGTTTCGCCGGCAAGAAGGGCATCGCGTGATTGGTGATAAATGGCTTGCGAGATACCAGCATCCAACCAAGTCTGAGCTTGCTCATAAGTCCAATCACCGTAGAGCTCAATCTGAATTTCACCGCGTTCGCCACGTTCTTCTTGAATCGCTTTTAGAGCGGCTTTCATAGTTGGAATTGTTGCACAGCAAATGCAAGTCATCCAGTCCGCTCCGCGAACGGCATTATTTTTGGCAACCGTACCACCAGCGTCAGCACATTTAGTATCAGCTACGATGATTTTATCAGGAAATAAACTACGCAGCACTTCTACCAACTCACTGCCGACTTGCAAGAGACAAACCGTTCCTGCTTCAATGACATCCACTTCATGCCCAACCGACACAGCCGCTTTAATGGCTCCTTGCAAATCGGAATGATCCAGTGCAACTTGTAAATTTGGAAGACGTTTTGACATAATTTTCTCTCTTTCTATTTTCTAATCTAGTGAACCTAACCCATTATTAACTATCTAAATCCAATCCTTCTAAATAAGGACTATTTTTTGACTCATCAATTAAGGCTAAAACTTCTGTTTCTGTTTGACATGCTAATAGGCGGTCAATAGAATTTTCCAATTCAAACAGGGCGATAATCTGCGGAATGGCAACACTCGTATGAATTTTTGAACTCGTTGCCGCAAGAGCTAACAAGACACTCACATCTTTTCCGTCTGAGAAGGTTACAGGTTCTTTCAAAGTCACCAAAGAAAAGGCATCTCTTTGCACACCAGCTTCTGGACGAGCATGCGGCATAGCCATACCTGGCATCAAAATATAGTAAGGCCCATAGCCTTCTGTGGATTCGATAATGGCATCATAATATTCAGGTTTGACGGCCCAACTTTCAATCAATGGGTCAACAGAAAGTTTGATTGCTTCTTGCCAAGTCGAAGCAGAAAGACCCAACCGAATGGACTTGTTTTCAATCAATGCTTGCTTTAAATTCATTGTTTCTTCCTTTCGTTGGAAATGGAAGCTCAAAACAGATTATCAAAGAGAAATCCTATGTTGTTGAATCAGCACAATGGACTTCAACTTTGCTAAGTTTTCAGTTTCACGTATCCTTTTAAGCGAAGGAGGCTTGGACAAGCGTCCAAAGCCTCTATATCAATTTCTTAAGCGACGAGGCTGAGACGAACCTCTAACCGCATCATTCCAATACTTGTGATAATTTTTCAGTGATTTCTTTGTCGTCCATCAGATTATCCAGACCAATCAATTTACCATTTGTCCGTCCGTCCAATTCATGAATCAAATGAAGAGAGGCAATGACGATGTCATAACCAGAAGCTAAACTTTTAGCTTCTCCCACACTGCATGAATTGACAGTAAAATCTGTTTGCCCTAGTTTACGTAGAGCGTTTTCTACTTTCATCTTAATCACCATAGATGAACCCATACCATTTCCGCATGCTGTTAATACCTTAACCATATTATTTTCCTCCGTTAATTAAATCTATTTTTATTCTTCTTCCGCTTGGACATCACCACGATAGTAGGCTTCCTTGTCTTTTGCTTTGGCAAATTGTAGTTGCGGAATAATCAGCAAGAATACACAAACAAGAATGTAACCTACAATGCCAAGATATTTGAAAAGATAACCAAAACCAAGCCAAGGAAATTCAAAGTCAATATTTCCATGGTAACCACCGTAAGAAGCCAGACCGAGAAGTGCCACACAGAGAGCACCAAGCGCTACTTGCAATACACCTGAAATAAAGGACAGGATAACCGCCGCTTTCCAGCCGCCACGCTTATCTGCATAAACTGCAATCGCTGCATTATCAAAGAATACTGGAACGAAACCGGTGATAATGAGAATTGGATTCTTAAAGACAATCAAAAGCATAATGGTAATCAATTGTCCAATCAAACCGAAAGCAAAGCCTGAGAGCACAGCATTTGGTGAACCAAAACCGTAAGAAGCTGCAACGTCCACAGCTGGGAATGAACCAGGAAGTAATTTGTTAGAGATACCTTGGAAGGCATTCGTCAATTCTGCTACAAACATCCGCACCCCTTGCATCAAGACAAAGAGATAAACTGAGAAAGTAAAGGCTGTTTGAATGATATACATGTAAAAATCTTGCTTAGCAGGGTTGTAAACTGTACCTGATGTAATGACTTTTGCATTGGACATGATATCCGGACCCAAGATTAGGAGGATTGATCCAAAGAAGACTAGCATCAAAGTTGCAGATGCAACCACTGTATCATGGAAAATAGACAGGAATTTTGGTAATTTCAAGTTATCAAGATTTTCTTCCTTCTTACCAAATTTACCTGCAACTTTATCCACAAACCAAATCGCAAATTGTTGTTGGTGACCAATCGCAAAACCACCGCCACCTGTCAGACGTTGAGTAGCTTCTACTGTCATATTGGAGCTGACTGCCCAGTAAAGTCCACAGATGACACCAATTGCCAGCACACCCCAGCTATTCCGCAATTGAGGAACAAGGAGAAGAACCATCAATGAAACAGTCGCTGCTTGTTGAACCATGATATGACCTGTAATGAACAGCGTCCGCACTTTTGTAATTTTCCGAAGAGCAACGAGCAAGATATTGACACCAAAACCAATCAACAGCGCCGTTGTTGCTGCTCCGACAAAGTTCGGAAATTCCTCTGCAATCTTTGTATTTGCCGCTGTTAATCCAAAGTAAGGGTCAATTACCGCTGCACCAATCTTAAACTTAAAGTTCAGAGCCGCTAAAATCGGACGGAAAGTTGTTACCAAACCTCCAGCCCCAACGTTCAGCAGCATATAACCAACTGTTGCTTTGATGAAACCGGCATAGACATCATGCGCTGGTTTTTTCAATAACGCATAGCCAATGAGAACCAAGAGACCTACAAAGAAGGCTGGATTCTGCAAAATATTTTGCGAGAACCAGTTCAGAATGTTTAAAATGATGTTCATTTTAACTCTCCTTTTTCTATTTTATTTGTTCTTTATAAGTCTATTATAAACCATGTAAGCGGTAACAAAAAGACCAAGAATTACACAAGCAACTGTTCACTCTTGGACTGTGAAAAATATGGCAGCAAAAAACGCCGAGAAATTTCTCAGCGTTTGAACAATGAAATTTATTTTTCACCTTGATTATCTGTTGCTTCCTCAATGACTAATTCATCATCTTTAAGGTCAGCTAAGAGATGTTTCACATCCATATGATCCAGATGATAATCGGTTACTTTGTCGCGGATTTGTTGTTCAATCACACGGCGAAGCGGACGAACACCCATGACTTCATCGTAACCTTCTTCTGCTAGGTAAGCTTTTGCGGTATCCGTTACCGTCAGAGTGATGTCTTTCTTAGCAAGCGTTTGGTTGACTTCATCTAGCATCAATTCAACAATTTCAGCCAAGTCTTCTTTACCAAGGTGTGAGAATTCAATAACTGCATTGAACCGATTCAAGAATTCTGGACGGAAGTATGGTTTCAATCGATCCATAATTTTCATATCTTTTTCTTCGTCACCTGTAAAGCTTTCATAGCCAAATCCTGCGTTAGAAGTAGCAATAATAACCGTATTCTTAAAATTGACAGTATTTCCTTGTCCATCTGTCAAACGACCATCATCTAATACTTGCAGTAACAACGTGATGACTTGTGGGTCTGCTTTCTCAATTTCATCTAGCAGAATGATTGAGTAAGGATTGCGACGAACACGTTCTGTCAATGTATTGCTATTGTCGTCATAGCCCACATAGCCAGCTGTTGTACCAATCAACTTCGATACAGCTGTACGGTCAGAGTATTCAGACATATCCAAACGGATAATCGCGTCTTTTGTACCAAACATATCTAGCGCTAATTGCTTTGCTAGCTCTGTTTTTCCGACCCCAGTTGGTCCGACAAAGAGGAAGCTACCAATCGGACGGTTACCTTCATCAAAGCCTGCACGATTCCGACGAATAGCACGCGCCACCGCTTCAACCGCTTCATTTTGTCCAATGACTTTTGTCTTCAAACGCGCATTCATCTCTTTCAAGCGCTCAATATCACTGCTACCCATTTGGGAAACAGGAATACCCGTCATGCGCTCTACAGACTCTGCCACATCATTGACAGTCGCTGTCACTTTCATGTCTTCCGTATGATTTTCAATTTTCTTTTCCAACTCTTCAATGCGTGTCTTGGCATTCAAAGCTGTTTCAAAATCTTCTTTTTCAACCGCAGCTTCTTGTTTTGCCTTTTGTTCTGCAATTTCACGTTCCACTGCATGCACATCTGTAACGGGGTGTTGAGCTGCTAAGTGAGCCGCTGTCACATCCACTAGGTCAATCGCTTTATCTGGCAAACTGCGTTGCGGAATGTATTGAATCGAATAATCCACAGCCGCTTTTAACACTTCATCTGGCAAGATAACATTGTGGTGTTTTTCGTATAAGTCACGAATTCCTTGTAAAATCTTATAAGTATCTTCTACAGAAGGAGCATTTACCTTTACTTCATTGAAACGACGAGCCAGAGCTGCATTTTTCAAAATGGTGTTGCGGTATTCATCTTGCGTCGTCGCACCAATTACCGTTAAATCCCCGCGAGAAAGGGCTGGTTTCAAAATATCCGCCAAACCTTTAGAGCCACTATCTCCACCTGTACTGCCGGCACCGAGAATTTGATGAATTTCATCAAAGAAGAGAATAACATTGCCCGCTTCTTTTACTTCAGAAACCAAATTTTGAATATTTTCTTCAAAGCTACCACGATACTGTGTACCTGCTTCTAATCCCGAAATATCTACAGAAATAATTTCTTTATTCTTAATAGCAGCAGGAACATCACCATTAACAATCGCCTGCGCCAAACCTTCAACAACTGCAGTCTTACCAACTCCAGCATCTCCGACTAGAACTGGATTGTTTTTCGTCCGACGAGACAGAATTTCTGCTGTTTCTTGAATTTCCTTGTTACGTCCAATGACGGGATCTAGCATATCTTGACGCGCTTCCTCTGTCAAATTGCGACCCAATTTTGCTAAAATGCCATCTTGTTTTGGATTGCCTGTTTGCGTTTGCATTTGTGGATTTTGAGCCTCCATTGCCTGTTTCGGAAGTTTCCCCGTTGCACGGTATTGTGCAAATTCCTCTGGTGTTACTTCACGTCCATTGATGAGATAACGCCGATTTTCACTATTAAAACCGCCCATTCTTCCCATCAATTGATTGAAAAAATCATCCATGTTATCAAAGTTATTGTAGTTGTTGTTCATATCTGTACCTCACTTATTATTTTACATAATTTTTATAACCGCTTAAAATATAAGACAAAGTGAGTAACTCTATCTTTTGGATTTATACTTATAAGGATAGTTAATATTTTACATAATTTTAATCCTCTCTCAAAATAGAGATGAAATCTCTTTAACTGAACACAGCTAATAATTTCATCTTGTTTGAGCGAGTGTAACGGGCTTTCTTTCCGTTCACAAATGTAATTATATACTATAATAACAAAAAAGTCAATAGATTTTTAGAAAAAATTTACATAATTTTTGTTTTTCTTTTCTGACTGACTTTACTTTAATATTAGTCTTTCTAGTTTAAAATTTTATGTTTTACATAATTTTTTAAATCAGACTTCCACTTTATCTCAATGGGACAAAAAATCACCAAGCCAACACTTGATGATTCTTCATAGGTATTATTCAACTGTTACAGATTTAGCCAAGTTCCGTGGCTTATCCACGTCAAGTCCACGATGTAGGGTTGCGAAGTAAGCAATCAACTGCGTAGGCACGACCATAGAAATTGGTGATAGATATGGATGAACAGACATCAAAACAATATCGTCCCCTTCTTTTGCCACGTTTTCTTCCACAATGGTCAAGACATTTGCACCACGCGCTACAACCTCTGACACATTTCCACGAGTATGGCTGGCCAATTGCTCGTCAGAAGAAATCAAGGCTAATACTGGCGTACCGTCTTCAATCAAGGAAATAGTTCCATGTTTTAATTCTCCTGCTGCAAATCCTTCACACTGAATATAAGAAATTTCTTTTAGCTTTAGACTAGCTTCCATAGCAACATAATAATCTTGACCACGACCGATATAGAAAGCATTGCGTGTTGTAGCGAGTAAATCACGCACTTTTTCGTCAATACCGTCTTTTTCAGATAGTGTAGCTTCAATTGCTTGCGCTACAATGGATAATTCATGCACTAAATCAAACGTTTTCGCTTTTTCATTGCCATTAGCATCTCCAACTGCTTTCGCAAGGAATGCAAGAGTCGCAATTTGTGCTGTGTAAGCTTTTGTAGAAGCAACTGCAATCTCTGGTCCTGCATGAAGTAGCATCGTGTGAGTCGCTTCACGAGACAACGTTGAACCCGGTACATTGGTTACCGTCAAGCTTGGAATTCCCATAGCATTGGCTTTGACCAAAACCTGACGGCTGTCGGCTGTTTCGCCAGATTGGCTAATCAAGATAAACATTGGTTTCTTGCTAAGCAATGGCCATCTGTAGCCCCACTCAGAAGAAATTCCCAATTCGACCGGTGTATCCGTTAATTCTTCTAGCATGCGCTTGGTCGCAAAACCAGCATGATAAGAAGTTCCAGCTGCCAAAATATACAGGCGGTCAGCTTCTTGAACGGCTTGGATAATGGCTGGGTCTACTGAGACTTTATCATTTTCAGCCGTATAAGCTTGGATGAGTTTGCGCATCACAGTTGGCTGCTCATCAATTTCCTTCAACATGTAATAAGGATAAGTGCCTTTACCGATGTCAGACAAATCAAGCTCTGCCGTGTAGCTATCACGCTCAATAGGATTACCATCATAGTCTTGCACTTGGACATTGTCTTTTGTCACAATGACCAGTTCTTTATCATGAATTTCCATAAATTCACTTGTTTCACGGATCATTGCCATAGCATCTGAGCAGACCATATTGTAGCCTTCTCCTAAGCCAACCAAAAGAGGGGATTTATTTTTGGCAACATAAACTGTATCTGCATCTTTTGCATCCATCAAAGCAAAAGCATAAGAGCCTTCGATAATATGAAGAGCCTTTTTGAATGCTTCAAGAACTGATAAATCCTCTTCCTCAACGAATTTTCCAATCAAGTGAACCGCAATTTCTGTATCCGTTTGACCTTTTAAATCATGTCCAGCGAGATAAGTGTTCTTGATGTCAAGGTAATTTTCAATCACACCATTATGCACCAAAACAAAGCGTCCAGTTTGAGAAGTATGTGGATGCGCATTGCTTTCGCTTGGTTTTCCATGCGTTGCCCAGCGTGTATGCCCAATACCAGCAGTTCCAGCCACATCAATCCCGATTTTTGCACGAAGATCAGCTATGCGACCAACTGATTTCACCAAACTAGATGTTTTCCCATTGGTCACAAAAATCCCAGCCGAATCATAACCCCGGTATTCTAATTTTTCTAGACCTTGCATTAAAATATCTGTTGCATTTCGATTTCCAACAACTCCAACGATTCCACACATACTATTATTTATAGCAAACAACTTTCAGAAGTCTGCTATCTCCTCCTTCGTTTTATAAATTGGTATAGTTCAATCACAGCTATCCAAAACAAGCGAAATCAGTATATAATTTTATTACGAATTTGTCAACAAGAAAATTGGTATAGTTCAAAAAGAAAGTATAGCGGAAATCAAAAGACTTTAAAAGAGCTTATTCTCCCACCCGCACGGTTGATTCAGACATCTTTATTCACGTTTTATGTTTCAAGAGCATTAGGTAATCATTTCAACAATATTTTTTTAAACTAAAAATGAAAGAGAGTGAGACAGACATTCATGAGGGTGGCGCCCTCATGGATATCTGTCTCAGCTTCTCTTCTTAAATATTATTTATGACTTGCAAATTCCAAGTTTTATTTTTGATTTTTGAATCGCTCAACATCACGTGCAATGACTAATTCTTCATCTGTAGGAATAACAAGTACTTTCACCTTAGCAGCATCACTTGAGATGATACCTTCAGTTCCATGTACATTTTTTTCCGGTAAAATATCACAACCAAACCAAGATAGACCTGAAATAACAGCTTCGCGCACCTCATCAGAATTTTCTCCGATGCCAGCTGTGAAAATAATCGCATCCGCACCATTTAAAACAGCAAAATATTGACCGATATGTTTTTTAATGCGATCAACAAAAATGTCAAAAGCCAGTTTACAATTATGATTGCCTTCATGCATTCCTGCAATAATGTCGCGCATATCACTTGATGTTTCAGATACTCCTAGAAGCCCAGACTGTTTATTTAAAATATAATTGATGTCTTCTGGTGTATTAAAATCTTCTGTATGCTCTATCAAATAAGGAATAATCGCCGGATCAATATCCCCTGTGCGAGTTCCCATCACCACGCCACCTAGCGGAGTAAAGCCCATTGAAGTATCGACAGAAATTCCTTTATCAACCGCTGTAATGGAAGCACCATTCCCAATATGACAAGTAATTAGTTTCAGCTCTTCAAGTGGCTTGCCAAGTGCTTTAGCTGCTTCCTTGGCAACATACTGATGACTTGTGCCATGAGCACCATATTTGCGAACCTTGTTCTCCGTATAGTACTTAGTCGGTAATGGATAACGATAGGCTTTTTCTGGCATTGTTGTATGGAAAGATGTGTCAAATACAACAACACTTGTAATATCCGGTAACAATTCTTTAAAAGCACGAATTCCTGCTGCATTTGCTTTGTTATGAAGTGGTGCAAGAAGTGCTAATTCTTCTACTTTTTGAATCACCTCTTCGCTATCAACAAGTGCAGATTCTTTGAAGTATTCACCACCTGCCACGACACGATGACCAACACCCGTGATTTCATCATAGGATTTGATAATACCAAAGCGCATCAAGTCATCTAACAAAATTTTTACAGCTTGTGTGTGGTCATCAATATCCAAAATTTGCTTTTCTGCACGACTGCCAAATTTCACTGTTGAAATGGAGTCTTTGAGACCAATCCGTTCAATCAGTCCTTTGGCAATGACCTTTTCAGCTGGCATTTCGTATAATTGCCATTTTAAACTAGAACTTCCGGCATTGATTGAAATTGTTTTTGACATAAATTACCTCTTTTAAGCGTTTTCATTTATTATATCAAAAACTTGTTTAAATTTCACTTTCTCTGCTCCAATTTTGAAACTTTTCGCTAAATTCCAATAAATCGTTCTGATCTTGCAAATCGGACAAAGCATAAACAAACGGTTGAACAGCTTGTTCTTCTTGCTTTTTCAGCACAAAAATTGTCTTAGCATAAGCGGCATTTCCAAAAAGAGACTCTGGTAATGCAATCATCGCAACTATCTGCGCATGCTTTTGCAGCCAAGTTTTCAGCAAATCACTTTGCGAACTAGTCAATAAATCATTCGGTGCAAGAAAAATAGCATAGCCACCTGATTTGAGATACTTGAGTGATTGCTCCATTAACAGATGATGAGCATAAGTATGCTCCTGTGTACTAGCCACTTCATAGCGCGCCGCAATGCTATCATCAGGATAAAAGCCAACTGGTAAATCGCTAATAATCACATCGCTTTCTTTCAATACTTGCGGGCGCACTGCGTCACCTTGCACAAAACTAACTTTTGCGTCCATCACATCTGCGATACTGGCTGATATATCAATTAGCAGATCGTCCAATTCCAGCCCCAGATAATCCACATTTTTTTGTGTATTATTGAGAATTGTCTCGGCTAAATTCCCCATTCCGCTACCAATTTCCAAAATATCAATGTGTCCTTTTTTAACCAATTGATCAATGAGAAAGGTCAAAATAAACCCAATGGAATCCGGAGTGAATTGATGATTGGCTTGTAAAGGCTCTGTTTGAGCTGCTTTCATCAGCAAAAATTGATAGGCTCGACGCCATTCTTCTTTGCTTAATTTCAAAGATTTAAGAGTTTCATTATTTTTTTTGACAGTAGCTTGCTCTGTATTTCCATCTAGATAAATCCCATTTTGCTCTACCAAAGCATCATAAAAATTCGTCAAAAGCTCATTTTGGATTTCTTGGACATTTTCTAACAAGAGCGCATAGGCCTGTTCAATTTTTTCAAAATTCATAGCATCCTCCGCTCCCTATCATACCAAAATTTAACTTTTTTTGCGAGTGTACTCTGTTGCACGCACATCATTTATTTATTCAATTCTTTACCCGTCTGCTTTACTTTTTCGGTCGGAAAGGAAAATTGATAACAGCGACTAGTCTTCATTGTTACTGTCAAGATGAGCTCTTTCTCACTCTTTTGGTCTTGGACATACCCTTTATCAAATTCCCTTTGCTTAGAATTTTCGTTGGCTAGAAGAGCCATTGCATAAGCCTGTGTTCGTTCTCGGTTTAGGGTGAAATTCCTATGATTAGCAGTTTGACGATGAAGGTAAAATTGTAAAAGCAAGCTAAAAACTGCCGCCATAAAGAGGGCATAGAGCATAATACCCGCTTTAACTTTCTGTTTCCACACGATAGACAAACTCCCTTTCCAATCCTCGCCTAAACGTCAGTCTGACATGAATCAGCTCATTTTTCTGTGAGATTTCTGCTTTTTTCACATCATAAACCATCGGCTGGTAACCTTTCCCATTCGCATTGGTTTTTCTGAAATCCTGTCCACTTGACTTTCCAAATGCAATCACCTTGCCGTCCTGTTTCATATATAAACGATTATTCTCCACCTTTTCAAATGAAGAACGAGCCAACTCTGCTTCTAGTTGATCAGCAAACAAAAGCCATTCTCGTTGTTCACTATGTTGCCGGGCTTGAACTTCAAAAGCCAGAAGACGCGTCATTGACTGAAAAAGCAGCACACTTCCGCTGAGTACAAATAAGGCAATCAGAGCCTCTAAAAGGGTAAAAGCTTTCACTTTATTTGCCTTGAACACCGAGAATCAGCTCCTTCCCATGATAAATTTGAATACCTTGTTGACTTGTTTCAACACGCACTTCAATACCGTTCATTGTCAAATGGCTTTGCTTTGTCTGCAAAGCCATTTTAGCTACCCTTAAAACTTCTTCTTCTCTAAGCAAGTCATTTTCTGCTTTTCGAGACTGGTGAATTTGTCCCAACAACAGGGTCACAATTGTCGCAAAAATAGCTAACGCAAGCAGCGCCTCTAATAAAATCGTTCCTTTAACGTGTTGTTTTCTTAAATTTTCCATTTCCTAGATATAATTGATACGTAACTGTCTGCTTTTTTGTCTGAAAGACAATCTTTCCGAGCGATGAATTACCACCTGCCTTATCAAAATGAAGCGTCAAATCTTCTGGCGCTTGAATCGAATGAGGAACCGCCAAATGGTTGTAACCATTGGAAATCCTCTCGCGAGAAAAATTCATGTCCAATTGACTTTGACCTGAACTACTCAACTTCTGACTTTCCCGATAAAAATGCTCAAACTCCAGAAAGAAAATCTGCTCTTCCACCTGTTCAAAAGAAGAACGAACAGAGCCCGACACAGCAAGCAATAAGAAACTCGTTATAAATAAAGTCAGCAAACTTTCCAAAAGCGTAAATCCCTTAATCTGCAACGGAACGAGCTTCTTTTGTATGTTTCGCATAGTAAGCCTTATAAGATGCCGCTTGCTTGTCTGTAATCGTGCCTTCGTTGACTAATTTTGAGAGCGTCGCTTTTTCATTGGTGTGATTGACCTCAAACAGCTCCGCTTGGCTTTCCACAACTTTTACCACCGCTGCATTTCCTTTTTCCGTCACCGCTTCTTTTTGCTTGGTCAAATTCGGTACGAACAAGAGCATCAAAACACTGATGATAAGAAGCACGACTAACATTTCTACTAAAGTAAAACCTTTAACCTTCAAACTTTTTAATTTTTTCATAATTGAACCTCCATATTTTGATAAATTGGCAGCAGCATGGCTGCATACAACAATACAATCATTAAAGCCACAAAGACAAACACTAGTGGTTGAATGACATTCATCGCCTGGTGAACACATTTAAAAAAAGTCTCCCATGTTTTTTGAGCATAAACTTCTAATTCACGCCCCAATCTAGACTTCACTTCGCCGTATTCAATCATCAAGCCCAATTCCTTTTTAAAAAATGGATATGTTTTAACCCTTTGCGAAAATTCCTGACCATTTTGCAGTGCAACTTCTAAATCTTTCCCAATTTCTTGAAACATAGCAGAGCGTTGTCCTTGCATCATCTGAAAAATCTGACTAAGTTCTAAACCTTGACCAATCATATTTCCCCATTCTCTCGCATAATAAGCTGTCAAATACGTTTGAATAAAAGCGCCAAAAAAAGGAAGGCGAGCTAACAAACGAAATGCTGCTATTTTTGAGCTTTTTTGAAACCAATAAAAACCTATCGCTAACAAAACAAAGACTACTCCTAATGAACCCAGAAAAATTTGCGGCAAATTACTGATAATCTGCGTTGCTACATTTTGACGATCGAGTTGCGGGAGTAAATAATTACGTAATCCCAGTATAATGAATATCAAAAAAACAAACAAAATAAAGGGATAAGTCGCCACTTCAACCAACTTTTTCTTAATTTTTGAGACATTTTCCAAGTATTCCTCAATCTTACTCAGGCTGAGTGAGAGATTTCCGTGTAATTCTGCCAGTGAAAGTTGTGTTACTACATTATCTGAAAAACCTAAGCTTGCCATGATGTCCGAAAAAGGCTTTCCTGTTGACAACCCCTCTTTCATCCTGTCCACATAGACTTCTTCTAACAAGGCACTTCGCTTCAAAAAGTCGATAATTTCTGCCAAATGAAAGCCACTAGAAAAAAGATTATTCAGTAACTCTACGACCTTTTTCTGCTTAACTGTGGATAATTTTTTCCGCTTCTGCTTGTTCAAGATTGATATGTCCTGCTGCATGAAGCTGATCAATCTGCCTATTCCAGTCGATGGGCTCGTGTTCTTGATACTTTTCACTGACAAAATCCACTATTCCTCCTTTTGCAATTAAACGTTGGTAACAAATCCCTTGCAAGACAATTTTCAGATCGGCTTCTGTCACTCCCAATTCCAACAACCGTTCATAGACACCTCGTACGCTTTTAGCATGAATAGTTGAAAAAACAGTCACTCCCGTTAAGCTAGCTCGAACAACTGCCCGTGCTGTCTCCCCATCTCGAATTTCTCCGATGATTAGCAAATCCGGTCGGTGCCGTAGAGAAAGTTTAATCAAATTTTCATAAGTCAAACCAATCGCTTCATTCAATTGCAACTGTAACATGCTAGGCTGCTTGATTTCAACAGGGTCTTCAATGGACATGATTTGTTGACCAGCAAAGCGCTCTTGGGCAAGTTGGTGCATGAGAGTCGTTTTTCCACTCCCTACTGGTCCCGAAAAAAGATAAAGCCCTCGTTGTTTGAAGCATTCTTTTAACTCTGGGATTTGAGCAAACCAAAACTTCAACTCTGACTCTTCATCATGTAATAAACGAATCACCAGACTTTCATATCCACGATAATCCCCTACTGTTGACAGTCGTAATGACGTTTTCTTATCACCATATTGATAATCACAAGATCCTAACTGGCTTCTACGTTTTTCGCCGACATTCATTCCAGCGGTAAACTTGAAATGACTAATTACTGCTGCCATCTCTTCAAATGCATACTGTTGGATAAAACGCCGTTCATCGCCAATTCGCATGTATAGCTCATACATATTCTCCTTTGGAACAACGTAAATATCCTGTGCCTGTTCTTCCTTAGCTTGGCAAATAATAGCCTGTGCAATATTTTGAACCATATCTCCTCCTCACTTTATATTATTCGCAGAAGAAAATAAAAAAATGATGAAAAATCACCATTTTGTAAATTATTTAAACGTTAGAGAGCAAGCACGATGTTCCTCTTCACTATTTTGTTTATTGTAACCCGGTTGCATTTTTTCTTTGGAAATAACAGTATCATTTTCTAACAAAGCGAGAGAATGATACTGCTGAACAGAGTCGCCACATTCCTCGCACCAACGCAAATCTCCTGCATCCCAAAAAATAGACATCAAATCACTTCGACTTTTGTAGAAAGGAAAAGCATCTGCCAACTTCAGCCATTGGCGTTTATAATATTTTAAAGCAGCATAATAGTTATCAAAATGCTGTACTGATACGATATTAGCTTCCCAGCCGTCGAAAAACCACCACGGTTCATCTTTGCCATACATTTCAATAACACGATACACCTGCTTCACCTCCCTTTGTTCTGTCTATTATATCGGAAATGCTAAATTTTTTAAACAGATATGCTCCATTATACAAGTTTTTCGCCATTTGCTCAAAACTGTAGAGAAAAGTGCATTATTCTGATTGGCCGTTTTTCATTCATCAGATAAGAAAACGAGACTTTTTCTAAGCCCCGTTTCCAATTTATTAATACAAATCAAGATAGTTGTCTACTTCCCATTGGGAAACAAAAGTGGCATAGCTTGCCCATTCGATGCGTTTTGCTTCTACAAAACTTGTATAAATATGGTTTCCAAGTGCAGCTTTTACAACTTCATCTTCTGTCAGTGCTTTCACCGCATTATGTAGAGTAGAAGGAAGGTCTGTAATACCCGCTTCTTTGCGCTCTTCTGCTGTCATGACATAGATATTTTCTTCAATCGGAGCAGGTGCTTCAATTTTATTTTCAATCCCATGAAGTCCAACTTCAAGAAGAACAGCCATAGCAATATAAGGGTTAGCCATTGGGTCAACAGAGCGCAATTCCAAACGAGTTCCCATACCGCGTGAAGCTGGCACACGAACAAGCGGAGAACGGTTACGTCCTGCCCAAGCAATATAAACAGGAGCTTCATAGCCTGGAACTAAGCGTTTGTAAGAATTGACAGTCGGGTTCATGATAGCTGTATAATTGTAAGCATGCTTAATTAAGCCACCAAGAAAATAGTACGCTGTTTCTGATAATTGCATGCCATTTGGATCTTCCGGATCAAAAAATGCATTCTGACCATCTTGATTAAAGAGTGACATATTACAGTGCATACCTGAACCGGCAATACCAAATTTTGGCTTCGCCATAAAAGTAGCATATAAACCATGCTTGCGGGCAATCGTCTTAACAACTAGCTTAAACAACTGAATTTTATCACAGGCACGGAGCACTTCATCGTATTTAAAGTCAATTTCGTGCTGACCAATAGCTACTTCATGGTGACTGGCTTCTACTTCAAATCCCATTGTTGTAAGAACATTGACGATTTCACGGCGTGTATTGTCAGCTAGATCAGTCGGCGCAAGGTCAAAATAGCCGCCCTTATCATTTACCGAGTTGGATCGCCATTCTCATCAAGTTTAAATAAGAAAAATTCTGGCTCAGGACCTAAATTAAAGGATTTGAATCCTAATTCTTCCATGTGACGTAAAGCGCGTTTCAAATTTCCACGCGGATCCCCTTTAAAAGGTGTTCCTTCCGTCGTATAGACATCGCAAATCAGTCCTGCGACACTTCCGTTTTCGTCTCCCCAAGGGAAAACCGTCCATGTATCCAAGTCAGGATAAAGGTACATATCTGACTCATTGATACGCACAAAACCTTCAATGGAAGAACCATCAAACATTACTTTATTTGACAAAACTTTATTCAGCTGTTCATCGGTCGCTGGAATTTCAACGTTTTTCATTGTTCCCAGAACGTCTGAAAACATCAAACGGATAAAGGTAACATTTTTTTCTTTCACTTCGCGACGAATGTCAGCTACTGTAATTGACATGAGTATCTCCTTATAAAATTTTAAAAATTAATAAATGCATACGACCAAATGGTAGAAGGGAAGAAGCAAAGCGACCTTGTTGTAAAATGTCTTTATGAAGGGCTCGACGAACGTCTTTCTCACTCACCGGCTTCTTGTATTTCGCTTCGCGCTCGGCGTATTTTCGCTTAATCGCAGCAATATTGTAACCTTCTGAAATGTAATCTTTAATCTCCAACAAGCGATCCATATCATTTAATGAATACATGCGGCGATTTCCTTCATTTCGATCAGGCTTGATCAATTCTTGATCTTCATAATAACGAATCTGACGTGCTGTCAAATCCGTCAATTTCATAACGCTACCAATGGGAAAAACAGCCATATTGCGACGAAATTCTTTTTCCTTCATTGCAAATTCCTTTCTTATGCTCTATTATAATCTGAAAAAATTTCTATGTCAAGAACTCATGTTATATTTTCTAACATTATTCTTCGTTTTTTAATTTCAATACTTTCCGCAAGCGATTTTGACCAGCATGGCAACGAAAACCCCCATAATTTCAATACTTTCCGCAAGCGATCCACATCAGAATTGACCAGCATGGCAACGAAAACCCCCATGAACGTCTCAAAGACACGTGCAAATACATACAAAACTGTCTCTCCTGTGGGAATAGATAAAGTAATAATCAGCATGGCAGAAACACCACCAATCACTCCTGCTTTGTTGTTCATAGCGACGTTTGTCATAATCGTTAACATAGTACAAAGAGGAACGATCAGTAAGATCACCCAAAACTGCTCATGAAACAGGTTATTGATGAGAAAGAAGAGCAAGGCATACAAACCACCAATGCTATTTCCTAAAATACGAGAGGTTCCAAAATGGACGCTCTTATCAAAATCTTCGCGCAAACTGAAAACAGCTGTCAGAGCACCAATCTGTAACCCTTTCCAGCCAAAAAGCCCAAAGACAAGCAGAACAATAAAAACCGCGACCCCCGTTTTAAAGGTTCGTATTCCTAATTTAAATTTCGACTTATCAAACTTATACTTCTTAAAATAACCCATTCACGCATTTCCTTTTATCTTTATTCTAACATATTTTAGAGAAAAGATAATGAACTTTCTTATGGAATTATATTTTCCCAATAAAAAAGTGGAACAACTAACTATTCCACTTTCATTATTTAATGATTTCTATATATAGGAAAAGTTTATCAATAAGGGTAAATATAAGTTACCTTTCCATAAAATGTTGTAGGGTCAAACCAACCACGGTAATTGTTAACTTGTTTTTGACCTTTGTAATTTGACTCCAGCACTTGAATTGCGCGATTATTTGCCACAGCTGTTACATAGGCTACATGTCCAAATTGACCGCCATCCCAAATAGCAATGGCTCCAACTTGAGGAGTTGTTCCTATACGAAAGCCTGAGTATGCAGCATTGGCAGCCCAATCTTTTGCATTTCCCCACCAATTACTAGCCCAAGGTGCCAATGTTTTTACACCCCAAGTGCATTGACCAACTGGATAAGAGTTTCCTGTTGCTGTAGGTGTATTTAATACCACATCCTCTGTATCAGAACTTGGACCTGCACTTGTAGCAGTTGGTTGTGCTACTGCATTTGTCTGACTAACAGTAGTAGCCGTTGAGCCATTTACTTGTAACGTATCTCCAGGAAGGATAGTATCGTAAATTGTTTTTCCATTTTTTGCCGCTAAATCATATGGACTCATTCCAAATTTTGTCGCAATTGCATAAAACGAATCACCATATTGAACTGTATAGGTATCCGCTTTAACTGTATTTTGACTCACCATCAACAATAAAACAGCTGCTGAGAGCCCAACTGTTAACTTGCCTACATGGGGATGCTTAGATAATTGACTGACTTTCATAACCTTCTCCTTTTTCTATTTCCTATCCTATATTACTATCTAAACATTGCAGAAATTTTAATCTCATATTTAAAATTAATTACAAAAAAATAAGGTTAAAAGACAGAAGCTTAAAATCTATCTTTTAGCCTTATTAAAATAGCCATAAATTAACGGAAAATCTCAAGTCAATCCGACCAAAACTTAGTCATTCTCCTCTGTTTTCCGTTTTAACTGTCCTAAGCCTAAAACACTTAACAATGCAGCTACTCCCAAGTAAGGCATATAGCTCGCACTCGTTCCTGTTCTTGGAAGGCTTGGAACAGCTAATGCATGAAGTACTTGCTTCGGTTTAGCTGGAGTTGATGGGGTTGGAGTTTCCAGTTTTGGTGTCGTTGTACGAACCGTATTAGATGCGTAAGTCACACCATTAACCGTATTTACATAGGTATTTTCAAAAGTACCAACTGCAATCCGTTTCATTTGGACATAGCTTTCGGCTTGGAAGGCTGAATCAACTGAAACAGAACGCAAGAAATCTTCCTTGAATTTAATCGTAATGATCCCTTTAACTGAATCAACTTCTGCTTCCGTATACTTCGTTAAATCATCACCTGATTTGATAACTGTTCCATCTTTAAGAGTCATATCAATCTTGGCAAAGACCTTATACTGACCAGTATATTGATCGCCTGTTTGATCATAATCATCAGAGAAACTATATTCAAAGAGCTCTTCTGAATGATTGGAAGGAATGATACCACCGATTAGACGGTAATTAAAGACTGTATTCAGTGGAATAGTCTGACCATCAACATTATTTGTATCAGCCGGATCAAGTGTTAAGGTCACATCTTTCTTAGGGTTAATCTTAGGAACATTATTGATAACGATATTTGATGCATAACCATTACCAAAGTCAATTTGGTAAGCTTGATTTTCATAACTGCCGCCTGTTTGTCCCATTTGTTTTTTAACAACCATTGGTGATACAATCTTCAAATTGATGCCTGTTTTAACATAAGTATCATAAAATTCTCTTGGATTATCGGCACGGAAAATTTGGAAAGCACCTTTAGGTCTAATTCCTGCCTTAGAAAGAACATCTCTAATTTCTTGAGGGGCTGCTTCAAGACTAGTATAATTATCCACACTAACACCAGTAACTTCATTACCATTAGCATCTGTAATCTTCACTAAATCCTGACGCAATTCAAGCGCTTCTTCTGGATAATCATCTACATAGTAAAATCCTTTTTGAATGGTATCTGCTGACGATTTATCTCCTTTGTATTGATCCAAATCCCAAGTCAGCTCATAATAGTTGGTTGATCCTGCAAGAACAGTCTTCCCATCAATCACCACACCGTCTTTGTTCTTGTTTACTTTGCTTGGTTTGATGTAATTGTTATTTGGATTATCCGGATCGTTTGGTTTACCCGGTGTTGTCACACGAACGATATTGGATTTAATTCCATAAGCATCATTGACTGTCAGCGTGAAGTTATTCTTATAAGTTGCGCCATCGTTAAGAACTTGTCCGACCACTGTTGGATAAATCGTTGTTACTGACTTGGTCAAATCAGCATTAAACGTGGCCAAAGTTGCTGCAGTTGCCTTGAAGGTGACTGTATTAGTTGCATTATCATAAGCGACATCAAAGCCAGGGCTGGCAGCTTTTGTAGCTTCAAGATTAAATTGATAACCAGATGGTAATGGATCAATTAAAACAAAGGAAGTCGTCTTATCCCGTCCAGCAGGGAGATCTGCTGTCTTCAGCTGGAACTTAACAACAGATTGTTTCGCCACTAAGGTTCTATCAATATCTACATCATTATTATTTTTGATTTCTTTATTGACTTGTGGCTGTACGGCTAACTTAAAGTAATGGTAGTGAACAGTCGGTACAGCCGGAGCCGGAGGCGTCTTCTTATAAACAGGATCTGCTGGTGGCGTTGGTAATACCTCATAAGTTGGCTCAACAGGTTTGTTTGGTTCTGGTTGATCTGGTGTTGGTGTCGGTGGCGTTGGCTCTGCTTCGTAAGTCGGAGCTACAGGAGCTGGCTCTACTGGTTTTTCGCTCTCATAAGTTGGTTGAGTTGGAGCCGTTGGTGCAACAGGTTTCGTCGGAACCCCAATTGCATTAATGTCCGAATTAAAAGCAAACCAAACATTTCCACTTTTAGAAGAAGCCATATTAAAGCTAATCTCCGATTGAGTTATTTCACCGACAATAGCACCATACCACTTATTTGGACTAGAGGTTGTATCCCATTCCGATGTATCCCAACGAGCACCTAGCGATCTTTCTGCATTTGATGAATCTGCATAAGCAGAGTTATTTTCATGAATCTTGATAGATGAACCAGAAATTGGAATATATCGACCGTTAAAGTTTCTAACACTTTCAATTGCATCTTTATCAATTACCCCACTACCGTTACCTCTATTTAGAGATGAAAAATTAACTAATCCTCCTGTGAGATTCATAAGTTGACCTTCTTCATCATAAAACTTGACTTTTACATTAATGTTTGTAGAAGTAAAATAATCATTATACCATGCTGTCACAGTTGGATCACTCGAGGCAAACATAGTCATTTTGGTTCCATCGTTAAAACCTGTTTCTTTTAATGTGTAAGTGTAAACTACTTTTGAAATTTTCTTACCATTAAAACTTGAATTTTTTAGACCAGTATAGGTAACATCGACTGGTTTATCCTTTTCTAATACAAGCCTTGCATAAGTGTTATTCGAATTGATTGCATTGAAATATGAATACGCTGTAGATTTTGTCCTATCAGGATTTGTTGGCGAAATCCCCCATGATTTTACCAAATCATCCAATTCCTGCTGCCCATATTGATGTACAGATGAATCAATTGTTCGTATTGCATTTGGTTCTGATTTAAAGTTCAACGATTGTGATCTTGGTTCTGAAAGATAACCATCTTGCTTCTTTTTGCTCTCCGCTTCTGCGAGTGCTGCAGTATAGGCTGCGAAATCTTTCTTATATTGTTCACTATCTGCTTGATATTGGGCTAACTTAGTCTCATATTCATCTTTGGCCGTTGCATTACGCTTTCTGATTTCCTCATTAGTAGTCGCAATTTCTTTATTTTTAGCATTGTTAGCAGCTACGGCAGCGTCATATTCAGCTTTTGCTGCTGCATTAGCTTCCTGAACGCGTTTTAATTCAGCTTGATAAGCTGCAAGAGCTTTTTGATAAGCTGCTTGATTATCGGAATTCGTCTTTTGTACAACTGCTAAATCTTTTTGATATTGGGCTAACTTAGCTTCATAATCCGCTTTTGCTACTGCGTTGGCGGCATTAATCCGTTCAACCTCTGCTTTGTGAGCAGCCATATCCTTCTCATATTGTTCTTTAGTTGCTTGATTTTCAGCGTTGATCTTAGAAACTTCTGCTTCATGAGCGGCTACATCCGACTTATATTGATCTGTCGTTTTCTTGATGTCTTCAGCTTGTTTGGCATAGTCTTCTTTAATTTCAGTTTCTTTTTGATCCGCCTCTTGAGCTGTTTTTACCGTCCCTTTATCAACAGTTTCATCTTGGACAACATTAACACCAGCAGCTTGAGCATTATTTATTGCTTGATTAACATCAGTTTTAGGCACTTCTACTGGCATGGAGCCATTTGACTCTCCAGCTTGTTTTTGACTCTGTTCTGCTTCATTGCTCGCATTTCCTTGAGCATCTGGCAAATTAGTGGCTGGATTGCCTGTTTGGGTTCCAACCACAGCTGTGGTATCTACTTTACTTGTCGTTGTTGTCGTTTCATCAGCAAAAACATGTTGTCCTGCCATAGAAACCGCTGCTACGGTCCCTAGAACAGCGCCACAAAGCGTTTTGCTAATTTTACTTTTACGAAAACCAAATACTTCTCTTTTTTGCATCTTTCTTCCTTGTTTCAAATTATTAGATTATTCAAATTACTTTGAATTTGACACTTATTGTATTTTAGCAGCTTTTCAAAACATTTACAAGTATGTAGCATATTTTTTCAATTCTTTTACTTCATGAAAACCGTGAATACAACAAATTGAAATACAGAAACGAGCTAGTTAATTTACAAAAATATAAAAAAGGCGGAAAAACCGCCTTCTGTTAAAATTATTTTTCTGTAAGAGCAGCCAATCCTGGCAATACTTTACCTTCAAGAAGCTCCATACTTGCGCCTCCACCTGTAGAAATCCATGAAAACTTGTCTGCACGGCCAAGATTGATGGCTGCTGCTGCTGAGTCACCACCACCGATGATAGATTTCACGCCTGGTTGTTTCACGATAGCATCCATAACGCCGATTGTACCAGCTTGGAAGTCAGGATTTTCAAAGACACCCATTGGACCATTCCAAACAACTGTTTTCGCACCAGTCAATTCTTGGTCAAATTTAGCGATTGATTTAGGACCGATATCAAGTCCAAGGAAACCAGGGTCTACTGCTTCACCTTCAGTGTCTTTTACTTCAGTGTAGTCAGCAAATGCGTTTGCTTCTTTTGAGTCAACTGGCAAGATCAATTTACCGTTTGCTTTTTCAAGCAGAGCTTTCGCAACCTCCAACTTATCTTCTTCTACAAGTGAGTTACCGATTTCGATACCTTGTGCTTTGTAGAAAGTATAAGTCATACCACCACCGATAAGGACTTTATCAGCTTTTTCAAGAAGATTTTCGATAACACCAATCTTATCTGATACTTTAGAACCACCTAGGATTGCTACGAATGGACGAACTGGATTTTCAACAGCTTCTTTGATATAAGCAATTTCGTTTTCAAGAAGGAAACCTGCAACTGCTTTGTCCACATTAGCAGAAATACCAACATTTGAAGCGTGAGCACGGTGAGCTGTACCAAATGCATCATTTACAAAGATACCGTCTCCAAGGCTTGCCCAATATTTACCAAGTTCTGGATCGTTTTTAGATTCTTTCTTCCCGTCAACATCTTCAAAACGAGTGTTTTCAACAAGAAGGACTTCACCGTCTTTAAGGGCATTGATCGCTGCTTCAAGCTCTGCTCCACGAGTTACTCCTGGAAGGAAAGCAACATCTTGGCCTAATTTTTTAGCTAAATCGGCCGCAACTGGTGCAAGAGATTTTCCTTCTTTATCAGCTTCTTCTTTCACACGTCCAAGATGAGAGAAAAGAATAGCACGTCCACCATGTTCAAGGATATACTTGATTGTTGGAAGAGCAGCTGAGATACGGTTGTCATTTGTGATAACTCCGTCTTTAAGCGGCACATTGAAATCAACGCGAACAAGGACTTTTTTTCCTTTCAATTCAACGTCTTTAACAGTAAGTTTTGCCATGTTACAAAAACTCCTTTTTCTATTTTATACGAAACTATTATATCATATTTTCTAAAAGTTTTCTTGATATAAGGAAAATTTTCACAAAATAATTTTGAACATAAAAAGAGCCGAGAAGGCTCGACTCTTTATTATTCTACTGTAGTGGTTTCTTCCACAGGTTCTGTTACAGTTGTATCTTCGATAATTTCGACTTCATTGACAGCTTGCGGTTCAAGGTTGCGGTAACGAGCCATACCTGTACCAGCTGGGATGATTTTACCAATGATAACATTTTCCTTGAGACCAAGCAAGTGGTCTTTCTTACCACGGATAGCCGCGTCTGTGAGGACACGAGTGGTCTCTTGGAAAGAAGCAGCTGACAAGAAACTATTTGTTTCAAGAGATGCTTTAGTAATTCCCATGAGGACTGGACGAGCAGTTGCCGGAACTCCTCCAGAGATGACCACATCACGGTTAGCATCGGTAAAGTCTGTGATATCCATGAGTGTACCCATAAGAAGGTCGGTATCTCCTGGATCCATGACACGCACTTTGCGAATCATCTGGCGAACCATTACCTCGATATGCTTGTCACCGATTTCTACCCCTTGGCTGCGGTAAACTTTTTGTACTTCAGCTAGCAGGTAAGTTTCAACAGACAAGACATCACGAACAGCCAGCAAGTGCTTAGGCTGGATAGACCCTTCTGTCAGAGCAGCACCACGAGAGATTTTATCCCCTACTGCTACTTTCATACGAGCTGTAAATGGTACTACATATTCCCCTTCACCAGTTGCCCCTTTAACAAAAACTTTCTTAGTTCGAGTAGAAGCATCTTCTTCAATCGCAGTCACCTCACCTTTGACTTCAGTAATAACTGCTTCCCCTTTCGGATTGCGGGCTTCAAAGATTTCTTGGACACGAGGAAGACCTTGTGTGATATCGGTATTAGACGCAACACCACCCGTGTGGAAAGTGCGCATTGTAAGCTGTGTACCAGGTTCACCGATAGATTGGGCGGCAATCGTTCCGACTGCCTCACCGACTTCAACCGCATCGCCCGTTGCCAAGTTGATACCGTAACAGCGACGACAAACCCCATGACGTGTATTACATGTAAAGACAGAGCGAATAGTGACTTCTTCGACACCAGCGCTAACAATCTCATGCGCCATATCTTCTGTAATCAATACATCTGGACCAACGATGATTTCGCCTGTTTCAGGATGTTTAACCGATTTCTTCGTATAACGACCAATCAAGCGTTCTTCTAATGGCTCAATCATTTCCTTACCATCAGTAATTGAGCGGATAACAAGACCACGATCGGTTCCACAGTCGTCTTCACGGATAATCACATCTTGCGCCACATCAACCAAACGGCGAGTCAGATAACCTGAGTCAGCCGTCTTAAGGGCTGTATCAGTCATCCCTTTACGAGCACCGTGAGTAGAGAAGAACATTTCCAAAACAGACAAACCTTCACGGAAGTTAGATAGAATAGGCAATTCCATGATGCGACCATTAGGAGCAGCCATCAAACCACGCATACCAGCAAGTTGTGAGAAGTTAGAAATGTTACCACGGGCTCCAGAATCCATCATCATAACGATTGGATTCTTAGGATCTTGGTTGGCAACCAAACGTTTTTCCAATTTTTCACGAGCTGCACGCCATTCAGCAGTAACTGCATTGTAGCGTTCATCGTCTGTAATCATACCACGACGGAATTGTTTGGTAATTTGTTCTACACGTTTGTGGGACTCTTCGATAATTTCTGCCTTATCTTCAACGACCGGAATATCAGCAATCCCTACTGTCAAGCCTGCTAACGTTGAATGGTGATAGCCGAGATCTTTCAGACGGTCAAGGAAAGCAGATGTTTCAGTTGTACGGAAGCGTTTGAAGATTTCAGCGATGATATTTCCAAGATTTTTCTTCTTGAATGGCACATTTAATTCCAGCTTACTGATAGCTGCTTTGACATCTTGACCAGGTTCTAAGAAATACTTAGCTGGCACACCTTCTGCCATGTTTGAGGCATTTGGCTCTTGCAAATATGGTAATTCATCTGGCATGATATCATTGAAAAGAATCTTACCCACTGTTGTCAAGAGGATCTTGTGTTTTTGATTTTCTGTCCATGGTTTGTTTAAACTATCCGTCGCAATCCCAACACGCGTATGTAAGTGAACATAACCATTACGGAGAGCCATTACAGCTTCATCACGGTCTTTAAAGACCATTCCTTCTCCTTCACGACCAGCTTCTTCCATAGTCAGATAGTAGTTCCCCAAGACCATATCCTGTGAAGGGGTTACTACTGGCTTCCCGTCTTTTGGATTGAGGATGTGCTCAGCTGCCAGCATGAGAATCCGTGCTTCTGCTTGGGCTTCTTCTGACAAGGGCACGTGGATCGCCATTTGGTCTCCGTCAAAGTCGGCATTATAAGCCTCACACACAAGTGGGTGCAAACGAAGAGCTTTTCCGTCAATCAAAACTGGCTCAAACGCTTGAATTCCTAATCTGTGAAGCGTCGGTGCGCGGTTAAGGAGCACTGGGTGTTCTTTAATCACATCTTCTAAAATATCCCAGATGCGTTCATCATTCCGTTCTACCAAGCGCTTAGCAGCTTTGACATTTTGCACAATATCACGCGCGACAATTTCACGCATGACAAATGGCTTGAAAAGCTCAATAGCCATTTCACGTGGCACACCACATTGGTACATCTTGAGTGTCGGACCAACTGCAATAACCGAACGTCCTGAGAAATCAACCCGTTTACCCAGCAAGTTTTGACGGAAACGACCTTGTTTCCCTTTGAGCATGTGACTCAATGATTTGAGCGGGCGGCTACCTGGTCCAGTAATAGGACGACCACGACGACCATTGTCAATCAGAGCATCAACCGCTTCTTGCAACATCCGCTTTTCATTTTGCACGATGATTCCAGGAGCATTTAGTTCCAAAAGACGTGCCAAACGATTATTCCGATTAATAACACGACGGTAAAGGTCATTTAGGTCAGAAGAGGCAAAGCGTCCACCATCCAACTGAAGCATTGGACGTAAGTCTGGCGGAATAACTGGCAAGATGTTTAAGACCATCCATTCTGGCTTGTTACCAGATTTTTGGAAGGCATCTAAAACATCCAAACGGCGAATGGCCTTGACACGTTTTTGTCCAGTTGCCGTTTTTAATTCATCTTTGAGCTCTGCAATTTCTTTTTCCAAATCTACTTGTTTCAAGAGATCTTGAATTGCTTCAGCACCCATTTTTGCAACAAAGGAGCCTTGACCATATTCCCGTAAGCGTTCACGATATTCCCGCTCCGTCATAATGGATTTGTGCTCAAGTGGCGTATCTTTTGGATCAATCACCACATAAGCTGCAAAATAGATGACTTCCTCAAGGGCACGAGGGCTCATGTCCAAGGTCAGACCCATACGGCTTGGGATTCCTTTAAAATACCAAATATGAGAGACAGGTGCCTTTAACTCAATATGTCCCATGCGTTCACGACGAACTTTTGTACGAGTGACTTCAACACCACAACGATCACAAATGATTCCTTTATAACGAATCCGTTTATATTTTCCACATGCACATTCCCAGTCTTTCGTAGGACCAAAGATGACTTCATCAAAAAGTCCTTCGCGTTCTGGTTTTAGTGTGCGGTAGTTAATTGTTTCAGGTTTCTTCACTTCTCCATAAGACCAAGAGCGGACTTTGCTAGGAGAAGCTAGGGTGATTTGCATACTTTGAAAACGATTTACATCAACCACTATTTCTTACCTTTCTTTATTATCATTATCTATTGAATCAGTTCTTATTCTTTCCCTTCAGCATCAAAAGCGGCTTTTGCTTCTCGTGCTGCTTTTTCACGTGCTTTTTCAAGATCGTCTACATGAATCACATCATCATCCATGCCTTCGTCCAAGTCACGAAGTTCGACTTCATTGTCGTCTTCATCAAGGACACGCATGTCAAGACCAAGTGATTGCAATTCTTTTACAAGGACACGGAAGGATTCTGGAACACCTGGTTTTGGAATTGGCTTACCTTTGGTAATGGCTTCATAAGCTCTCAAACGACCATTGATATCATCAGACTTGTAGGTCAAGATTTCTTGAAGGACGTTAGAAGCACCGTAGGCTTCAAGAGCCCAAACTTCCATTTCTCCAAAACGTTGTCCACCAAACTGTGCTTTACCACCAAGAGGTTGTTGTGTAACGGTTGAATAAGGACCAACTGAACGAGCATGAAGCTTATCATCTACCATGTGGTGAAGCTTAATCATATACATGACACCAACGGATACACGATTATCAAAGGGCTCACCAGTACGTCCGTCATAAAGGATTGTCTTAGCATCGCTATCCATGCCTGCTTCACGAACGGTATCCCAGAGATCGTCTGCGCTAGCTCCATCAAAGACCGGCGTTGCAATATGGATACCAAGGTTGCGAGCAGCCATACCAAGGTGAAGTTCCATAACTTGTCCGATATTCATACGGGATGGTACCCCAAGTGGATTCAACATGATATCAACCGGCGTTCCATCTGGAAGATAAGGCATATCCTCTACTGGAACGATACGGGAAACAACCCCTTTGTTCCCATGACGTCCTGCCATCTTGTCCCCAACACGGATTTTTCGTTTTTGGGCGATGTAAACACGTACCAACATGTTGACACCGGATTGCAATTCATCACCGTTCGCACGAGTAAAGATTTTCACATCACGGACAACACCTGCACCACCGTGTGGTACTCGAAGGGAGGTATCACGTACTTCACGAGACTTATCACCGAAAATTGCATGAAGTAGACGTTCTTCTGCGGACAAGTCTTTTTCACCTTTTGGTGTCACTTTACCGACAAGAATGTCACCTTCTTTCACCTCAGCACCAATGCGGATAATACCCATTTCGTCAAGGTCTCTCAAAGCATCTTCACCGACGTTTGGAATTTCGCGCGTAATTTCTTCAGGTCCAAGCTTTGTATCACGTGTTTCTGATTCAAATTCTTCCAAGTGAACAGACGTGTAAACATCGTCTTTCACTAAACGTTCACTCATGATAACGGCATCTTCAAAGTTGTAACCTTCCCATGTCATATAAGCAACGATTGGATTTTGTCCAAGCGCCATTTCACCTTTTTCCATAGAAGGTCCATCTGCGATAAAGTCACCTTTTTCAACTGTATCGCCAACTTTTACCAGTGTACGTTGGTTGTAAGAAGTACCAGAGTTTGAACGGCGGAATTTCGTAATATGATAAACATCAAGGGAACCGTCTTCACGGCGAACTTCAACTTTAGCAGCATCAGAATAGACAACTTTACCATCGTGCTGTGCAATAATCGCAGCACCAGAATCATGAGCTGCTTGGTATTCCATTCCCGTACCAACGTATGGTGCATGCGGATCAATCAACGGTACCGCCTGACGTTGCATGTTGGCACCCATGAGAGCACGGTTTGAGTCGTCGTTTTCAAGGAAAGGAATACATGCTGTCGCCACCGCAACTACCTGCTTAGGTGATACATCCATGAAATCTACTTGATCTGAAGGAAATTCTTGGTTATTCCCTTGGTGGCGTCCCATAACAATCGCCTCTGCAAAGCGACCATCTTCTGTTAATTTAGAATTTGCTTGTGCAACGATGTATTCATCTTCTTCATCCGCTGTTAGCCAAACGATTTCATTGGTTACTATGCCAGCTTTACGGTCTACCTTACGGTAAGGTGTTTGGATAAATCCATATTTATTTAGATGCCCATAAGAAGACAAGTTATTGATCAAACCAATATTTGGTCCTTCAGGTGTTTCAATCGGACACATACGACCATAGTGGGTGTAGTGCACGTCTCGCACTTCATAACCAGCACGGTCACGTGTTAAACCACCAGGTCCTAAAGCTGACAAACGACGTTTGTGAGACAATTCAGACAGTGGGTTATGTTGATCCATAAATTGAGACAATTGAGATGAACCAAAGAATTCTTTAATCGCTGCTGTGACTGGGCGGATGTTAATGATTTGTTGCGGTGTCAACACTTCATTATCTTGCACACTCATGCGCTCGCGAACATTACGCTCCATGCGAGAAAGTCCAAGACGCACTTGGTTAGCAAGCAATTCACCAACGGCACGAATCCGACGATTTCCCAAGTGGTCAATATCATCCACACGACCCAGCCCTTCAGCGAGGTTCAAGAAGTAATTCATCTCAGCCAAAATATCTGCTGGCGTAATCGTATGAACTCGATCACCTGGGTTAGCATTCCCAATAATAGTTACCACACGATCTGGATCAGTTGGCGCCACCACTTTGAATTTTTGAAGAACGACTGGATCTGTCAACACAGCTGCATCATTTGGAATATAAGTAATTTTATTCAAATCACCGTCCAAGTATTCTGCAATGCTATCAATGACACTACGTGTCATAACAGTTCCAGCTTCAACCAAGATTTCACCTGTTTCTGGATCTACCAAAGGCTCTGCAATCGTTTGATTTAACAAACGTGTTTTAATGTTTAATTTTTTATTGATTTTATAACGACCAACTGCCGCCAAGTCGTAACGATGTGGATCAAAGAAACGAGCGACCAATAGACTACGTGAGCTATCAGCTGTTTTAGGCTCACCTGGACGAAGACGTTCATAGATTTCTTTAAGCGCTTCATCCGTACGTGAATCCATTGGATTTTTATGAATATCTTTTTCAATCGTGTTGCGAACGAGATCGCTGTCGCCGAAAATGTCAAAGATTTCATCATCGCCAGAAAAACCAAGCGCACGAACAAGTGTCGTAAACGGAATCTTACGAGTACGGTCAATCCGAGTATAGGCAATATCTTTTGAGTCTGTTTCCAGCTCTAACCAAGCTCCACGGTTAGGAATGACAGTTGAACCATAACCAACTTTACCATTTTTGTCTACTTTATCGTTGAAGTAAACACCCGGAGAACGAACGAGCTGAGATACGATAATCCGCTCACCACCATTGATAATGAAAGTTCCCATTTCTGTCATGATTGGGAAATCGCCAAAGAACACTTCTTGGGTCTTGATTTCACCAGTTTCTTTATTAATCAAACGGAAAGTCACAAAAATAGGTGCAGAATAGCTGGCATCATGGATACGCGCTTCTTCTAAGGTGTATTTGGATTCTTTAATTTCATAACCAACAAACTCTAGCTCCATTGTATCTGTAAAGTTTGAGATAGGAAGTACATCTTCAAATACTTCTTTCAAACCATGGTCAAGAAAATCTTTGAACGAATCCGTTTGGATTTCAATCAAATTTGGTAAATCAAGAACTTCCTTGATTCTTGAAAAACTACGACGAGTACGGTGTTTTCCGTATTGAACTTCATGTCCTGCCAAGTTTTTTACTCCTTCTTCTTTCTACATTCTCTATTACATGATAGAGTAGCAATTTTCATTTATCCTTTTTGAGTAATTTCAGAATCTTTAAGTTTTAATGACAAACAATAAAAATCCCAAAAATAGGCACAAAAAGAGCAGCTAAATCTGACTCTGAAAGTATGATTTAACTGCTGTAAGCTTTATATGGACAATATTTCAAATAAAGCAGACGACAAATTATTAGTAACATTATACCTTATTTTACTCTGCTTTTCAAGTTTCTTTCCTTATGAAAGTGTTTTTATTTTAACGTCCGCCTAAAAGTGCTGCCCAAGCTTTTTGATAATCACTATCTGTTCCGCCGATTCCAAATTTATAGGTGGTCATCGGAGCACCGTTTTTCGCCCAGTAACTAGTAACCGTCTGTCCGGTCAGGTTCATACTGCGACCGTTGACCGTAACTGTCCCGGCTCGTTCACCCGTTGCTTTAAGAACATTAGACTTGATGACGCTTGAATCTAAGTTGAATTTATCACCAACTCCCCAGAGACTTGGATCTGCTTGATAAATCGCATTTACCAGTTGAGCCATATACTGTGCATTGTTATTGTAACCGGTTAAAGCTGCCATTGAAGCATTGTTGTCATGACCGATCCAACCACCCAATGTTAATTTAGGGGTGGATACCATGAGCCACATATCACCATTGCTGTTAGTCGTACCCGTTTTTCCAATCCAATCAGCACTAGCTAAACCACTATTGATCTGCGTTAAACGAGATTTGAAGGTCGTCGTAGCACCCGAACTCAATACCCCACGCATAAGACTTTGCATAATCGTCGCTGTTGCCTTAGAATAAACCTGAACAGGTTTTGCTTTGTGTTCATAGACAACTTTCCCGTTTTTTGTCGTAATCTTTTCAATCATATAGCGCTCTTGGTATGCCCCATTATTGGCTAAAGTTTGGAAACCATTGGTGTGCTGGGCAACAGATACTTCAACACCACCTCCCATTGGCAGACTTTCAATATCATAATTTTCAATTTGATAGCCCATTTTCTCCATGTACCCTTGGACATTAACTCCTTTGTCACGAAGCAATTTATAGGTCCAATAAGCTGGAATGTTCCAAGAAGTATTCAAAGCTTCCTGCAAGTCCATCATGGCTGTACCACGGCTATCTACGTGCATAATTGGCTCACCGCTAGAGAAATTTGCAGGGTAATTAGACAGCATGCTGGCACTTCCCATAAGCCCTTGGTCTATGGCAATACCATAGGCTAAAATCGGCTTAATGGTTGAGCCTGGTGAGCGCTCTGTATCAAATGCATGGTTGTTCTGGTTAGAAGCATAATCACGTCCTCCCACAAACCCCAAAATAGCTCCTGTGCGATTATCCATGAGGACATTTCCAGCTTCGACTGCACCTGTTCCATCATCTAAGACACTACCAAAATTAGCTACTGCATTTTGCATTGCATTATGCACATTCTTATTAATAGTTGTGGTGACAGTGTAGCCGCCTTCACTCAACTCTTTCGCAGCTAGTTCTCTGTAGGCTTTCACCGTTGCATCATTTTTCAACTCTTGCTGTGAAACATTGTCACGTTTGATTAAATAATCATACATTGCTTTTTGAGCTTCCTTCATAGCAACGTAATATAGATAATCATGTGTTCTTGTCGAAGTCGTATCACTTGGTAAAAAGTCTCGTTTTAAATCATAATCTTTATACAATTGGTACTCGTCTTTCCTAATCGCACCTGTCCGGTACATATTGTAAATAACATTTTTCGCACGATTGAGACCAAAAGTCATATCTTTAGCACTTTTCAGGCTGCCGTCAGCTGCATAAGGAGAGTAAACAATCGGACTTTGTGGTAAACCGGCAATAAAAGCTGCTTGAGGAATTGTCAATTTGCTGGCAGGAACTCCAAAAATTCCTTGTGCAGCTTCTTCCACACCAGCAATATTTTGCCCTTTGTTATTTCTCCCAAACGGTGCCACATTCAAATAAGTCGTTAAAATATCGTCTTTGCTCATGTAGCGTTCTAAAGCCAGCGCATCAATGATTTCTGATGCTTTACGACTAAAGGTTGGAGCATCGCCAACAACTTGTTGCTTGATTAACTGTTGAGTTAAGGTAGAACCTCCACTTGAGGAACCAATCCCTGCAACAGAGCCTAACGTCGCCCGCAAAAAAGCTTTTGTGACAACCCCATTGTGCTTCCGAAAATTCTCATCTTCTGTCGCAATGACTGCTTTTTTCACATTGTCAGAAATATCTTTACTCTTAATTGGCACTCGCAACAAATCACTATCAATGGCTGAAATGGAGCTGCCGTCAGCATATTTTAATTCAGAAATGGTTGAAATATCTTGAATTTTTTTGATGAGCTCTTCTTTTTTAGGAGTTTCAACCTTGTCAAAGATTCGTGCACCATAGCCTAATGCAATGCCTCCACCAAACAAGCAACCTAAAAAAACAAACACAAAAAAGACATTTGACAATAACTTTAGAGTACGAAGGACAGTCCCGCCAACACTCCAAAGTGTCCAGCTTTCTTTTTCATTTTTGCTAGGACGATCTGTTTGAAAAAAATTCTCAAACAATCGTTTGATCTTTTCAAAAACTTGTTTACTCATTCTTTCTCCTTGAACTTTCTCTGCCTATTATAGCAAATTTATGAAACTTCTGACAATAGGAAAGGCAATCCTCGGCTGAAATCACCGTTTTTTTAAATTATTTTTGCAATTTTACTACATTCTAATGGCTGTTTGTGATACAATGTTACAATAACTAGAAATTTTATAAAGGAGAGACAGATATGCACATTTTTGATGAGCTAAAAGAACGTGGTTTGGTTTTTCAAACAACTGACGAAGAAGCGTTGCGCAAAGCCCTAGCGGAAGGAAATGTGAGCTTTTATTCTGGCTATGATCCAACAGCTGACAGCCTGCACCTCGGTCATCTTGTACCAATCCTTGTCATGAAACATTTACAGTTGGCAGGTCACAAACCCTACGCTCTCGTCGGCGGTGCAACTGGCTTAATTGGCGATCCATCATTTAAAGATACAGAGCGGAGTTTACAAACAAAAGACACAGTTGAGGGCTGGGTACGAAGCATTCAAGCGCAAGTATCTCGTTTTCTTGATTTTGAAAATGGTGATAACAAGGCTGAAATGGTCAACAACTACGACTGGTTCTCTGATATTAGCTTTATTGACTTTCTGCGCGATGTCGGAAAATATTTCACTGTCAACTACATGATGAGTAAAGAATCCGTAAAAAAACGAATTGAAACAGGGATTTCTTATACAGAATTCGCTTACCAAATCATGCAAGGCTATGATTTTTTTGAGCTAAATCGCCAATACGGTGTCACTTTACAAATCGGTGGTTCTGACCAATGGGGCAATATGACTGCTGGTACTGAATTGCTTCGTCGGAAGGCAGACAAAACAGCTCACGTTATTACAGTGCCCCTTATCACAGACGCAACCGGTAAGAAATTTGGTAAGTCAGAAGGCAACGCTGTATGGCTCAATGCTGATAAGACCAGTCCTTACGAAATGTACCAATTCTGGATGAATGTCATGGACGCTGATGCCGTTCGTTTCCTTAAAATTTTCACCCTTCTTCCGCTTGATGAAATCGAAGAAATAGGGAAGCAATTTGAAGCAGCTCCACATGAACGTTTGGCACAAAAAATCTTGGCGCGAGAAGTCGTTACACTCGTGCATGGCGAAAAAGCCTACAAAGAAGCACTCAATATCACCGAGCAGCTTTTTGCCGGAAATATCAAAAATCTTTCTGTCAAAGAGCTGAAACAAGGGCTTCGCGGCGTCCCAAATTATCAAGTGAAAGCAGATGACAATCTCAATATCGTAGAACTTTTGGTAACGGCTAGCGTTGTCAATTCTAAACGCCAAGCGCGTGAAGATATTCAAAACGGCGCTATTTATATCAATGGTGAACGCATTCAAGACCTTGACTACAGATTAACGGACGCTGACAAATTAGAAAATGAACTAACTGTTATTCGTCGTGGTAAGAAAAAATATTTTGTTTTGACTTACTAAAATAGGAAAGAGAGCAATCAACTACTACATCGTTGGTTTATTGCGCTATATACTTTGAAGCTGGAGACTTTTCGTTCCAGCTTCTTTTCATTCTCACTTAGCAAAAAGCATATTGTCATAGTGCTTGTTTTAGCTCCAACCGCTTTAAAAGTGTGGTTCATTTTAAAATTTCCTTTCTTTATCTACTTGTCAAAGCATTTCTCACGTGTTACACTAGACACAGCAATTGATGAAAGAGAAAACGCATGAAACCCAAACTTAAACGCTTTGAAACGGCTAAGCTTTTTTCTTGCCCTTTTTGTCAGCAAGCCTTGTTTTTATCAGAAAATAGTCTCAAATGCAAAAATAAGCATTCCTTCGACTTGGCAAAGTTTGGCTATGTCAACTTGGCTCCACAAGTAAAGCAATCAAAAGACTACGATAAATCCAATTTTCAAAATCGACAATTGATTCTCGAAGCAGGATTTTACCAGCCAATTTTGAAGAAATTACTAGAAATTTTATCATCTTTACCACAACATGGTAATCTGCTGGACATTGGTTGCGGAGAAGGCTATTATGCTCGAAATTTGCAAGCACAATTACCAGATAAACATATCTATGCATTCGATTTGTCAAAAGAGTCTATTCAACTAGCAGCCAAAAGTGACCACAGCCTGACGGTAAATTGGTTTGTTGGAGATCTGGCGCACATCCCTATTCAAGATACCAGCATGGATATGATTTTAGACATCTTCTCTCCTGCCAATTACCAAGAATTTCAGCGCGTCTTGAGGAAAAACGGCTTGCTCATTAAGGTTATTCCTAGCAGCCAACACTTGCAAGAAATTCGTAGTATCGTTGCCGAGCAATTAACAAACACAAATTATTCCAATCACAAAATCATTGAGCATTTTGAAGAAGCCTTTACCATTACGAATTCTTATGACGTTGCAACCACTTTCAGCTTGAGAGAAAATGAGAAAGCGGCACTTCTTCACATGACACCGCTTCTTTTTAATATTGACATTGAAAAAATAGATTGGTCACCATTAACTGACATCACGATTGCTGCAAAGATTTTAGTTGGTCAACAAATATAAAGCAAAAAGAGGTGAAAACAGATTGCTGCGAGATACAGTAGTCTATCTAACCTCTTTTTATATGCTTCGATTAAAAGCTAACCAAATCATTCCCAAAGCTAAAACAACATAAGCAATCAACGCCAATAACCGTTGCCCCACTTGATAAGCTCTTCTTTCCCCTCGAACTGGAAAAATAACCGCACACAAAGCGCCCCCGACTGCACCACCTAAGTGGCCTGCCAAACTAATTCCCGGTGTCAAGCTCAACACCAAGTTCATAACTAGAAGAACTAGGTATGACTGACCGAGTTGCTGAATATAGGGATTGCGAACTGCATAGCGCAAAGTAATAATAGCGCCAAAAATCCCAAACAAAGATGTAGAGGCACCTGCCGCCACAACATTTGGAGTGAAAAAGAAGACAAATACATTTCCTAAAATGCCAGACATCAAGTAAAGAAACAGAAAATTCCACGAGCCAAAAATGTCCTCGGCTTGCCGCCCGATAAAATACAGCGTAATCATATTCATCACAAAATGCTCCAAGCCGATATGAACAAAAATCGCCGATACTAAGCGCCAAATCTGGCTTGGGAAATATTGAATCGTTCGACCATTCATCGCTCCAAATTCGTAAATCGTTTGGGTGCTAGCATAAGCAAAACCACGCAACAGAAACATTGCTAGGAAAACTCCTGTCGTGATAAGCAATAATAAGCTCGTTACTGGATAACGTTTATCATAAATTTTTTTCACAAATCAATACCTCCTGAACGGGAATATCACAATCATCTGGTTGAAAATCAACTAACTGGTAAGGATAAATTGTACTGACTGTCATCCCTTTAAAATCAGCCAAATAGCGGTCATAATAGCCGCCTCCATAGCCAATACGATAGCCTTTTTTGTTAAAAGCAATACCTGGAACATGAATCAAATCAATATGAGATTTTTCCACCGCTCGTTCACTTCTTGGTTCCCAGATACCAAAAGCAGTCAATTCCAAGTCATTTGGATTATAATCCACAAAAGTCATGCGCCCTTGGGGATAAGTCTTAGGGACCAAAACCCGCTTGCCATCTGCTTGAGCCTGCCTGATGAAAAGCCTTGTGTCAAACTCGTGTGGCAAAGATAAATAAGTAGCAACTGTTCTAGCTTGTTGATAAGCAGAAGGTTCCAGCAAGTACTGAGTGAGCAAAGCATCTCTCTGCTGTTTTACTATCAATTCCTGCTCTTTCATTTTCCTGACTATAGTTTTGCGCAAATCTGCCTTCATTTATCTTCTCCTCAATCAGAAACATTATCAACAATCTCAGCCCATTATTCATTAACTTTTGCACTTAAAAACTTCCCAAATTTTTCAATGGCAAAAGGCAAGGCTGCTTCATCTGGCACCATTTTAGGATGATGAAGTGCGTAAGGACTATCAATTCCCAGCCAGAACATCACACCCTTGACTTTACTGAGCAGATAGCCAAAGTCCTCACCGGTCATTGCAGGTAAAATATCAATCATGTGCACACCGTTCTCTTTTTGGAAAAAATTCATGCATTGAGCAGCTAATTCTGGATGATTTTCCACAGGAAGATAACCACCTTGTTTCAGCTCCAAATCAAGTTCTACACCAAAAGACTGAGCTACTCCTTCAGCGATTTCCCGCAGGCGTTTTTGAGTGAGCAAATTCATCTCCTGCGTCAATGTTCGAATGGTTCCGTGCAGAAAGGCAGTTTCAGCAATCACATTATTCGTTGTTCCAGCATGAAATTCACCAAAGGTGACGACAGCTCCTTCAATCGGATCTACATTGCGACTCACAATGGTCTGAACCTGAGTGATAAAATAGCTAGCTGCTACCAAAGCGTCATTAGCATTATGTGGAAATGCAGCATGACCTCCCTTGCCCTTAAAGGTTAATTTAACTTCACAAGTCCCTGCAAAAAGTGTACTGGTATTCGTAGCAATATCTCCTACCTTGAGATCAGGCCGCACATGAAGCCCATAAAATTCATCTGGCAGCCAATCGCCAAAGGCCCCATCTTCATACATCAGCATACCCCCAGCTTCATTTTCCTCAGCTGGCTGGAAAAGAAAAAGTAGATTATTCTTAGGCTGCTCAGTAGTTAGTTGCTCCAACAAACCCAGAGCGATTGTCATGTGCATATCATGCCCACAGGCATGCATACGTCCCTCATGTTGACTAGCAAAGGCAAACCCTGTCTCCTCAACAATCGGCAAACCGTCAATATCTGTCCGCCAGCCAATCGTCTTAGCAGGTGTACTGCCTTTGACAAATACCAAAATTCCCGTACGCCAAGTCCGAATCTCAACGAAATCCAAACCAGAAGTCAACACATCAATTATCCTCATCAGATAGGCATGAGTCTTATACTCTTCCAGCCCAATTTCCGGAATTTGATGCAAGTCTCGGCGAATTTTTTGATAATCAATCATACATTTCCCTCTTTAAAGTGTCCGAAGAGCGTCTTCCAATGCTGTTTTCTGCCGGGTTTGTTCATCAATTTTCTTAATCACACGCGCTGGCACACCAGCTACAACAACATTTTCTGGCACATCTGTCGTCACAATAGCCCCTGCAGCGACGACAGAACCATTGCCAATCTGCACTCCTTCAATAACGACAGCATTGGCTCCAATCAAGACATTGTCCCCCACGCGAACTGGCTCAGCACTGGCTGGCTCAATAACACCGGCAAGAACAGCCCCAGCACCCACGTGGCTGTTTTTTCCAACAATAGCTCGGCCACCTAACACGGCTCCCATATCAATCATCGTTCCAGTACCAATTTCAGCTCCGATATTGATAACAGCTCCCATCATAATCACGGCATTATCACCGATTTCCACCTGGTCACGGATAATAGCTCCTGGCTCAATCCGAGCATTGACCTCGCGCTTGTCTAACAGCGGCACGGCAGAATTCCGAGCATCCTGCTCCACCACATAGGTTTTATTCTCTTCTAAATTAACCAAAAGAGGTTTAATTTCTTCCCAGTCACCAAATAGAACATTGCCCAATTTGACAATAGAATCCGGCACTTCGTCCACTAGTTTTCCTTCAAAGGTTACTTTTACATTTGTCTTTTTCTTAGCATCCGCTATAAACTGAATAATTTCCTGAGCGGTCATTTTAGTGGCTGACATAGACATTCCTCATTTCGATTTAGTATTAAGAGTTATTATAACATAAAACCAAGCATTTCATCATATAAAAGCAAAAACACCACAAGTTTAACACATGTGATGTTTTCGTTAAATTTATTGGATGTTTTTCAACATATTTTCAATGTGCTCAATAGATTTTTCACGTCCAAGCAGGTAAATGGTATCTGGGAGTTCTGGACCGTGCATTTCGCCTGAAACAGCAATACGAATTGGCATGAAGAGGTTCTTTCCCTTGATACCTGTTTCTTTTTGTACTGTCTTGATTTGTGGGAAGATATTTTCCGACTTGAAGTCTTCATCACTCATAGCTTCCAATTTTTCTTTGAATGCTTTCAAAACAGTCGGTACCGTTTCGCCTGCCATAAACTCTTTTTCTTCTGCCGTTAGCTCTGGGAAATCTTCAAAGAAAAGGTCTGTGAGCGGTACGATTTCATCTACAGACTTCATTTGTGGTTTGTAAAGTTCAACTAATTTTTCAGCTTTGTCAGTCAAACGACCAGCCGCTTCCAAGTAAGGTTTCGCCATATCAAAAATGGTTTCAAAATCCGCATTTTTAATGTATTCATTACTCATCCAGTCTAATTTCTTTTGGTCAAAAGCTGCTGGTGACTTGCTGAGACGATGTTCATCAAAGAGTTGGATCAATTCTTCGCGAGAGAAGATTTCATTTTCACCGCCAGGATTCCAGCCAAGCAGAGCGATAAAGTTAAAAACAGCTTCAGGCAAGTAGCCTTTCTTACGGTAATCCTCGATAAATTGAAGGGTGTTTGTATCACGTTTGGACAATTTCTTACCCGTTTCAGAGTTGATAATCAAGGTCATGTGACCAAATTGTGGCGCTTCCCAACCAAGTGCTTCATATACCATGAGCTGCTTAGGTGTGTTAGCAATGTGGTCATCTCCACGGATAACGTGAGAAATTTTCATCAGGTGGTCATCCACCACAACTGCAAAATTATAAGTTGGATAACCGTCTTTTTTCTGGATAACCCAGTCACCACCGATGTTGCCACCTTCAAATTCAATCTCACCTTTGACAAGATCGTTCCACTTGTAAATACCAGATTCATTGACCACAAGACGGACTGTTGGAACGATTCCTTTAGCTTCACGTTCTGCGATATAAGCTGCTTTTTCATCTTCAGACATTCCCAGATATTCATTGATGTAACGAGGTGTTTCTCCAGCAGCTTCCTGACGTTCACGCTCTGTTGCCAACTCTTCCTCCGTCACGTATGACTTGTAAGCCAAGCCTTTTTCAAGTAACTCATTGATATAACCTTGGTAAATGTCCAAGCGTTCAGATTGGCGATATTTTTCATGCGTTTCTGGACTCTCATCCCAATCAATTCCTAACCAACGCAGATTTTCCAACTGCGAACGCTCCCCGTCTTCCACATGACGTTTACGGTCAGTATCTTCAATCCGAATGATAAAAGTTCCGCCGTAGTGACGAGCGTAAAGATAATTAAAGAGCGCAGTCCGCGCATTTCCGATGTGTAACAGTCCCGTTGGACTTGGTGCATAACGCACACGAATTTGATTCGCCAATTTTATGTCTCCTCGATTCAAAATATCATTATTTTTATTATATCATAACTAAGAGGAGACGAAAAGGCTGAGCAACAGTCTCTTCATTATAGATATTTACCAGTTACATGCAAAACTTTGCAGACTGCTTGAAGGTTCTCTTTCGTTAAAATATTATTTTTTGAAAGCTCCTTACCACTAATACGTTGCAATTCCAAAGCAATATGTGCCGCTTTATCCGCTGTTTCAATCAGACCAAAACAATCCTGATAATCACGACCAGTAGATAAAACACCATGTTTTGCCCACACAACTAATCGGTGATCTACTAGTTCTTTTGCAGTCAACTCTCCAATCGTTTGGGTTCCTGGAACTTCCCAAGGTAAAACTGCAATCCCATCTGGAAAAACAACAATTGATTCCGTCAATACTGACCATAAATCAAATGTTAAAGAACGACTGGTCACCTGATGAAGTAAAGAATAAAGAACAATATTTGTTGCATGATTATGAATCACAACACGTTGCTCACTATCTTGTTGTAACCGAGCAGCATGCGCTAATATATGCATAAAAATCTCACTTGTTGGTCGCTTTCCATCTTTGAAACCAGCAATAAGTTGATAGCCTCGCTTAGTTAATTTTATGATCCCTGTATCTATCTCTGGCTGATGATGTAAATATCGAAAATGACTTCCAGAAGCTGTTATGAGAAGATATTCTCCCACCATATTATGTGGTATTTCCATTACTTGGATCTCTGTCTGTTCTTTATCCATAATAGGATAATTAGTCGCTTGCAGATCATCTTTCAAACGAAGTATTTCTTCTTTTTTTAAACGATAGCTGACATTTCCTCCATTATATTCATCCCAGCCTTTTTTCCACATATCATAAGTTACTTCCAACAATTCTGAAATATAATTTGGATAATTCATTGATTCCCCTTTCTTTTTACGAAACGCTCTTTATGACTTTCCTCCCATTCTCGAAAAATATTTTTGGGCTGAAGATACAAGCCTATTCCTAAAGCTACAGCTGTCCAATATATATTTTGAAAAATAATCGATCCTACGAATATAATGGCTGCTGCCAGTAACAATAACTTCTCTTTCATTTATTGCTCCTTTACTTTTAGTGTTTGATTATATTTTTCACGATCTTTCAAAAGCCAAATATATAGCCCCAGCCATAGAATGAACAAAACAACCGAAAGAAGTTTTCCTTGAAAAAGAGTAGCTAATATGTAGCGAATATCTGGTCCTTCAAAAGTTGACCAAGAAATCAGTCCTTGATTTTTCAATGTTCCAGTTTCTTTTGCAAGTCGTGTCATGTAAGGTGTGAAATATGTTGCTCCATAAAGGAAAAGCGGAGTAGAAATCAAACCATGAATAATCATCCGAAGAACATTGCCGTTGGTTAATAATAACGCTCCAACAACAAAGGAAAGATTGATAATTCCTGCAAATGGTAAAACGATATTACCAGGAAGTACAATCGCACCAATCAATAAGAAAGGAATCGTACAAATAACCGCTACCCATAGCTCATTGCGCCCACCTAAAATAGGCCAATCAAGTCCAATATAGACCTCTCTATCTTCAAATTTTTCTCTCATAAAGTCAGATACAGCTTCTGAAATTGGAGAAAGAGCTTGTGAGAACAGTTTGGAAACCATTGGAAAGAGAGTCAAAGCCGTCGCAGCCTGTACAGCCAAGGTAAGAGCATATTTGATACCATTACCTGAAGCTAAACCAAGTGCTAATCCAATAATAGCTCCCATAACAGAATTTTCACCAAAAACTCCAATCTTTTCCTTGAGAGTATCTGCGTCAAATTGTTTATTGAGAATAGGGATTTTCTTTAATAACTCATCAATTGGATGGAGCAAAACAGCAATAAGACAGATAAAGTGAGGAACGGTAACGCCTGGAATACCAGTTAATCGTTCCACCTCAGGTGCAAAAGCATCTCCCAATTTTAATTCTAGTACAATAATTACAGCTCCTGCTAAAAGACCAAAAATCACATTATTTGTAAAGTAAGTCACAATAACTGCTGTAAAAATTTTGTTCCAGACATTCCATAAGTCTACATTTAGAGTTTTGGTTTGATTCATTACTAGCATTAAAAAGTTAATACCTAATTGAATAGGAAAGAGTAGAAAAGCATATGGCCATGCCCAACTAATAGAAGCTGCACCGGGCCAGCCAATATCTACCGCTGGGAGAGACAAACCTGTATGGGTCGTTAAATCATTTGCTGCTTGTCCCATACTAGTCATAATGAAATTCACCAAAATCCCCATTCCTGTAAAAGCAATCCCTAAAGTAAGGGCAGCTTGAAAAGCATCTCTGAATTTCATTTTCATGCAAAGTCCGACAATCAACATCAAGAAGGGAACAAAAACAGCAGCACCCAAATCCAAAATATATTGGACAATTATTTTTAATATATCCATTATTCAAATCTCCTTTATCAACTATCAACTTTTCAAAAATTGAATAATCTTATCCAGTTCCTGTTTTTGTCCCATCCCTGTTAGAAAAGCAATACCATTAAAAACAGGAACTCCATAATCTTTCTTTGCTTTTACAATAGAAATGTAGCCGTCTGCTTGCTGGAGATGATGTTCCAACGATTTCATATCTACTGCCTCAATCTGACAAGAAATCCCTGCTTCCTTAAGTAGACGTTCTACTTTTGATGCTACTGTTTGAGAAGTAGCGACTCCTGAACCACATGCTACAATCAATTTTTTCATGATTGCATCCTCCTTTAAATATTTAGTTTCTACATAAATGATAGATTTCCTCTTCACTTTTCGCTTGTTTTAAATTAGTAAGAAAAACAGTATCTGAAAACAACTCCATCAGTTCAACTAATAATCCTGTTTGTTGTTTTGGATCACTAATGCCTAAAACCAATATAAATTCAGCATTTACAAGTACATCATCTGTCCCCATCTGCACAAAAGAAATCGGAGTTTCTAATTTGTTAAAAAAGATAAACGGTTTTAAAACATGCTCTGCATACGTATGAGGTATCGCAACAGCTGTGTTCTCTAATTGTAACCCCGTTGGAAATTCTTTTTCCCTTTCTAAAAGTGCCGCCTCAAAACTATCTTTTACGTACCCTTTCTGAATCAGCTTTTGCGATAATTTCCTAAGTAATGTTATTCTGTCTGGTGCAGTTTCAACTAGATTTATAAGATCTAGATGCATCATTTGAGTCATTATTTTCATATTCTATCCTTCTATTTTGTTAAATGGTATCAAAAGTTGCAGGAGCAAATAAAGATTTTTTAAATTCTTCTAATGTTTGTGCTTGCCCCAATTGTTCAATATAGCTGGCGCTATCCACTCGTGAGTAAATCTCAATCAATGCCTCTTTGTAAGTTTCTAAATCTCGCTCTTCAATCGCGATTAGTAAAACAACTTTAACAAAGTTTACTCCCCATAAAATGGGCTTATCAAGTGTCATCATAATCAATTGCGAATGATGAACAAATTCTGGATTTGCATGAGGGAGAGCAATTCCCGTATACGTACTTGTAATTCCTAGTTCTTCACGTTGATAAATAGAATCAGTATAGTGTTTATCAGCTAGATTCGCTGGATGCGACAATTGGATAATTTTATCTAAGCATTCTGACACATTATCAACTTTTTGATGAAGATAGATTGTTCTAGCTAATAAATGATTCACTAAAGATTGAGAATAAACTTCGTTGTTCTCTAATAATCGTAAAATCTTTCGACTACTTTTAGTAATCTTAAGATAAGATTGCTGAATTTCACGACGCTGTATATCTGTCAGTACCGTTCCAACATGGATATAATCTTTAGGATAATCAGGTAAATCAACTGAACTGATTACTAAATCTAGAGAGTCAACATCAAGCTCCACAAGCTCGGCTGGTGTTAATTTTACTATCTTATCATCACTTGAAAACAACTTTCTCAATTGGCTGACAATCAATTCTGATGTGGCAACCCCATGTTGACAGACGATATATATCGTTGACGGTTGGCTCTTTTTTTCGACTGCAATTGCAAAATGCATCGTTAGAAATGCCACTTCTACATCCGTTAATTCAATCCCAAAATAATCATTTAGAACTTTCACAGCCAACCAGACAACATGATAAAGCACACTATACTGTTGTTTGATTTCTTCAGTGATAAGATTAGATAAATGAATACGATTACGTAAACGAAAAACCATTGGCTGAATGTGGTTGAGTAACATCTGATATAAATGCTCATCATCGGAAAAATCAACATCAATTAGCTCACTCACCATTGCAATAAATGCATGAACAGTAGTTTCAAACTTTTCATCCGTTAATGGACGAAGCATCTCATAACCCACAGATAGAAGTGATCGTGTCAATGCAGCAATCTCCGCCTCTGGAAGACTAGAAATTTCTACTTTCAAAACAGAAGCTAAAAGCTCACTAGCAAAAAGGTACGATTCATACAATTTTAAATTATCTAGTATCTTTGGATTAGTTTCTTTCAAAAATGATTGACTTTGATATCGAGTTTTTGCAATCCATAAATCCCACACTAAATAGGGCTCATACTGTTCATTGATTTGAAAATGATAAGCTTTAGAAAAATGTCTTACTTTCGCTAGAATCTCTGCTTGATCTGACTTATGAATATTTGCTATCTGCTGAGAGGATACTAAATAATTTCTCAGAAAAATCCGAATATCAGCTTCATCTCCTACCACTCGAACTTTATCACCTTTTTTGGCTAACATAAGCTTTTCTCTATGCAATTTGTGCTCCAGCTTCTCTAAACTTCGCTTAACTGAACTTTCACTAATATAATGCTCTATTGACCAATCTAAAATATCAAGTTCATTATGTTCCAAGAATAAGGCAGAAACTAGATTCTCCTCTCTTTCTTCCGGTGACCATTTTTCTTTCCCTAGATCATTCTTTTTTTGTTCAATCTCTACAATCAATTGAGAACAAACCTGTTTATCTGCCACTAAGCGAGTTCCAAGACTTGGTACCTTTTCTAAATATGCATTTTTACTTACCAAAAACGTTTGAATAATTTCAAAATCCGTATAAATCGTTTTTTTGGACACTGAAAAAACTTTTGCCAATTTCTGTGCTGATACATATTTTTGCTGACGCAATAAATACTGCATGATATTCATTTGTCGAATATTCATTTGCCACCTCCCCAAGGAGTTCTTTCATTATCTATTATATGCTAGCTTTTGCTCGAAAAAAAGGCAAGATAGTTCTACAATCATGTAGTAATCTTGCCCTGATTTAATTATTTATACAATTCTGTATTATAGAAAACTTAATACAAAACAAACTATTTGATTATAATACTGTTCTAGCCGAACGGAAGAAAATATTCTATACATTTCAGAAATCAATGAAAAAACTCTAGAACAATCAGCAATTTTAATAAATTTTCTGAACTTCAAATCTTTTGCTCGCTGATTTCATTATATCACAACAACCTTTCAACTGAATTCAAAGAGAATATCACCCAAACACCTTCTTCAATACTTCTCCAATCGTTGTTACACCAATAACTTCAATAGTTTTGGGAATGTTCAATCCGTTCAGAGAGTTTTTAGGAGCGTAAACTTTGGTGAAGCCCAGCTTAGCAGCTTCATTGATACGCTGCTCAATGCGATTGACACGGCGGATTTCGCCCGTCAGACCGATTTCACCAATAAAACATTCTTGTGGATTCGTTGGCAAATCTTTATAACTCGAAGCAATTGCAACGGCAACAGCTAAGTCAATAGCTGGCTCATCTAATTTGACACCGCCTGCTGACTTGAGGTAGGCATCTTGATTTTGCAATAATAACCCTGCTCGCTTTTCCAAAACAGCCATAATCAGACTAACACGATTGAAATCCAATCCTGTCGTTGTCCGCTTGGCATTGCCAAACATGGTCGGCGTCACCAAAGCCTGCACTTCCGCAAGGATTGGACGCGTCCCCTCCATAGTCACCACGATAGAAGAGCCTGTCGCCCCATCTAAACGCTCCTCTAAGAAAACCTGGCTAGGATTGAGTACTTCAACCAGACCACCTGACTGCATCTCAAAAATGCCGATTTCATTCGTAGAGCCGAAGCGGTTTTTGACTGCCCGCAAAATACGAAAAGTATGTTGACGCTCACCCTCAAAACAAAGTACTGTATCCACCATATGTTCCAAAGTTCTAGGTCCAGCCAGAGTGCCCTCTTTCGTCATATGACCGACGATAAAGGTGGCAATATTGTTGGTTTTTGCCAGCTGCATCAGCTCCGCTGTCACTTCTCGCACTTGCGAAACCGACCCTTGCACGCTGGAAATTTCTGGCGATAGAATCGTCTGGATGGAATCTATAATCAAAAAATCAGGCTGAATTTTTTCAATCTCAGCACGAATACTCTGCATATTGGTCTCCGCATAGAGATAAAACTCACTGTCAATATCGCCTAAACGTTCCGCGCGCAGCTTAATCTGCTCGGCAGACTCTTCCCCACTGACATACAAGACCGTTCCTTTGTGAGAGAGTTGGGTCGAAACCTGCAATAAAAGGGTAGATTTCCCAATGCCGGGGTCTCCTCCGATTAGAACTAAACTTCCTGGCACCACGCCACCGCCCAAGACGCGGTTAAACTCTTCCATATCTGTCTTGGTACGGTTGACATCAATAGAAGTCACCTCTGCTAACTTCATCGGTCGACTTTTTTCCCCTGTCAGAGAAACACGCGCATTCTTAACCTCCGTAACTTTGACCTCTTCGACAAAGGACGACCAAGCCCCACAGTTAGGACAGCGCCCTAAATACTTGGGGGAATGATATTCACAATTTTGACAAACAAATGTCGCTTTTTTCTTGGCTATGATAGATTCCTCTTTCTTAATGCCCAGTGCTTCCAAAACCACCTGTCCGCACACCATCTGCTTCATCATTATCAGCAAGCAAGAACGGCGCAAAAACAGCTTGAACGATACGGTCTTCTTCTTCTAAAACCACCTCTTGATCTGTAATGTTCTGCATTTGCGCAAAAATGTGCCCTTCATTTCCCGGATTACCGTAGTAATCCCCGTCGATAACACCTACAGAGTTAATCAAAACCAACCCTTTTTTACGCGGATTAGATGAACGATCATAAAGATAAAGCACCTCACCAGCCTGCATATAGGCCTTGACACCTGTAGGCACCAATTTAATCTCTTTGGGCGCAATCACTGTACGCTCTGCTACCTTTAAGTCATAACCTGCTGCATGAGCCGTCTCACGCTTTGGCAGTAAATTTTCATTTGTAAAGCTTGAAACAAGCTCAAAACCACGAATTCCCATATTTTTCTCTTTTCTACTTTTGCTTCCCCTATTATACTAAATTCGTAAACAACACGCAAAATGCAAGTCATTCTTCAACCTGCACTTTTAAAGTTATTTCAGTTCATTCAAAAATCGAATGACTTGCTCGTTGGCGTCTACTTGAGCTTTCACCCCAAAAGGAACAATTGCTCTTGGGGTAGCATGCCCAACATTTAGATTATACAAGATTGGAATATCTGTATCAATGACATCCAGCAGAATTTGCTTGTACTCATCATAGTAAGTTTCATCCATTGGTTTTCCAACAAGCACACCATTTAAAACAGAAAAAATCCCTGTCGCCTTTAAGGTTTCTAGCATTTTTCGATATAAAGTTGGTTCTGGTTTTTCCTCACTGGTTTCCAACAAAAGAATTTTTCCTCCCCACTCTGAAAGACTGGGAAATAGCTGGCATTGAGCACACAGTTCAATGGCACCTTCATATCTTTCATCAAATATCTGATAGAGCGACTCCAAACAGCCTCCTAAAATTTCCCCTTCAAATGTTGCCTTCCCTTTCAGCAATTCAAATCCCTGATTTTCATGACGAATCCGTTTCGTTCCTAAGACTTTTTCACTAAAATCCGTCCTCTCATCATACCAGACATTGCTCGGTCTGATTTCTGAGATAGTCCCTGTTCCAATCAGTTCCTTAAAATATGAAAGCGTATAAGGCAGCATTTCTTCCTCTAACTCACAAACATCAGCAAGAAATGACTGACCATAAAAAGTCTTAACCCCCAGCTTATGGAGCATGAGGTGATTCATGGTAGTGTCTGAAAAGCCTAAAAATACTTTCTGATTCACAACCTTTTTTAATTGGTTATCTTCAAATAAATAGGGTAGCAATCGATACGTATCATCTCCACCAATAGCACATAAAATCATATCAATTGAAGGATCTTCAAAAGCTTGAATCAAATCTTGCGCTCTCGATTTAGGATGGTCTTTCAGATAATCCATTCCCTTTTGTGCATGCTCTAAAAACATCACTTCAAGTCCCAACTCTTTTAAACGCTTTAATCCTAGATCAACCTCATGCCTAACGAAATTTTCTCCAATGATTCCGCTTGATAAACTGACAATTCCTACTTTCTTTATCATCCTATTTCCTCCTTAATCAATGATTTGAAATATTATATCATAAACTAACAGGAATAACGAATGACTGTTCACAAAACAAAAAAGGCTACCTCTTTGGTGACCCTTATAGGGAGATTATTATGAAAAAGTTTAGGATTTCTATCAAATAAAGTTAGGAGGTCTTCATTTGATGATGTTATTATAAAATGATTTTCTTAAATGAAGCTTAAGCCGTATTTTAAATTTACAATTTCTGCAAAAGATACTGAAAAAGTTCTAGATTCCCTTTTTCTTCGTTGACTAAAAACTCTGGGTGCCATTGAAGCCCAATGATCCGACTATCATCTAGCGACTCAATCGCTTCAATGGTTTTATCCCTAGGATCAAAAGCCGTTGCGCGAAAATTCGGCGCCAAATCTTTAATACTTTGTCGGTGGACAGAGTTAATCTGACTAGCACGACCGAACAATTCTTCAACAATGCTGCCTTTCTCAGTTTGAATGGAGTGAGAAGTTCCAAAAGGTAAACCCTGCCAATGGTTGTCAATGTGCTGATTCAGCGTTCCACCAAAAGCAACATTGACTAGCAGCAAGCCTCGGCAAATCGCCATAATTGGTTTTTCCTGTCGAAGAGTTTCTGCTAACAGAGCTAGCTCAAACTCGTCTCGCACCATATTGTAATCATCACTCTCAATCGCCTGCTTTTCTCCATAAAAAGCGGGATGCACATGTTGTCCCCCAGACAAAATCAATTTATCAATACTTTCAACATAATCCCTCACCAAATTTTTGTCACCAACAGGGATAATCATAGGCAATCCGCCAGCGATTCTGATACTCTCAGCAAATTTACTAGAAACGGACGAGTGAATATTTTTACCTTCCTTATCAACAGGACAAAGATTAGCGGTCACTCCAACTATCGGTCTGCTCATACGATTCCCTCCTCATTGATATACACAATCTTACCACTTCCTCAGCTAGTCGTCCAATTGATTTTTTTAAAGGTTGTGATAAATAGTTTTTATACTAGCTACAATTCCTGCCTCATTACACTCTTTTTATGCACTTTAATCAGCCTTTATTCTTATAAAATAATAACTTATAAAAACAAGCTGCTACTAAACAAGAAATTTATCGCTTTCTATGGTAAAATAAAATTAGAAAACTCTATAAGGAGAAGAACATGGAAAAACAAACAGTTGCTGTTTTAGGCCCTGGTTCATGGGGTACTGCCTTGGCACAAGTATTAAATGACAATGGACATGAAGTTCGTATTTGGGGCAATATTGCCGAACAAATTACTGAAATCAACGAGCACCACACTAACAAACGGTATTTTAAAGATATTGTTCTTGATGAAAAGATCACAGCGTATTACGACTTAAAAGAAACCCTTGATGACGTGGATGCTATCCTTTTCGTCGTTCCAACCAAGGTTACACGTCTTGTAGCCAAACAAGTCGCCGAGGTGCTTGATCATCCAGTTAAAGTCATGCACGCTTCAAAAGGTCTGGAGCCTGATACCCATAAGCGACTTTCCATGATTTTAGAGGAAGAATTGCCTGAACAATTCCGTAGCGAAATCGTCGTCGTCTCTGGTCCCAGCCATGCTGAGGAAACTATCGTTCGCGACATTACTCTCATCACAGCAGCTTCAAAAGATTTAGAAACAGCTAAATATGTCCAAAATCTTTTCAGCAATCACTACTTCCGCTTGTATACTAATACAGATGTCATCGGTGTGGAAACGGCTGGAGCCCTAAAAAACATCATTGCGGTCGGAGCAGGGGCTCTTCACGGTCTCGGTTATGGTGACAACGCAAAAGCCGCTATTATCACGCGCGGCTTAGCAGAAATCACCCGTCTCGGTGTCAAACTCGGTGCCAGTCCTTTAACATATAGCGGTTTATCCGGAGTGGGAGATTTAATTGTCACAGGGACCTCCGTTCACTCACGCAATTGGCGCGCTGGTGACGCTCTTGGTCGCGGTGAAAAGCTAGAAGATATCGAAGCTAACATGGGCATGGTTATCGAAGGCATTTCCACTACCAGAGCGGCCTATGAACTCGCACAAGAGTTAGACGTCTACATGCCTATCACCCAAGCCATTTATCATGTCATTTATGAAAGCCTTAACATAAAAGATGCCATTTATGATATAATGAATAATGAATTCAAAGCTGAGAACGAATGGTCGTAATCAGTCACATTAAATAAGGAGTCGTTCTATGACAAAAGTAAGAAAAGCAGTCATTCCTGCTGCTGGACTTGGAACTCGTTTCCTACCAGCCACAAAAGCACTCGCAAAAGAAATGCTGCCTATTGTTGACAAACCAACTATTCAATTTATCGTTGAAGAAGCGTTAAAATCCGGTATCAAAGACATTCTGGTTGTAACAGGCAAATCCAAACGCTCTATTGAAGACCACTTTGATTCAAATTTTGAATTGGAATACAACCTCAAAGAAAAAGGTAAATCTGATCTTTTAAAACTCGTAGATGAAACGACTGGTATCGGTCTTCATTTCATTCGTCAAAGCCATCCACGAGGGCTTGGCGATGCTGTTTTGCAAGCCAAGGCTTTCGTTGGTAACGAACCTTTCGTTGTCATGCTAGGCGATGACCTAATGGACATTACAAATGACAAAGCAGTACCACTTACCAAACAATTGATGAACGATTACGAGGAAACACACGCTTCAACTATTGCTGTCATGAAAGTACCACACGACGAAGTTTCTTCTTATGGCGTTATTGATCCACAAGGTGAAGGAGTAAATGGACTCTACAGCGTTGAAACTTTTGTTGAAAAGCCAAAACCAGAAGACGCACCAAGTGATCTCGCCATTATCGGACGCTACCTACTAACACCTGAAATCTTCTCCATCTTGGAAACACAAAAGCCAGGTGCCGGAAATGAGATTCAACTGACAGATGCCATTGATACTCTCAACAAGACACAAAGAGTGTTCGCTCGTGAGTTTACAGGTGACCGTTATGATGTTGGCGACAAATTTGGCTTTATGAAAACATCTATTGGCTATGCCCTCAAACATCCTCAAGTCAAAGATGATATGAAACAATACATTATTGAGTTAGGCAAGAAATTAGATAAAAAAGAAAACTAACAGATAGCTGTGATGGGGGACACCTATTCCTAATCAATTGTTCCAAGGAACTCTAATTGATTAAAATCAAAAGTGCTTTTCCAATCACTACATTTGTTGGGAAAACAATAGCTTGTAAAAGGCAGGGAAAATATCATCCCTGCCTTACTTTTTGATACCCAAAATTCTTAACGAAGTAGATAATTGCTCAAAACACTGACTTGAGGTTATAGATAGAGTTTGCGAAGTAAGTCTCAATACTGCTTTTGGCAGACTCGGAAAAAGCCCCTTTGGAAATGAAAATAGTAACCGCAAATCTACTTTACAACAAACTCTCATTGCACCCAATCTAAATAAAAAACTCATTAAAATCCTGAATGGTCTGTTTTAGGTCTTAAACGGTCATTTTTAACTAAAACTCCGCCTTAGTGATTCCCTAAGACGGAGTTATTTCTATAAAGCCTAAATTGTCAAATTAAGTTAGACTTTTCAAGTAACTCAGAAAAACTTGGTATGGTATTTGATAATTCAAAGACTTTCTAGGAATTCTATTTCTTTTATCAGCTATAACTGATAAATAATTTTGAGAAATATTCGTAAAATCCATTTGTTTCGGTAGTCCATTTCGTCTTAATAAGCCATTAGAATGTTCATTGAGACCTCGTTGCCCAGGACATCCTGGATCCGCAAAGAAAATATCAATGTCATGTACATTCGAAATAGATTTCCAATTAGAAAATTCTTTCCCACAATCAAAAGTGATCGACTTAAAGAGATGGCTGGGGATTTGAGACAACCATTGATTGATGGAGGCCTCAATATCGCTTGCTTTCCGTCCATTGGTTTTCAGTGTGATGATGGCTTTTGAGCAGCGTTCTACTAAGGTAATGACTGCACTTTTGTGTTTTTCTCCCACAATTGTATCCCCTTCTAGATGACCGAATTCCGTCTTAAAATTAGGATAACTGTCTGCTCTCTCACGTAAATCTCTGCGAAACGCTTGTTTTCCTCGTTTTTCGCTATGACCATTTGGTTTTCTTTTGCCTTTCCAAGGGAGATCCTCTTTCTTTAAAATACCACGGTCTGCTAGTCGATAGAGAGTTCTCATAGGACAAGAAACCCTATCTGGATAAGTTCCTTTAATGACATCAAGGCTCCAATTTTGTTCTAAATGAGTTTGGATAAAATCTTTTTCTGATTGCGTAAGACTTGTTTTATTCCTGCCACAACGTTTCTTATTGACTTTATAACGGTTATAATAATCATATGCAGAGTGCCCCTCTTTCAGATAGTTGATGACATTGTAGATTGTCTGTTTTGATCTGCAAAGTGAAGTCACAATATCTGAAACTTTTGTGTTTTCCTGATAGTAAGCCTCTATCATTACGAGCTCGTTTGTGGTAAGATGAGTATAGGTCATTTATGTTAGTTCCTTTCAGACAAATGTGGTGTTTATCTGAGCCTAACATAGATGGCTTTTTCTGTCTAGCTTAATTTTACAATTTGGGAAGTTAAAAGATAAATCGCAAACCAGCCACCAATACCACACCAAAAATCACAGTTACCACTAAGTTACGATAGCGAAAAGCAATATAAATTGTTGGAAAAACAGCTATTAAATCTAGCCATTTAAAGGTTGGCAACTGCCCTACCTTCCCATTTGTAAGGCTGGATAAAATCAATGCAAAAATAATAGAGACTGGCAAGTACTGTAAAAATCGTTCTACAATTTTAGGTAAGCCGCGATATTTTACCAAGATAAAAGGAGTCACCCGCGCTAGCCATGTCACCAAAGCTGAGAGAAGAATGGCGACAAAAATATAACTATTTATCATCTAACATCACCCCCGCAGCACAGCCTAATAAGGTCGACATTAAAACAGCTAAAGACGAAGAAACAAGCATGCTTAAAGCATAGAACGATAAAGCTACCACAGACAACATCACTAATAGTTTTTGAAATTTTGTTTTATGTAACATCACTAAAAATTGGGAAGAAAAAATCCCAATAAACATACCCACCAGCGCAAAATCCAAGCCAAACATTTCTGGATTTGGCAATAGACTTCCTAATGTCGTTCCGACCACAGATCCGACAAACCAAGCAAGATAGCTCGTAATGTTATTGCCGTACATCCACTGAAGCGAAATATCCTTTGTATGAACACGCTCACTTAGTAAAACGCCGTATGTTTCATCTGTCAAGAGTATTCCGATACCAATATTTTGCAAGAGACTTGCATGCCGAAAAAAAGTAGATGTATGAAGACCTAGCAAAAATAGACGCAAATTGATTAAAAAAACTGTCAGAGCAATAGCTGTTACCGGGGCGTGAATCACAAGAAGTGCTAGCATAGCAAACTGAGCACTTCCTGCATAGACTAAACTGCTCATCAGTGCCATTTCAAGAGGGCTGACATAAGAAGCACCAATAATTCCACAAGCTAGTCCAATACTAACATACCCAAGAGCCGTTGGCATCGCTGCCTTAGCCCCGTCCTTAAAACTTTTTCCTATCATATTTATACTTCCATTGTGTCAAATGCCAGACTTGGCTTAGCATTCAAGCTTAATGTTGCAAGATTCCCTTTATTCCACTCACTGACGCTCGCATAAGCAATCATTCCTGCATTGTCCCCACAGAGACGCAAAGGCGGTATGATTACCTTGATATCTGTCATTTCAGCTGCTAAACGTTTACGTAAACCTTGATTAGCAGCAACACCGCCCGCAACGACTAAGGTCTTAACAGGATATTTCTCCAAAGCTTTTTTTGTTTTTGCCATGAGAATATCTAAAACAGCAGCTTGAAAACTAGCAGCCAAATTTTCTTTTGACAAACTTTCACCCCTTTGCTCTGCATTGTGACAGAGGTTGATAAAGGCAGACTTCAACCCAGAAAAGGAAAATTCCAAATTATCCTCTTTGATCATCGCCCTCGGAAAATCATAAATATCTTGTCCTTTATGGGCCAATTCATCTATCTCACGCCCTGCTGGATAAGTCAAGCCCATCACGCGACCAACTTTATCATAAGCTTCTCCAACTGCATCATCGCGTGTTTCCCCGACAATCTGATAATCACCGGCTTCGCTGACATAAACCAACTCAGTATGCCCCCCGCTGACTAATAACGCTAAAAGAGGGTATTCTAATTTCTCAACACTTTGAGCCGCCATAAGATGACCTGCCATATGATTGACAGGAATAAGCGGTAAATGATGCGCCCACGCAAAGGACTTGGCAGCTGCCAGCCCGACCAAAAGAGCACCGACTAGTCCCGGTCCATAAGTTACTGCTACTGCAGTCACTTCTTTTTCTGTAATACCGGCTTTCGCAAGAGCCTCCTCAATGCAAGCCGTGATAACTTCCACATGGTGACGGCTAGCCACTTCCGGTACCACGCCACCAAAACGTTTATGGCTCTCAATCTGGCTCGCAATAACATTGGATAAGAGTTCATCGCCATTCTTTAAAACCGCTACGCTAGTCTCATCGCAGGACGTCTCAAAAGCTAAAATATATTTATCATTCATTGTTTTCTCTTTTCATTACAATCGCATCTTCCATTGGCTCATGATAGTAATTCTTACGCCGAGCGATTTCTATAAATTTCTCTTTTTGGTAAAATAGCAGAGCCGCTTTGTTGGATTCTCTCACTTCGAGGAAAATCTCTTTGTCAATTGGCAGATGTTCAAACAAAGCGGTCGCAATTTTCTTTCCTTGATAGGCTTTCTTAACCGCAATTTGTAAAACTTCTGCTTCAAAGTCCAACTCTTGAAAAGCCAGGAACCCGATTAAATTTTGAGCTTGCAAAGCCAAAACATAAACTGACAAAGGATTTTGTAAATCTTTCTCAATCTGCTCTATATTCCAAGGACTGACAGCATACACATCTTTCAATACTTGGTAAATTTGCTCCGCTAAATTAGCAACCTGCTTTTTTTCATCTTTTTTAATCTCAATCATAAACGCTTGATGTAAGAATCTTTTGTTTCTTGATGATTTTTCAGCCAATTCTCTTCTGCTTCCACTCGCTTGAGGTAATTCGGCACGAAATCATGAACAGAGCGAGCTGGTAGTTGCAGACCAATTTTAGCAAGGAGCACAGCGCTTGGCAGAGTTGCTTTGATAAGAGCTTCTGGCAAAGCGGATTGAATCTGCTCCGCAAAATTTTTCACCTCTCCTACAAAAGTTACCTGAGAAGCAGACTTGGCTTTTTCTAAAACTTCTTCAAAAGATAAATGAGCTTCCGGCTGAGTTGCTCTGCCATTTTCATAAAAACCAGCATAGACATTGTTTCGTCTAGCATCCATGAGAGGAATGACCAAGCCGTCAATGTCCTCTGGCACCAGAATCCGCAAGCTAGAAACTCCCACCAAATCTATTTTAAGCGTATGTGCTAACGTTTTGGCTGTTGCCACAGCAATTCGCAAACCTGTATAACTACCAGGACCTTCTGCAACTACAATGCGACCTAAGTCACTTGGTTTCAAATTCAAACTTTCCATTAAAAAATCAATAGCCGGCATCAATGTAACGCTATGATTTTTTTTAATATTTATCGTCATCTCAGCAAGCAAACTCTCATCTTCTAACATTGCAATCGCGAGTGTTTTGCTGGATGTGTCAAAAGCTAAAACTTTCATTCTTATCTTTCCTTTGTGATAATCTACTTTCTATTATACTACAAAAAATACGGATTTCCTTAATATGATTTCCAAAAAAACAAGACCTTTTGAAAACCGCTTTCCTAGATTTTCTCACTTCTTTCTTTTACTAAATATCCTTTTTATGATATAATGATTATAGTTGTAACGTATCAAAATCAATTTATTACCCGGAAAATCAAATAGATGAAGACCGCCCTTGAAAATAAGGTGGCTATTTTCTGGTAGATTGATCATGAATGAGAAAGGAATTGAAATGATTTACAAAGTTTTTTATCAAGAAACAAAAGAACGCAATCCACGTCGGGAAAACACGCATTCTCTCTACTTGGATATTGACGCAAAAGACGAATTAGAAGGACGCATCAAAGCTCGGAAACTCGTCGAAGAAAAAACACCTTACAATGTTGAATTGATTACACTTTTGTCTGACAAACATTTAGAATACGAAAAAGAATCAGGCAACTTTACAATTACGGAGCTCTAAACCATGTCATATACTTTAAAACCCGAAGAAGTCGGTGTATTTGCCATTGGTGGTTTAGGAGAAATCGGGAAAAATACCTACGGGATTGAATATCAAGATGAGATTATCATCGTTGATGCAGGGATTAAATTTCCTGAAGATGACCTCTTAGGGATTGATTATGTCATTCCTGACTATTCTTATATCGTAGAAAATATTGACCGTATCAAAGGAGTGTTGATTACTCACGGTCATGAAGACCACATCGGAGGGATTCCCTTCCTTCTCAAGCAAGCAAATGTTCCTATTTATGCTGGACCACTTGCCCTTGCACTGATTCGTGGTAAATTGGAAGAGCACGGACTTTTACGTGACGCTAAACTCTACGAAATCAATCAAAATACCGAACTTCAATTTAAAAATTTAAAAGCAACCTTCTTCCGCACAACTCACTCCATCCCAGAGCCTTTGGGAATTGTCATCCACACACCTCAAGGGAAAATTGTTTGTACGGGTGACTTCAAGTTTGACTTTACACCTGTTGGCGAGCCAGCAGATTTACATCGAATGGCAGCACTTGGTGAAGATGGTGTTTTAGCACTTCTTTCTGACTCCACCAATGCAGAAATTCCAACTTTCACAAATTCCGAAAAAATCGTTGGTCAGTCTATCATGAAAATCATTGAAGGCATTCACGGGCGGATTATTTTTGCCTCCTTTGCCTCAAATATCTTCCGTCTCCAACAAGCTGCGGATGCTGCGGTTAAAACTGGCCGAAAAATTGCTGTTTTTGGACGTTCAATGGAAAAAGCCATTGTCAACGGAATTGAACTAGGGTATATTAAAACCCCAAAAGGAACGTTCATTGAACCAAATGAAATCAAAGATTATCCCACAAATGAAATTTTAATCATGTGTACAGGAAGTCAGGGAGAACCGATGGCAGCCCTTTCACGTATCGCGAACGGAACGCACCGCCAAGTCCAACTCCAACCGGGTGATACAGTAATTTTCTCTTCTAGTCCTATCCCTGGAAATACCACCAGTGTCAATAAGCTCATCAACACCATTTCAGAAGCTGGCGTTGATGTTATCCATGGAAAAATCAATAACATCCATACATCTGGACACGGTGGACAACAAGAGCAAAAATTGATGCTCCGTTTGATAAAACCTAAGTATTTCATGCCAGTCCATGGTGAATACCGCATGCAAAAAGTTCATGCTGGACTTGCAATGGATACAGGCATCCCTAAAAAGAATATCTTTATCATGAGTAATGGAGACGTCCTTGCTTTAACTGCCAATTCGGCTCGCATCGCAGGAAGTTTCAATGCCCAAGATATTTATGTTGACGGTAATCGTATCGGAGAAATCGGTGCTGCAGTCCTCCGCGACAGACGTGACCTTTCCGAAGATGGCGTTGTCCTTGCAGTAGCTACCGTTGACTTTAAATCAAAAATGATTTTGGCTGGTCCCGATATCCTTAGTCGCGGTTTTATCTATATGCGTGAATCAGGCGATCTCATTCGTCACAGCCAGCGTATTCTTTTCAATGCGATTCGTATTGCATTAAAAAATAAAGATGCTAGCATTCAGTCAGTCAATGGTGCTATCGTAAACGCTCTCAGACCATTTTTATATGAAAACACAGAGCGTGAGCCCATTATCATCCCAATGATTTTAACACCAGATGAAGAAATCTAGCAATACAATCCTTACATAGTAAAAAAACAACTTGATTTGGGTAAAGTCAAGTTGTTTTTATTGTAGCTTGGTCATAACGACCAAACGAGTGGAAACTCTGGAGTTTTATCAACATTCTAATTTGCTTTTTATATATATTCAACTCTCAACTTCCACAAGTCTGAACCGAGGAGCGAATGACAACAAAAAAGAGAGGCGAACCTCCCTTTTCTATACTGATGAATTATTTAGCAATTTTTGCAAAGTATTCAAGAGTACGTACAAGTTGTGCAGTGTATGACATTTCGTTATCGTACCAAGATACAACTTTCACCAATTGTTTTCCGTCAACATCAAGAACTTTAGTTTGAGTTGCATCAAACAATGAACCGAATGACATACCTACGATATCTGAAGATACGATTGGATCTTCTGTGTAACCGTATGATTCGTTAGCTGCTGCTTTCATAGCTGCATTTACTTCATCAACAGTAACGTTCTTTTCAAGAACAGCAACCAATTCAGTAACTGATCCAGTTGGAGTTGGAACACGTTGAGCTGAACCATCAAGTTTACCGTTCAATTCTGGGATAACAAGACCGATAGCTTTAGCAGCACCAGTTGAGTTAGGAACGATATTTGCAGCACCAGCACGAGCACGGCGAAGATCACCTTTACGATGTGGACCGTCAAGGATCATTTGGTCACCAGTGTAAGCGTGGATTGTTGTCATTAAACCTTCAACGATACCGAAGTTGTCTTGAAGTGCTTTAGCCATTGGAGCCAAGCAGTTTGTAGTACATGAAGCACCTGAGATAACTGTTTCAGTACCATCAAGAACATCGTGGTTAGTGTTAAATACAATTGTTTTAACATCGTTTCCGCCAGGAGCAGTGATAACAACTTTCTTAGCTCCACCTTTAAGGTGTTTTTCAGCTGCATCTTTCTTAGCAAAGAAACCAGTTGCTTCCAAAACGATTTCTACACCGTCAGTAGCCCAGTCGATTTGTTCTGGGTCACGTTCAGCAGAAACTTTAACGAATTTACCGTTAACTTCGAATCCACCTTCTTTAACTTCCACAGTACCGTCGAAACGACCTTGAGTTGTGTCATATTTCAACAAATGTGCAAGCATAACTGGATCTGTAAGGTCGTTGATACGAGTAACTTCAACACCTTCTACGTTTTGGATACGACGGAATGCAAGACGACCAATACGACCGAAACCGTTAATACCAACTTTAACTACCATTCGTGATTTCCTCCTTATGAAAATCAAAAAATTTTTATGTGAAAAGAGTAACTTGAGTTGCTACAAATCACCTTTCAACATATCTATTATATACTTTATCCCTTAAAATTGCAACTGATTTCAGCATTATTAACAAGGAATATCATTTCTTTCACAGATTTTCACTTCTCTTTCATTTCCGGAAGCTAAGTAGGAGATATGCAAAAAGCACCTGCTTGCGCAGGCGCTCCAAAATCAGCTTATCTTAAGCCTCACCTTTGTTTTTCTTAATAATTTCTTCTTGTACTGACTTCGGTACATCTTCGTAGTGGTCAAATACCATCATGAAAGTACCGCGTCCTTGTGATGCTGAACGAAGAACTGTTGCATAACCGAACATTTCAGCAAGTGGAACATAGGCACGAACGATTTGGCTGTTACCATGAGCTTCCATACCATCAACACGTCCACGACGAGCTGTTACGTGTCCCATGACATCACCGAGATTTTCTTCTGGTACAGTAATTGTAACAAGCATCATTGGTTCAAGAATGGTTGGTTGCGCAGTCTTAGCAGCTTCTTTAAGAGCAAGAGAGGCAGCAACTTTAAAGGCTGTTTCAGATGAGTCGACATCGTGGTATGAACCGTCATACAGTTTTGCTTTCACGTCAACGATTGGGTAACCAGCAAGAACACCGTTTGCCATTGACTCAATCAAACCTTTTTCTACAGCTGGAATGAATTCACGTGGAACGACACCACCAACAATAGCATTTTCAAATTCGAAACCTTTACCTTCTTCGTTTGGAGTAAATTCAATCCAAACATCACCGAATTGACCTTTACCACCTGATTGGCGTTTGAAGAATCCACGTGCTGATGTTTGTGCACGGAAAGTTTCACGATAAGATACTTGAGGAGCACCTACGTTTGCTTCAACTTTGAATTCACGACGCATACGGTCTACAAGGACATCCAAGTGAAGTTCACCCATACCAGAGATAACTGTTTCACCAGTTTCAACGTTAGTTTCAACGCGGAAAGTTGGGTCTTCTTCAGCCAATTTTTGAAGGGCAATACCCATCTTGTCTTGGTCAGCTTTTGACTTAGGTTCAACCATCAATTGGATAACTGGTTCTGGAACTTCGATCGATTCAAGGATAATTTTTGCCTTTTCATCTGTCAATGAGTCACCAGTTGTAGTATCTTTCAGACCAACAGCTGCAGCGATATCACCTGCGTAAACAGTTTCGATTTCATTCCGGTGGTTTGCGTGCATTTGCAGGATACGTCCGATACGTTCACGTTTTCCTTTAGAGGTATTCAAAACGTATGAACCTGAGTTCAAGACACCTGAGTACACACGGAAGAAAGTCAAACGACCAACAAATGGGTCTGTCATAATCTTGAAAGCAAGTGCTGCAAACGGTTCGTCATCAGATGCTGGACGAGTTTCTTCTTCGTCTGTATCTGGGTTTACACCTTTAATAGCTGGAATATCAAGTGGGCTCGGAAGGTAGTCAATAACTGCATCAAGCATCATTTGAACACCTTTGTTCTTGAAGGCAGAACCAGCAAGGACTGGGAAGAACTCAACATTAATCGTTGCTTTACGGATGGCAGCTTTTAGTTCTGCTTCAGTAATTTCTTCCCCTTCAAGGTATTTCATCATCAAGTCTTCGTCAGTTTCAGCAACTGCTTCGACTAATTTTTCACGCCATTCTTGGGCTTGTTCAAGATAATCAGCTGGAATATCTTCTTCAAGAATATCTGTTCCAAGGTCATTTGTATAGATTTCAGCTTTCATGCGAACCAAGTCAATGATACCACGGAAATCATCTTCTGCACCGATTGGTAATTGAATTGGATGAGCATTTGCTTGAAGGCGATCGTGAAGAGTGCTTACTGAGTAAAGGAAGTCTGCACCGATTTTATCCATTTTATTAGCAAATACGATACGTGGAACGCCATATTCAGTTGCTTGACGCCAAACTGTTTCCGTTTGAGGTTCAACACCTGATTGTGAGTCAAGGACAGTTACGGCACCATCCAATACACGAAGAGAACGTTGTACTTCAATTGTGAAGTCCACGTGCCCTGGTGTGTCAATAATGTTGACACGGTAATCTTTCCATTGTGCTGTTGTTGCAGCAGATGTGATGGTGATACCACGTTCTTGTTCTTGTTCCATCCAGTCCATTTGTGAAGCACCTTCGTGTGTTTCACCGATTTTATGGATTTTACCGGTATAGTAAAGAATACGTTCAGTCGTTGTTGTTTTACCAGCATCGACATGAGCCATGATACCGATGTTACGAGTTTTTTCAAGTGAAAATTCGCGAGCCATTTGGTTGTTTCTCCTATTATTTTATTTACAGTTTATTATAACATATTTTAAGAAAAGCGAGTAGGCAAATCCTACCCGCTCCTCCTGAAGTTTTTGTAGTTGATTGGGTTAAGTGCAATGCCTAACGCTTTTACGATCCTAACAATTTTGATTAAGCTAAAAATCTAAAGAAAAAGATAGATCTCATTGGTTGCAATCGCAACCTGCTTCGATTTCCTATTTTTTCTTGGACTCTTTTAACGCTTTCGCATCTTAAATTTGAGTTCGGACTAAAATCTCAAAAACTCAATTGAACTCGGGCTAAAAACTTTTAGTATCTTAAATTTGAACGAGAACGGGATACTGTGCAAAAAAGATAAACTTCCTTGTATTCATCGAATACAGCGTCAGTTTCCTATTTTTGCTTTGTATCCTTTTCGTTCTTCGTATCATGTTTTTACCAGCGGAAGTGAGCAAAAGCACGGTTAGCTTCAGCCATACGGTGAGTATCTTCACGTTTTTTAACAGCTGCACCAGTATTGTTAGCTGCATCCATGATTTCTTTTGCAAGGCGATCTTGCATAGTGTGTTCTCCACGTGAACGTGAAATAGTTACCAACCAACGAAGTCCAAGAGTTGTACGACGTTCTGGACGAACTTCAACTGGGACTTGGTAGTTAGAACCACCGACACGGCGAGCACGTACTTCAAGTACAGGCATGATGTTTTCCATAGCTGTTTCAAATACTTCAAGTGCATCATTTCCAGTAGCTTCTTTGATTTGCTCAAAAGCACCATATACGATTGAAGCTGCTGTACCACGTTTACCATCAAGCATAACGCGGTTGATAAGACGTGTCACTAATTTTGAATTGTAGAGCGGATCTGGCAATACTTCGCGCTTAGGCGCACGGTTTTTACGACTCATTGATCTTTATCCCCTTTCCTTATGCTTTTGGTTTTTTCGTACCGTATTTAGAACGGCCTTGTTTACGATCAGTTACACCTGCAGTATCAAGTGCACCACGAACAATATGGTAACGTACCCCTGGAAGGTCTTTTACACGTCCACCACGAAGAAGCACAACGCTGTGTTCTTGCAAGTTATGTCCGATACCTGGGATATATGCAGTTACTTCGATCAGATTGCTCAAACGTACACGAGCAAACTTACGAAGAGCTGAGTTCGGTTTTTTAGGTGTCATAGTACCAACACGAGTTGCTACACCACGTTTTTGTGGTGAGTTTTCACGAGTAGGTACACGCTTCAAACTATTATAACCAACATTTAAAGCTGGTGATTTAGATTTTTCTACTTTTGATTTACGCGGTTTGCGAACCAATTGGTTAATTGTAGGCATCTACATTTCTCCTGTATTTTTTTAATTTTGGTGATGATACACTTGGTGACAGCTACCATCTACGTGTACTTTTGCAACATTTGTCAGCACGTCTCTGTACACTTTTGAGAGACCAAAAGTAAAAAGTACCGTCTATTAGTATAACACGACGGCACTTTCTTTGTCAATATATTTTTTATAGTTTCCCTATTGAAATCCCAGCTATTGTCCAGTAGTATTTGTGGTTGGGACACTTGCTCCGTTTCCGTTAGTCGTTGGAGTTTGAGCTGAATTGGTCTCAGCCTGTCCTGTGGTAGCTGAAGCTGCTGGTGCTTGATAGGTTTGAGGATAAGTTTGTTGGTACGTTTGCCCTGCATCTGTTTGAGGCGTCACAGCATTTTGACTTTCTGTAGCAGCTGCTTCGCTGGCTTCACGCGCAGCAATCGCATCACTGACTGCCTTGATTCGTTGTTGAAATTGGGCTTTTTGAGCTGCGTCTTTCAACTTGTCTACTTTTTCCTGAGCAGCTGTTACATTAGCTGTTGTCTGCTCCGCTTCCAGTTTTTTAACAGCCTCTTCTGCTTCTTACACAATTTTTGCCTGTTCTTTTTTGTCCTTTTCTGCTTTCGACTCTGAAGGTTTTGACGTTAAAACTGTTCATCTTACAGTCGGAGCGGCTGCACGCGCCGCGTCATCTTGCTTTTTAACGAAAAACAATCCCGCAGCAAGAATGAGCGCCAAAACTGTAACAATCGAAATTCTCAGCCACAAGGAGCTTTGATCCAATTTATCCAATATATTTTTCAAATTTTCACCTCATCTATTTGTCAAAAATATTGCCAACTTCTACGCTGATTTTATTGGACTTCACATCAATAGCTGTCACTTTCAACAATGATTTGTAGTCCAAATGTTCACGTTCTGTCTGTGCATTTTCCGCAAAGACTGCTACACCAGCTAACTCTGAATCAAATTCTCGTAAAAGACTAATCATACCATTGACTGTCCCACCACCTTTTAAGAAATCATCTACTATTAAAACACGGCTTCCAGCTTTCAGGCTGCGTTTCGACAAGAACATCTTTTCAATACGGTCACCGCTCGAACCTGACACATAATTGACGCTAACCGTCGATCCCTCTGTGATTTTCAAGTCGCGACGAACAATGACAAATGGAACATTTAACACATTTGCCACTGCATTTGCCAACGGCACTCCTTTTGTAGCAACAGTCATTACGGCATCAATTTTTTGATTTCGAAACGTCTTGGCAATAATGCGCCCAATGTTATTTAATATAGAAGGCGTACTCAACAAATCCGACAAATAAATGTAGCCGCCAGGTAAAATCCGATTGCTTTCAGACAATTTCGTGCGGAGGTCTTCCACCATTGCTCTAGCTTCTTTATCTGAGATAGAAGGTGTAAAAATAACACCTCCCCCTGCTCCTGTAATGGTTTCAATATGCCCAATCTCCATTTCTTCAAAAGCACGTTTAATAATGACAATATCTTCAGAAATAGATGATTTTGCGGACTCATACTTTTCGGCAAATGTATTGAGACTAGTTAGCTCATACGGATGATTGATTAGGTAGTTGGAAATGACTACCATACGTTCACTTCTTCTTAATTTCATGTTTTCACCAATTTTATTTTATTTTCTTCATTATATCATAATAAGCTCAAAAAACGAACATTATTTTTGCAATAACATTCGTTTTTCGTTTTTTACTTATCAAAATTAGGCTTATAGAAAGAGCGGTTGTCCATAGCAAAGATTCGATTGGTCATCTCACCCTCGCCAACCAAGGCTAGAGCCGAAGTCATCATCATCATTTCCGCATCTAAATTATCAATCATGTGGATAATTTCAGCTTCCATGATTTTCGGACGCACTGGACTACCGTATTCCAACAGGCCGTGATGACTTAGCAAAACATGACGGAGAATAATGACATCTTCTCTAGTGTCGTCAATTTTTAATTCTGCCAACACTTTTGTTATTTCTTCATCAATCAAAGCGATGTGTCCGATGAGATTGCCTCGAACAGTGTATTCTGTTTGCTCTGGGCCTGTCAATTCCAGCACCTTTGCTAAATCATGGAGCATAATTCCTGCATAAAGTAAACTCTTATTTAGTTGCGGGTAAATCTCACCAATAGCATTTGCTAGCCGCACCATAGTCGCAGTATGAAAAGCAAGTCCTGCCTCAAAAGCATGGTGATTGGTTTTCGCTGCTGGATAGGAGTAAAATTCTTTATCGTATTTAGCATACAAAGCCCGTACCACACGCTGCCAAACTGGATTTTCAATTTTAAAAATCATTTGCGAGAGATAGTCACGTAACTCTTGGACATCAACCGGTGGTTTTTCCTTAAAATCAGCCGGATTGTTTGGCTCGCCAACTTTAGGCAATCGCAAGGTAATTTGATTGACTTGAGGGGTGTTGTTATACACTTCTCTGCGCCCTTGCATGTGAACGACTTTCCCAGCAGTAAATTCTTCCACATTGTGTGGTTGTGCATCCCACAATTTTCCTTCAATCGTTCCTGTGTCATCTTGAAAAGTAAATGCCAAATAATTTTTTCCAGCTCTTGTCTGACGCAGTTCAGCGGATTTGATGAGGTAAAACCCCTCAAATAGCTCGTCTTTTTTCATTTGGTTAATCTTCATATTCTTCCTCTTCATCTTGGAAATCTAGTAGACCGTTGAAGTCCGACTTGTCCGAAATTTCAATATGGCGCAAAGTTCGCTCGATAGCATTGGTTCTGCGCGTCAGCAATTCATCAATATTGCCAGAAGCATGTTGCAGATGTTTTTGTGCCTTGAGCAAAATGCCACCAAATTTATTAAATTCTGATTTGACATTGCCCAAAACCTTACTGATGTCATCTGCACTTCGTTGAATGTTGAGCGTTTTAAAACCAACCGAAAGCGAATTGAGTAGGGCAGACAACGTAGACGGTCCTGCGACCACAATCTGCTCGTCTCGACGCAAACTGTCAAAGAATTCCGGATTGCGAACGACTTCTGAATAAAGCCCTTCCGTTGGTAAAAACATCACGCCAAAGTTTGTTGTTGCAGGAGGTGCTAAGTATTTCTTATTGATGTCCTTGGCAAAACGTTTGACACTCGCTAGCAAAGACTTGCGGTACAAATCAATCTCTTCTTTGTTTCCTGATTCGTAAGCATCCTCTAATCGATAGTAGTCAGCAAGCGGAAACTTGGAATCAATCGGCAAATAGATATATTCTTTTTCCACTTGTCCCGGTAATTTAATCGCATACTCTACGCGCTCACTAGATCCTGCAACCGTCGCAAATTCGCGTTCATACTGGCTCGGTGTCATAATATCTTCAATAATCTGACCAAGCTGCAATTCTCCTAAAATTCCACGCGTTTTGGTATTGGAGAGCACTTTGTTTAAAGTACCGACATCACGCGCCACACTTTGCATTTCTCCCAAGCCACGATTGACCGACTCTAATTGTTTTGAAACTGTTTCAAAAGACGTTTGCAATCTCGCCTGCAACGTTTTCTCTAATTTTTCTTCCACTGTTTGGCGCATTTGCTCTAAACGACGGTCATTTGACTCTTGAATCTGACGCATTCGTTCGTCTGTCTTATCACGATTTTTAGTTAGATTCTCGCTTATCTCTAACCGCATTTCCGTTAAATTTCGATGTAAATCCGTGCGCACCTCACCCAAACGATCTCCCAGAGCCAATTCCAGTTGTTGTTGTGTCAGAAGACTTCGTTGCCGTTCTTGCTCAAAACGGTAATCCAACTGATCAGATAAGTGATCAGCTTGATCTTCCAGCAATTTCTGTACCTGATCTGTCTGTTGCTGATTCTTTTGCCACAAAAGAAAGGTTACAATAAGATTTCCCAACAATAAGAGGATGATTACAAACTCCATACTAACTCCTGTCTTTGCTATAAATGACAATAACATAACCTGATTGGCACTCTAAAAAAACGGGCTCATCTATAAATTCGTTAGAAGCATACACTTTTTTGAAAAAATAATTGGATTCGTTTAAAGGATATTTGGCTCCTTCAATGCTCAACCGACTATTGTCCGCAGGCATAAAAGCTAAATAGTTCATACCAGCTACTGGCTTTATCTCATGACGACCTTGAGGGAAATAGCGGAGCTCATTTTGTGCATTGCGCAGTCGAATTTGCTGCATATAAGGAGTAATTTCTGGATTACTCGGCAAGAAAATATTTGCCAAAGTATGATCCAAGCGCCCGCCAAAAGCACCAAAAATCGTCACTTGCGCCTGTGGAGAACGTGCAAAAACAGCTTTGACAGCCAACTCTAAATCCGTATCATCTTTTTCAGGTTGTGCTTGAAGTACCTCTTTCGATTGAGAACAAATCAAAGCCAACTCTTCCTCCGAAACAGAATCAAAATCACCGACCGATAAATCTGGGCAAATGCCTTGTTCAATGAGAAACAGGCTTCCTCTGTCCACTCCGATAAAAATGTCAAAATCCATTTGAAAGCTATCTATCGTCCCACCAGCAAAGAGAGCAATTTTAATCATGCAATGCTTCTTTCAAGGTTTGAACCTGATGAGCGACATCACCTTTGAACACATAACTACCTGCCACAAAGACATTAGCACCGGCCTCTTTGGCAATGCGAATGGTTTCATCATCAATACCACCGTCTACTTCAATATCAAAGTCTAGTTGGTTCACTTCTCTCAAAACGACTAATTCGCGTACTTTATCCATTGTTTCTGGTAGAAAAGCTTGTCCACCGAAACCCGGATTGACAGTCATTACTAAGACTTGGTCAACCAGATTAAGTACGTTTTTCACCGCTTCAACGGGCGTTCCCGGATTGATAACAACACTTGCCTTGACACCAGCTGCCCGAATCTTTTGCAAAGCTCCGTGAATATGTGGTGTTGCTTCAGCGTGGATGCTGATAATATCTGCACCCGCACGAGCAAAATCTTCAATATGGTGTTCTGGATTGGATACCATAAGATGACAATCAAATACCAATCTACTGTGTGGTCGCATGCTCGCAACCACACCTGCGCCGAAGCTGATATTGGGAACAAAATGTCCGTCCATAATATCAATATGAGCGTACTCTGCCCCTGTGGCTTCTAATTTTTTCAATTCTGATTCAAAGTTTGCATAGTCTGCACTTAAAATAGACGGTGCAATTTTATAAGATTTCATTTAGCTTCCTCCTCATTTAGGTTGCTTTTTAACTGCTTTTTTATAGATTTCACGACGATGTTCAATTTCACTCAAAAATTGCAAGTAATCTTCAAATCGAAAGGCTGCAATTGTTCCATTTTCAACCGCAGGTTTCACCGCACAATTCGGTTCATGCGTATGAGTACAGGTTCGGAATTTACAGCTGCGACTGACTTCAGCAATTTCGGGAAATGCTCGGTTTAAATCCTCCGCATTGTCCACTTCGTAATCCAAGGAAGAAAATCCCGGGGTATCCGCAATTTTTCCTCCATTAAGATTGTAAAAACTGACAGCTCGTGTCGTATGACGACCGCGACCTAGACTCTCTGAAATCTCACCTGTTTCTAATTGCAAATCTGGTGCGATTTTATTGAGCAAAGTGGATTTGCCAACTCCTGTCTGCCCCATGAAAACCGTCTTTTTACTTGTCAAAAATGGCAACAGTTCTGTGACCGTTTTGGCAGTATCATAACCAATCGCTTGGTAAACCTCAAGGAAAGCATCTAACTCTTTATCGTCCTCCAACAAATCCAATTTACTGATATAAATAATCGGATGAATGGCTTTCTGCTCCAAAAGAACTAAGAACCGATCCAAAAGATTGGGATTAAAATCTGGCTCTTTGGCACTCATTATCACGACAGCCTGATCGATATTAACAATAGGTGGGCGTACCAGACTGTTTTTTCGCTCTGCTATTTTTAAAATGTATCCTTCAGAATCTTTCTCAGCAGAAAATTCGACCTCATCTCCCACATAAGGCGTTTGACCTTTCTTGCGAAAATTCCCTCTAGCTCTGGTCTGATACACCTTGCTTTCCGACTCTACATAATAGAAGCCAGCTAAGGCTTTCACGATTGTTCCTTTCAAATGAACTCCTTTAACCTTAATAAGTTCATTATATCAAAAAAACAAGTATTTTGCTTTTTAGTGCAAAAAAATGATGAAAAACGTCGCCAATGTGGTATAATAGATACCGAGCGGAAATGGCGGAACGGCAGACGCGCATGCTTCAGGCGCATGTGTCCATTCGGACGTGAGGGTTCAAATCCCTTTTTCCGCATTTTTATTTTGTTAGGTGTTTTGGTATTGCAGCTTATGCTGCGCTTTGCTTTCTCGCCTAAAACAAAATAGCCTATTTTGAATGCTTCTATCGAGCCCATTCAAAAATTGCTTATTCTAAATTGTGGAAAGGTGGCCCAGCTTGGTACGGCACCGGACTCGAAATCCGGCAAATGGATTTTATTCATGCGCGGGTTCAAATCCCGTCCTTTCCTTATAAAGAGCCTCACTAAGACGAACTTAGCGAGGCTTTTTGTTTACAATATTATTCAACTTATCTGAATCCTTCATCATATAAGCTGTCTGCTAAACGCGCAAATTCTTGCAAATCAAGCGCTTCTCCTCGTACACTTGGAGATAACTCAGCATTGTCCAAAGCGGACTCTAGCTTTGTTTTGACTTCATTAGACTTCCCAAAATAACTGGTCAGATTATTCCAGAGGGTTTTCCGGCGGTGGGTAAAACTAGCTTTTGAGACTTTGAAGAAGAAAGCTTCATCTTTGACCCCAACTGCTGGCTGGTCTCTGCGGACCATCTTGAGGATAGCCGAATCCACATTTGGGGCAGGAACAAAGACTGTTCGTGGTACGATAAAAGCGACCTTGGCGGTCATATAATACTGCACTGCTATTGACAAACTGCCATAAGATTTACTATTGGGCTGCGCCGAGATACGATCAGCCACTTCTCGCTGCATCATCACGACAAATTCACTAAAAGGAATGCCACTCTCAATCAAGTGCATGAGGATAGGAGTGGTAATGTAGTAAGGCAGGTTGGCCACCACTTTGATAGGAAGATTTGGATTAGCAAATTCCTTGATTCGGGCTTGCAAGTCTGACTTAAGAATATCTTCATTGACCACGCGCACATTGTCAAAATCCCGCAGAGTATCTGCCAAAATCGGCACCAAGCGATCATCAATTTCAAAAGCCATGACTTCGGCTGCATTTTCCGCCAAAAACTCAGTCAGTGCCCCGATGCCTGGTCCGATTTCGATAACATTAACATTCTCATCAATCTCAGCTGTGTCCACAATTTTTTGTAAAATATTGGTATCAGTCAAGAAATTCTGACCGAACGATTTTTTAAAAGTAAAGCCATGACGCTCAAGCACAGCCCGCGTCACACTATAATCCGCAATTCTCATAAATCTCTTTTCTATCTGTTATCTGAATAAAATATATAAAATTCGCATAATTCCCAGCACAAGCAAAATCCAAAATGCCGGATGAATACGGCGTTTAGTTTCTGTTGAAGTAGATTCAGTCACATCAGTCATTTGCTTGTTTTTTTGATTTTTACCTTTCTTCAACTCATCTTGGTAGGCAACCGAATTTAGAATATTATCTACTGGCAACATGTCTGAAGCATAATCATCTGGGAAACCCATAGCTATCCCAAGCAAATCTTTATCTGTTAAAGAAAAATCCAAATCTTTCGGTTGATTTTGCTGAATAGCACGGACATTTTTTAAAAGTTTGTCAGAAGCAATAGGCAACTCGTCCATAGAAATAATTTCTAAAACGTCAAATCCTAGCGTATCGCCCTCTTTGATATTTGCAGTAATGTAACACACAAAGTCATCGTACAGTTGCAAAGTTTGTGGAGCATGCTGCTCTAAAAAGGAGCGATTGCGACGAGCATTCTGATGAAAGTTTTCAACAGAAAGAGTAATCCCCATATCCTGTGTCCGATAAAATTCTTCTGTTTTTCCTTTATCTTCTTTTTCAAGCTCTTCTGCTTTTTGCCATAGAGCAATGGCTGTTTGCAACTCTTCTTCACCCCAAAACAGTTGCCAGAAATAAGGAATCATATAAATTCCCTCTGCTAAAACACGTGCCTCATCTCCGTTTTTTAAATAAATATAGCTTCTATTTGCCATCTCGCTTCCTTTCGTATTTTTTTCATTCCATCTCAACATCTGTCAATCCAATCTCAAATAATTCTAGTCGTTTGAGCAATTGTTTCTCATTTGGATAGCCCATGCAGAATTCTTCAACTCAGAATCCACAACATTTTTGGACATCAACTTCATATGAAACCAGTAGTACATAATGTTTCATTAGTGACATCAGTCATCATCACTGTCAAGCACTTCAAACACAATCTTTTGTAAATATCAAAATTGACATATTATCGCCAGCTAAATCCCCCTTACCACTCATCATGCTTAAAAAACATACTAAACGCTATAATATTCGACTATCATTCTCCGGTTTTCTCTGTTGTTAGTTGCGTCAAAATTCGGTAGAGTTTCTCTTGTGCCTCTTGATCATAAACCGAGCGATTGGCTTTGACCTCTTGGCATTTTTCATTGTATAAAAAGCCGTTATAGCTGTTTCCCGTGGCGAGAGCGACATAGGTTTGTGCCATTTCTTCAGGCGAAATTGAGAATCGAGATTTCAGTTTGTATAGGTTTTTCATAAAGGAAGAAAGGTGACTATAACGCTTCATATCTACCTTAACACTAGGTACTCTGATAGCCTGAATTGTAACGTCTTTGTACCTTGCTCTCATAGCTAAGGTCAGCATCAGAAGCGCTAATTTGTTCTGGTAATAAGTTTTTGAAGGGGTGTAAGATTGTTCGCCCTTTAGATTATCAAAATTCAATTTAATAAAAGGATAGGCTTGTAAACCTTGCGATGAAATATTGAGAATGCGACCACTCTCGGACTCTTTCAATAAGGGAATAAAAGACTGGGATAGCAAAAAAGGAGCTACAACATTGGTCGCAAACTGCTTTTCCAATCCATCTTTGGTTAAAACTGGTTGCTTAATTGATAAATCAAAGTCAGCAGCATTATTTATCAAGACATCAAGCGCTCCTTGAGTCTGGATATAATTTTCAATAGCTGTTTTGGTACTCGTTAAGTCAGAAAGATCTGCTAATAGGTAGCTGACATGAGAATTACCAGTTTCACTAATGATTGTCTCACAGGCGCTCTCAGCTCTCTCTTTACTACGACAAAAAATCGTTACCTGCCAGCCTTTATCAGCTAGCTGTTTAGCTGCTTGATAACCTATCCCGCTATTTCCACCTGTTATAATACATTTTTTCATACTATTCCTTTACCTTTCACTTTCTTGATAATGCGCCATCACGCTCTCAACTTTTGCTAAATTTATCCCAAATAATTCCAAGCGTTTAAGCAATTGTTTCCCATTTGAATAGCCAATACGGAGTTCTTTCCCTAAAAACTCACGACGTTTGCGGCTATCATTTCCAGCTAGAAATCCTAAACGAATCAAATCTGAGCGCGTAATGTCAAAATCAGTCGTTTTTTCAAAATTCTTAGTCACCTGCGAAAGAGCTGTCCTCAAATCTTCATAAGAAGCATGCTCAATACCTAATGATTTTCCTTTACTTTTAGACTTGGGAGCTGCCTCATTGCGCTTTAAAAAAGCATGCTGAACGCTAGGAATCTCTGTCATAATCATTCTACGAATCCGCTCGCCATTGACATCTGGATCGGTAAAAACGATCACTCCATGCAAGTTATGGAGATGTTTGATGCGTTGAATGTCTTTTTGACAAATCGCAGACCCTCTCGTTTCATAAGTTTCTACGTCAAAGTATCTTTTAAGGTTAGCTGTATCATCTCGACCTTCTACAACGATGACTTGAGAAATTTTTTCTTTCATCAATCTTCTTTCAAATTAAATATTCGCAGCGCATTTTCATAGGTCGCTTGCGCAACTTCTCCGACAGTCAAACTACGAAGTTCTGCAATCTTGTCTACAACATAGCGAGTATAAGCCGTCCGGTTTTCACGACCACGTTTTGGAACAGGAGCTAAGTAAGGTGCATCAGTTTCAACTAGGATTTTATCCAAAGGGAGGTTTTGCGCAGCTTCCTGCACATCTACAGCCTTCTTAAACGTGACCACACCCGAAAATGAAATCATCATACCAAGCTGGATAAAACGCTCTGCCATTTCCAAAGAACCTGAATAAGAGTGCACAATGCCGCCGCGAGGACCAACACCTTCATTTTTAATAATCTCATATGTGTCGTCCAAGGCATCACGAGTGTGCACTACAAAAGGCAAGTCAAGATCTTTTGATAATTGAATCTGCCGCCGAAAAACTCGCTCTTGCATCTCTTTCGGTGTTGTCATCCAATGATAATCCAATCCAATTTCACCAAGGGCAATAACTTTGGGAGCATGCAAATGACTGACAAGCATGTCCTCCACTTCCTGCGTGTAAGAACCTGCCTCCGTCGGGTGCCAGCCAATCGTACTGTAAAGCTCATCATATTGACGAGACAGCGCTAGCGACTTTTCAATGGTTTCTGCATCAAAACCCACAATATTCATCTTGGTAACACCTAACTCGCGTGCAAAAGCAATTTCTTCAGCTTCTTTGCCTGCAAAATTGTCCACGTTGAGGTGTGTGTGCGTATCAAAAATATTCATCATTCATTCCTCTTTATATCAGTTTCTATTATATCAAAATCTCTGAGCAAATGCAGATTGTCCCTTTGTTCTCCAACAAAAAACCAGCGGTCTCGAGTTTCCGTTGGTTCTTCATCTTGTATTCGTTTGGATTATGCAGCCAAAACTTTGCGTCCCTTACGACGACGGCTTGCAAGTACGCGACGACCGTTTTTAGTTGCCATACGATGACGGAAACCATGTTTGCGCGCACGACGGATTTTACTTGGTTGATAAGTACGTTTCACTTTGAATACCTCCTCTTAGATTCTTGTATTCGTTTAGCCGGCTATTGTGATCAGTTACTAAACATACTTTACTATTCTATATGATTCTACGCCTTTTGTCAATAGCAGCGTGGAATTGTTTTTGGTAAATCTAAAGAAAGGTTGCTTAAACCTCTTACAATTTTCTGGTTGCCTCATAAAAAGGAATGAGAGTTGTCATAGCTTTCTGGAGTTGCTCCAACACTTGTCTTACTGATGTGGCTTGGGCTAAATCTACATCGTATTTTACTAAGACTTTACGGACTTGCCCTATTTTTACTTGCTGGCTCAAATACTGCCGATTTTCTTCTGTCCCAGCAAATCGTTGACTGACACCATTTATTTGAGCCAAGTAATAAACTGGAGTTGCGATTGGCACCTGCAAAACTCGATTTTGCTTCGTCAGACTGGTTTCATCTTTCTTGCGCTCGATAAAGCTGACTTCTAACGATACTCCAAAATCTCTTGGCTTCCCATATAAACGCAGCGCAAACATTGGTTCTGTGATATCGCCATAACCACACAAATAGTTCCAAAAATGGGGACGCAAAATTTGAGCTTGATTCATCCAGTTGCTGGTACGCTCCAGAGTTAATTTTGGATAAGATGTTTGAAATTGCTTAACCAAGTCTGAAAATTCCGTACGTGCTGTCTGACCTTTCTGTTTAACATCAAGCATCGTCTCTCTCAATTCTCCCGCTTTATCAGGAGAAATATATTTATGTCCTTGTAATGCTAAGTAAGTTTCAATAGCTGGAAAAATAGACATGTAAGCTCCTTTCTTCTCAATCTCAAGCACGTCAATTAGTGGACTAAGCGGAAAGAAAGACTGAAAAGAAATTCTTCTCAGTCCTTAGTTTATTATTCACTGTCAATATCCACGACAACATAACGATTTGGCTCATCACCTTCTGAATAGCTGGTAAGCCCGTCCATTTTAGAAATGATACGGTGGATAATTTTCCGCTCATTGTTGGACATTGGGTCGGTTTTTTGACTATGCTGGTATTCCAACACACGGTCAGCCAATTTTTGAGCGTAGCTTTGTAGAACTTCTGCTCGATGTTCTACATAATCATTAACATTGATAGAAATGTAAAAACTCTTAGAATAGCGATTATAAAGATAATTCTGTGCCAACAATTGAAGAGCTTTCAGCACTTTTCCGTGATAGCCGATAATGCGACCAGGCTCATTGGTATCAATCTGCATATTGATTGTCCGACGATTATGAGCACTTGCAATGCTAGCTTCAACGTCCATTTCGTCCACGATGTTTTGCACATAACCTGTCACACTCGCAACAACTTCTTCAACATCATAATCTTCTTCCACTTGAATGCCCAAATCTTCAAAATCAGCCGGCTCCTCAGCTATCGGTTGGACTTCCGAGTGCTTTTCTACAGCCTGCCCAAAAGCAATAATCTTGTCAGTTGGCTTTTCTTCTTGAGCGACCGATTTTTGAAAATTTACGATGTCACTATCTTTCAATAAGTCAATTGTGCCTGTTTCTTCAAGAATCGTGCTGGCTTCTTTTTCGTGCTTCAAAATTTCAGCTTTCACATCATCTGAGATTTCCTTGCCTTCTTCTTCGATTTTTTTAATGGCTGCAACAACATGTCCTAAGTCAACAGTTGCTTCACTCACGCTTTTAACGGGCTCATTTTGAGCATTGATTGCTTCCGGAACACCTTTGACAGCCTTTTGATTTGCCTTTACCACCGTCGTTTCGTTAATGGGCTCCACATCAACTTGGGCTAATTTCTTGCCAAATAATCCTAAAAATCCTTTTTTCTCACGAGAAATCACTTTGATATGTGCTTTCATCCGTGGAATATCTAACTCGCGCAAGCCATTTTGAATGGCTTCTTCAACACTCGCTCCTGTAAATAATACCATACAAGTGCCTCCTTACTTTCTCTTTTTTTGTGCTTTACGATAAGCACGTTTTTTCTTTTCTTCACGTTCCCGCTCAGCAGTCGCTTTCGCTTCTCTTTCTGCAATGATTTTATACGGATTGCTTAGTAAAAGCGTTTGGAACACCTGATACGCATACGATGTGCTCCAATATAAAGCAACCCCACTTGCTACACTCATGGCAAAGAAGAAGACAAATAGCGGCATGACAAACATCATTCCTGTCATCAAGCCATTACGCTCTGCCATTCCTTTATTGCTCAACCAAGTACTCAAAAAGGTGAAAACAGCTGCTAAAACTGGCAAAATATAATAGGGATCTGTCGCGCCCAGATTCAGCCATAGAAAGTGCCCTACTTTAAGAAATTCAACACGCGTCAAAGCATGATACAAGGCAATCAACACAGGCATTTGAATGAGCAAGGGCCAAAATGATGCCGATGGCTTTACTCCTAATTCCTTATACAGCTTTTGTGTTTCTTCTGCCAAACGACTGCGACTTTCCATGTCGCGTCCTGGATACTTCGCCTGCAATTCTTTCACTAACGGCTGCGCTTCCTGCATTTTCCGAGAAGCATTGATCTGCAATTGGAAAACAGGCAAAAGAACTGTCCGAATAATCAATGTGAAAAGAATAATCCCAATTCCTGTACTTCCATTGAATGACAGGAAACGAATCGTTACGGCGAAGAAATAGACAAATCTCTCCCATAAATCCGGCGAACTCGCTGTGACCTCACTCGTCCCACACGCCGTTAAGATGAGCGAAGCTAAAACTAAAAGCCCCGCCAGTTTACTTTTCTTTTTCACTACTCAAACCTTCCTGATAAATTTTTGCTATTTTTAGTACATGAAGTAAATTTTGTTCCAATTCTTGATAGGTCAGAAATTCTACACCTTTCCGTGCAATGACGACAAAATCAAGCGTCGCTAGCTCTGCTTGATGAGCTATCAAAACGTGTCGAATACGGCGCTTAATCTTGTTGCGCATTACTGCATTTCCCAGTTTTTTACTGACAGATATTCCTACTCGAAAGTGTTTTTGCTTCTTTTCTAATGTATAAATGACGAATTTTCTGTTGGCAAAACTTTGCCCACTTTTGAAAATCGCATTAAAATCTTTCTCGCTCTTGACGCGATAGCTTTTCTTCAAAACTCAACTCCATCTACCAAAATTATATCTATTATACCATAATTTTCAAAAAAACCAATAAGAGCAGGTATATTCACCATTTTGACATATTCCAACGGAAGCGAAAAGGCATTTAATTCACTCTTATTCTGTTAAAGGAATCGTAAAGCCAAAAAAGAGCGACTAAGATTGTCTCCTAGTCCCTCCTCTTGTATCTTATACTAAATGATTACCGACACTTGTAACTCATAGTTATATTTTTCAACTATTTGCTAGATTCTTTTGCAAAAAATTGCGTAGCTGCAACTGCTGCTTTCCAGCCTTTGTACAATTTTTGGCGCTCTGCTTCTAGCATAGCAGGTTGGAACGTTTCCCCGACCGCATTTAATGTTTTCAACTCCTCCATGTCTTTCCAATAACCAACCGCAAGTCCTGCTAGAAAAGCTGCTCCAAGAGCCGTTGTTTCCAAATTTGCCGCACGCGCTAACTCAATTCCCAGAATATCTGCTTGAAACTGCATGAGGAAATCATTCATGGCAGCACCACCATCTACCTTCAGGACTTGGATAGCTGTACCTGTGTCCATTTGCATCGTATCAATGATATCGCGCACTTGATAAGCAATGGATTGCAGAGTTGCTTTGATAAAATCTTCTTTACTCGTTCCACGTGTCAAGCCAAAAATAGAACCTCTTGCTTCTGGATCCCAATAAGGCGCTCCAAGCCCCGTAAAGGCTGGAACAATATATACTTCATTTTCATTAGTTGATTTTTTTGCATATTGCTCAGATTCAGGTGAGCTAGCAATCATACGAAGGCCGTCACGAAGCCACTGAATGGCACTACCTGCAATAAAAATCGAACCTTCCAAAGCATAAGTCACTTTGCCATTTATCCCATAACCAATAGTCGTCAAAAGATTATTTTTTGATAAATTGCATTCCTGACCAGTATTCATAATGATGAAAGAGCCTGTCCCATAAGTATTCTTCACCATTCCTGGCTCAAATACTAATTGCCCAAAGAGAGCTGCCTGCTGATCGCCCGCCATTCCTGCAATTGGTACCTCTCCACCATAAAAATGATAGGGTGCTGTTTTGCCATAAATTTCTGAATTCGAGCGAACTTCTGGCAACATAGCCTTAGGGATATTGAGCAAGGATAAAATCTCATCATCCCATTGTAACTCTTTGATATTGTATAGCATGGTCCGCGCTGCATTTGAATAATCTGTCACATGAGCCGCACCATCCGTTAATTTCCAAACCAACCAGGTATCAATCGTACCAAAAAGCAATTCTCCTCGCTCTGCACGTTCCTGCGCGCCCTCTACCTGATCCAAAATCCAGCGTACCTTGGTCGCAGAGAAATAAGCATCTATGATTAAACCTGTTTTTTGATGAAAGAAATCTACATATCCATCTTGCTTGAGCTTTTCTGCTAAAGGAGCTGTTTGCCGAGACTGCCAGACAATGGCATTGTAAATGGGCAAACCCGTTTTCTTATCCCACACAACTGTTGTCTCCCGTTGATTAGTAATGCCAATTGCTTCCATCTCTGTGGGCTTGATGCCACTTTCAATAAAAGCATTTGCAATGACCGACTGCACAGAATTCCAAATCTCATTTGCATTGTGCTCAACCCAGCCCGCCTGTGGAAAAATCTGAGTAAACTCTTTTTGACTCGTAGCAACCTTCTCACCTTTCTTATTGAAAATAATCGCCCGTGAGCTGGTTGTTCCTTGGTCAATCGCCATGATATAAGTTTCTTGTGACATAAAGCGCCTCCGTTGTATAATCTGCTTTTATTATACATAATAAAGCGCTTTCTTTCTATCTTTTTCTTCTGTTTTTGTGAAAATTTCACTTAAACTTTGTTTCAAGTATATAAAAAACGACTTCCTTCCAGAAGCCGTTCCGTTATTTACACATTACAAGCGAGCATTCAATTCTTTGCTCAATTCTTCAAATCCCGGTTTTCCAAGAAGAGCAAACATATTTTTCTTGTAAGCTTCTACACCTGGTTGGTCAAATGGGTTAATAGCATTCAAGTAGCCAGAAATAGCGATAGCAAGCTCAAAGAAGTAAATAGTGTAACCAAGAGTAAAGGCGTCTTGCTCTGGAAGAGTGACATACATATTTGGCACGTCACCGTCAGTATGAGCTAAAAGTACACCGTCTGTCGCTTTCTTGTTAACAAAGTCAACATCTTTTCCTTGAAGATATCCAAGTCCGTCTAAGTCTTCTGCCAATTCAGGAATCGTCACGTTTTTGCGTGGTTTGTCCACACGGACAACTGTTTCAAACATAATACGCGCACCTTCTTGGATAAATTGTCCAAGAGAGTGAAGGTCTGTTGAGAAGTTAGCTGAAGTTGGGTAGATTCCTTTTTGGTCTTTTCCTTCTGACTCACCAGCTAATTGTTTCCACCATTCTGAGAAGTATTGCAGAGATGGTTCGTAGTTAACCAAAATTTCAGTCGCATAGCCTTTGCGATAAAGGATATTACGAAGAGCTGCGTACTGATAAGCTTCGTTTTCTGCAATCTTGTCTGAAGTGTAGTCCTTACGAGCAGCATTGGCACCTTCCATAAGGGCTTTGATGTCAGCGCCTGATGCAGCGATTGGAAGCAATCCAACTGCTGTCAATACTGAGAAGCGTCCACCGATGTCATCTGGAACCACAAATGTTTCCCAACCGTTAGCATCTGCTTCAACCTTAACAGCACCTTTTTGGCGGTCAGTTGTCGCATAGATACGTTTGTTAGCTTCTTCTTGACCGTATTTATTAATCAAGAGTTCTTTGAAGACGCGGAAAGCAATAGCAGGTTCTGTCGTTGTCCCTGATTTAGAAATCACATTAACTGAGAAATCTTTATCCGAAACGTATTCCACCAAGTCTGCAAGGTAAGTAGATGAGATAGAGTTTCCAGCATAAAGAATTTGTGGAGCTTTGCGTTCTTCTTTGGTTTGCAAGTTTGCAAAATGATTGCTCAAGAAATCAATCGCTGCTTTTGCTCCAAGGTATGACCCACCAATCCCAATCACGACCAAAACATCGCTGTCTGATTTGATTTGTTCTGCCGCTTTCAAAATGCGAGCGAATTCTTCTTTGTCATAGTTTTCTGGAAGGTCAAGCCAGCCACGGAAGTCACTTCCTGCACCAGTTCCTTTGCGCAACAGTTCATCTGCCGCAGAAACTTGTGTTTGCATGTAATCTACTTCATGCGGTGCAACAAATTTTCCAAGCACGTTTGAGTAATTAAACTGAATATGTGTCATTATAGTCCTCCAATTTTTCTTATCTACTATGATACCGCTTTACTACTTTTTTATCAAGCAATTTTCTTGACTAAAACGTTTCCAAATTGTTTTTTTATAATTAACTTTCAAAAATCGCAATCTCATACCAATCTTTAAAGCAATCGTTTGCGTAAATCAAAAAATAACCACCCACAGAATACTTCTAAAATAAAAAATAGAGGAAAATAAATAGTAGCCTAATCTTAGGTTCTAGAGTTTAACTAATGTTTCCTTTTTTGAGTCGATTATTTTGCAGAGACAGCAAAAGTGCCAACAGTGAAAAGACAACAAAAATAAACCAACACAAATAGATATTGTAGGCAGAGAGAACTGAAAAGATGACCGTTCCTAAAGGCAAAGAGAAGGTAAACAACAATCCGATAAAATTATTGCTTTGAGCCAAGACATCAGATGGTAGATTTGCCATTAACATAGCATCCAGTTTAGGCGTGGATTTCCCCATTATGTAAGCAGAAAAAGCTAAGATAATAATCCCAATAATTGGTGGCAATCCTACTAAGTTGCTAATGCCAACTAGTCCAAATGAAGAACTATTCATTATGAGCAGAAATGAAAATGATTTTTTTGAAAAATAATCGTGAGGTGTTAAACTTCCTAAAATAGCACCAACCAATAAAACCACTTCTACAATTAGGATAGATTGTGCATAAGTCAGGTAAAAAATGGCATGTTTTAAAAAATAAAAATTGTAAATACTATTAACAGCTCCTCCTATCATATTCAAGGTTAAAATTGCAAGTAACAGGTGAATGAATGAAGTATTTTCGGATTCTTGAAAAATCAACTCCATATTTTGATAAAGCATTTTAAATTGCGTAAAAAGAGAAGTTTTTTCAGGAGTTGCTACCACAGCTTCATGAGTTAATTGACGACGCTTGTGCAAAAGCACTAAAGAAGAAGCTAAAAATGACAGCGCATTAATTATGGCAACTAGTGCAAAATTATTGTCTAAAGTTGCGAGCAACCAGACCCCTACTGTTTGTCCAGTAATGCTGCATAAATAAGTGATAAATTGCGTAAAGGAATAGGCTTCAAATAAATCAGCTTTTTCTAAATTCTTTTGCAAAATCGGCATTCTTAACCCACCAGCATAGTCACTTAACATATCTGTTATCACATTCAACAAACAGATGATTGCAAAAATGAGAAATGTTTTATTAGAAATCAGAAAAGCTACTCCTGTAAATAGAAGTGCCTGAACAAAGCCGATAACAATCATGAAATCGCCTTTTCTACCTGTCCTATCAGCTTGTACTCCTATCCAAAATGTGAAAAGTGTAGGAATAATTGTAATGATATTTGCAATAAACACAGCTGTATTGGCATAAGGCAAACTAGCAGCATAAATCACAAACACAATATTGTATAAATAAGACCCCATTAGGTTAAGCATCCGAGAGAGCGTAATACTTCTATATAGTGCATTTGAGAAGAATAATTTCATATCAAGTTTCCTTTCAAACTTTTGTTGCACTAAGTATAACTTGAAAAGCGACTTCCAAAACAAAATTGTCATATATTCAACTCCGTTTTTGAGCAAAAAAATAAGGAAAGCAGTCTATTTTTGATTCTACAGACTCATTTCCTCACTTTAAATTTTTTTGCAAAAAAGTTCCGATTGTCATTTATTCACATTCTTTTAACCAGTCAGACATATTTTTGGAGTAATAATCAGCACTCTGCTTGCAACCTATGATTTCAAGAGTTGATATAGCATTTTTCATTTTTGTAAGACCTCCATCTCTCTTTCCCAAAATATAATCATGCTGTCCATCTGCAAATAAATAGACAATTCTCAGGTATGCATCATTTTCATCAAAAAATTTTTCTTTGATTTTTGTATCAAAATAAGCAGCTTTTGTTAAACTTTTTTCTGCAATGGATTTAAACAAACCATTTAAAAGAATCGTGTAAATATAGTTTTTGTTTTTCTGTAAATCTCCTAAAAAATCAACCTTTTGAAGCATTTCTCGAGCATATCGAAAGTAAAGATCAAGAGGGAGCAAGGTGGCAATATCTGAAAACAAGCGTAATTCATACTCTCCCCAGATTTCAACAGAAAATAAATAATCATATAAAAAATTCAACTCAATCTCTGTTGCTTGAATGGTTTCATCTAAGAAAAACATGTGACCTTTGATGACAATCGCATTTAGGATATGCTTATCTTCTTTTGCAGATTGATATTGAGTCATTTCATTGTGGTACATTTCCCATAATGTATTCATATCCTTCTTTTCTTGAGCTTGCCACAGTTTATTTTTTAACAAAGTATAGGAAGTGGGCTGGAAGCCACGTACCAAATAGACAAATTCTTCTAATTCTGTTCTAATATTCTCTAGACCAATTAGCAGTTTTGAAGCCGAAATATCTGACGTCCCATTTTCAAATTTACTGAGCATGGAATAGGAAAATTCTTCTCCTGTTGCGGCTTTAAGAGAGATGTGCCGACCTGTTCGCAATTCTCTAAAAATTTCTCCCATGTAATACATATGTCTTTCCTTTACTGAAAAATGATATTGATTCATCACTGAATGTTGTCTTTCGAAAAATTCTTTCAACACACACTTTAGCAATCGTTCATACTTCTTCATATACAAAAAGAGCACACAATCCACACTCGCTTAGGGCTGCTGGATTCCTCCCCTGACCCGCTTCACGCAGAATTGTTGCTCCGATAAGTATTATACCATAAATTTGTTTTTATGCCAATCACGATTTTCTTTTTTCTCAAAAAAGAATAGATATTCAGAGCGAAAAATTGCTAATCTACCAATAATAACATTAACTCTGCTACTATCTGGATAAGAGCATAGCCTTCTTAACAAAATGCTTCATTTTTGTCTCCTCTTTCTAAAAAAATCTTGCATCATCTGAGCACATTCTGCTTCCAAAATCCCACTTTCAAGCTCAACTCGGTGATTGAGTCGCTCATCTGTTAGAATATCATAGAGGCTACCGGCAGCACCAAATTTTTGATTTTTTGCTCCGTAAATAACCCACGGAATGCGAGCTAGACCAATAGCACCGCTACACATGACACAAGGCTCAATAGTGACAAATAGAGTCGTATCTAGCAAGCGCCAGCTTTTTTCATGAGCGTTGGCTTCTTCAATCGCCATCACCTCAGCATGCATGACAGCGCGCTGCAGCTCCTCACGTGCATTATGTCCACGACCGATAATCTTCCCGTCCTTGACAATAACACAACCAATCGGAATTTCATCATTAGCAAGCGCAATCTCTGCTTCTTTCAAAGCCTCCCGCATGAAAAACTCTTTTTCTTCAACTGTGTAGTTCATCTTTTAACCGTATAATCCTCTGTATGATAAAAATCTCCTAATTCATAAGTCGTGACTTCTCTGACATGAAGTTTATATTTGGCAACTAGATCCGCAATATCCTCGCCATTGATTAAAGTAATGACTCTAGTCCCTTGACGAACTGCTTCAATAGCACTTCTTGAAAAATCAGAAGTTGTAATAAAAATACCATATTCTGCATTGTATTTATCCATTGCACCACGGAATTTATCAATCTCCGGAGAAGGAACATTGTTTTCCTAACGCTTTGCTTGGATAGCTACACGATTGGTTCTGAAGTCATCTGTACTAGTAATAAGCCAAAACCATCTAAACCACCATCATTAGTATAACTAACTCCAATTTTTTCATCTAGTTTGACACCCATCTCCTTGACTAGACCACGAGCAAAAGTTTCAAATTTTTGTGGTGACATAGATTTTAAAGCTCTTGTCAACTCAACTCTCCAATTTTCTTTTGAGTCATCTAGTGAATGTTTTAATTCCTTTTCAAAGGATAACTTGAAGAATTGTTTTGACTTCTTCTCATTTTTCCAAAATTGAATGGCTTTCTGTTGAATATCGCTAGCAAAATGCTCATCTAGTTTCACTTTTCTACCTAATTCTGTCAATTCAAAAGTCGATTGCTTGGGTTTAGAAAGATAGCCCGTGATAAGCAAACTTTTGGCAGAAAAATTAAAAGTGTAATCACTAGGTTTATAAATTTTTCCACTTTTTTGAGACACTTTTTCTTCCTCAAAAAAATTCTCATCTATCGTATTTTCTCCCTTTTTAATAGCATCTAGCAACTCTCGTTTGGTTGCATAGCCACCTAGCTTTTTTAAATTCCTGATAATTTCACTTATCATTATTTTTTCCTGTTCTTTATTAGACAAATCTGCAAAGTTCATCATTTATCTCCTTTGTTCTCCATTTATTATATCATGTTATAAACCCGAAAATATAAAAAAAGCCACCTTTCGATGGCTTTCAGGAGATTATTATGAAAAAGTTTAGGATTTCTATCAAATAAAGTTAGGAGGTCTTCATCTGATGATGTTAGTATAAACCCGCTAGCTTAAAATTAACTTAAGAAGAGACGTATTATTTAAAAATTTTTAAATTCTTTGTTTTTTACGCATAAAAAGCGAGCTTGAACTCGCTTCCGACTATAATTTCTATTACAAACTTGACCAAACGCTTTCTAAAATATTAGTTTGTTCACGACCTGGTCCAACAGAGAAAGTGGAAATGCGAACACCAACAAGTTCACTCACACGGCGGACGTAGTTGCGGGCGTTTTCTGGCAACTCTTCTAAACTGCGAACGCCTGTAATGTCCTCTGACCAGCCTGGTAATTCTTCATAGATTGGTTTGCAGCGTTTGAGTTGCTCTAAACTAGCTGGGTAATGGTCAATACGTTCACCGTCTAGGTCGTAAGCTACACAGATTTTAACTATATCCAGTCCCGTCAAAACGTCAATTGAATTGAGAGAAAGGTTTGTAATCCCAGACACACGGCGACTGTGACGCATAACAACCGAATCAAACCAACCAACACGACGAGGACGCCCTGTGGTCGTTCCATATTCATGTCCAACTTCACGAATGCGGTTGCCTACTTCATCAAACAGTTCTGTAGGAAATGGTCCGTCACCAACACGACTGGTATAGGCTTTGCAAACCCCAACAACCTTGTCAATTTTGCTTGGACCCACACCGGAACCAATCGTCACACCACCTGCAACAGGATTGGAAGAGGTAACAAATGGATAAGTGCCCTGGTCAATATCTAGCATCACTCCCTGCGCTCCTTCAAAAAGGACACGTTTACCTTGATCAAGAGCGTCGTTCAAGATAACCGACGTATCTGTCACGTATTGTTTAATCTGTTGACCATAAGCGTAGTATTCTTCAAAAATATCGTCAAATTGGATAGCTGTGCTGTCGTAGAGTTTTTCAAAGAGACGATTTTTTTCAGCTAAGTTGCGCTCCAAACGTTCTCTGAAAATATCTTTATCCAACAAATCCGCAATGCGGATTCCCACGCGAGCTGCTTTGTCCATATAAGCTGGACCAATCCCCTTGATAGTCGTTCCGATTTTGTGATCACCTTTGGCTTCTTCTTGCAGACGGTCCAACTCGATATGATAAGGAAGAATCACATGTGCACGATCTGAAATGCGCAGATTATCTGTTGTGACATCTTCGCCATGCAAATAAGCTAATTCATTTACCAAAGATTTTGGATTGACTACCATTCCATTTCCGATAACAGAGATTTTCTCTGGGAAGAAAATACCTGACGGAATCAAGTGCAATTTATACTTTTTACCGTCAATTACAATGGTGTGACCGGCATTGTCTCCGCCTTGATAACGGGCAATAACTTCGGCATTAGCTGAAAGGAAATCTGTAATCTTTCCTTTTCCTTCATCTCCCCACTGGGTTCCTACAACTACAACTGATGTCATAATCTTGTCTGAGCTAAGCGCTCGTCCTTTCTTGTCTACATGGCAGGAGTTTCACCTGCAATTATGTCTTACACTCTATTATAAGAAAAATTCCTTCTTTTTTCAAGATAAGACTATCGCAGTTGTTTGCAAATGACGAAGTTTGAGGCCCCCTCTTTTGGAAAATTCTTATCCTATCTAAAATAGAATCGTTTTCTTTTAAAAAAGGTTCGGAAAACGTAGTAGAAATTTGTTTTCTGAGCATTTTTATAATAGACTAAAAGTATTAGAAAACAAACAGGTATTTCTCATGAACATCAATCACTTATTCGAAAAATTAGCAGCAGATGCACCTATTTTACAAGCTACTTTCGGGTTGGAAAGGGAGGGCTTGCGCATCAATCAAGACGGAAAATTAGCGCAAACTCCTCATCCTCAAGCATTTGGAAGCCGTAATTTTCACCCGACGATTCAGACCGATTTTAGTGAGCAGCAATTAGAACTCATCACCCCGACTGCAACTTCTACAAAGGAAGCAATGCGTTTTCTTGCTGCAATTACCGATGTAGCTGGACGTACCATTTCCAAAAGCGAAGCAATCTGGCCGCTCTCTATGCCTCCAAAATTGTCACCAGCAGAAATTCAAATTGCTCATTTAGAAAACGATTTTGAGCGTCATTATCGAGAAAGTTTAGCAAAAAAATATGGAAAAACGCTACAAGCTATCTCAGGCATTCACTACAATGTGGAATTGGGATCCGACTTGATTCAAGCTCTTTTCAAGGTCAGTGATTACCAAAATATTCGGCTTTTTAAAAATGACCTCTATCTTAAATTGGCTCGAAACTTTTTACGGTTCCGCTGGTTTCTGACTTATTTATACGGGGCAGCACCAATTGCTGAAGAAGGGGGGGTGACGAGAAAGATTTCTCAGCCTGTACGCTCTATCCGCAACAGTGATTTGGGATATGTAAATGATAAAAAGATTCACATTTCCTATGCTTCACTAGAGTCTTATGTGAGCGATATAGAGAAATACGTGGTACAAGGCGATTTAATTGCCGAGAAAGAATGCTACACACCCGTCCGCTTTCGTGGGCAAAAAGAAAATCGGCGTTACTTGGAAAAAGGCATTACCTATTTGGAATTCCGCTGCTTTGACCTCAATCCTTTTGAGGTGCTGGGAATCAGCCAAGAAACTATGGACACGGTTCATCTCTTTTTGCTTGCCTTGCTCTGGCTAGATGATATAGCAGACCCTGATGAAATCCTAGAGCAAGCTCATGATCTAAATGAAAAAATCGCTCTTAGCCACCCTCTGACTCCTTTGCCTGTTGAAGCTGATAGTAATCTGCTCCTTAGAGCCATGCAAGCTGTCATCCACCAGTTCGGATTAAGCTCCTATTATCAAGACCTGCTTCATCATGTGAAAGATGCAGTTGCTAATCCCAGCCTGACCCTTTCTGCCCAGCTCTTGCCTTATATTTATAACCAATCCTTAGAAGCCTTTGGTTTGGAAAAAGCTAAAGAATATCACCACTACGCCTGGACTGCTCCATACGCTCTGAAAGGCTACGAGGAAATGGAGCTCTCTACCCAGATGCTGCTCTTTGATGCGATTCAAAAAGGGTTGCAGGTCGAAATATTGGACGAAAGTGACCAGTTTTTAAAACTTCAACATAAAGATCACATCGAGTATGTCAAAAATGGCAATATGACCTCAAAGGACAACTATATCGTGCCTCTTGCGATGGCAAATAAGACGGTGACTAAGAAAATTTTATCTGCTGCTGGTTTTCCTGTTCCTGCTGGAGCTGAATTCTCCACTCTGGAAGAAGGGCTAGCTTACTATCCCCTTATCAAAAATATGCCGATTGTTGTCAAACCCAAATCCACCAACTTCGGGTTAGGAATTTCTATTTTTCAGGAACCAGCCAGCAGAAACAGTTACCAAAAAGCATTGGAAATTGCCTTTTCAGAGGACAGCTCTGTCCTTGTCGAAGAATTTATCGCAGGAACCGAGTACCGTTTCTTTGTCCTAGACGGCAAATGTGAGGCGGTGCTTCTGCGCTTAGCAGCCAACGTTGTAGGAGACGGTCAGCACACCATTCGAGAACTGGTAGCTTTTAAAAATACCAATCCCCTACGAGGGCGCGACCATCGCTCTCCACTGGAAATGATTGAGCTTGGTGAGATTGAGCTACTCATGCTAGCCCAGCAAGGTTATAAAGCAGATGATGTCTTACCGCAAGGGGTTCAAGTCTTTCTCCGTCGCAATTCTAATATATCCACTGGTGGAGACTCAGTAGATGTGACTGAAACCATGCACACCTCCTATAAGGAACTAGCAGCAGATATGGCAACAGCTATGGGGGCTTGGGTCTGTGGCGTGGATTTAATTATCCCAGATAGCACACTTTCAGCCAGCAAAAACAATCCTAACTGTACCTGCATTGAGCTCAATTTCAATCCTTCCATGTATATGCACACTTATTGTGCAGAAGGTCCCGGTCAAAGCATTACACCTAAAATATTAGCTAAACTTTTCCCAGAAATCCATTAAACACTAGATACACTGTAAAACGAGCCGAAAACAACAGCTCGTTTTTTTATGTATACCTTTCAATGAAAAATAGAAATATCTGCTAGAATTTCTCAGCTACTCCCAGTCCCTGCCATGTCCATGCTTAATTTCAAATTCAAAATAACCGTCTTCTTGGATTTTTTTGAAAATGTCACGATAAGCTTCTTCATCAAAAAACGGTCCTTTATAAAGAATTTCAAAACTTAAACCGTCGTATTCTAAGTAGGCGCGCGAAGAGCGAAAACCATTTCTCTTGTAGAAATCCATACGGGCTTTTCGCTGTTCCAGATTATCACAAGGCTCATCAAGTCGTTCTACCTCTAGCACCATAGTCCTTTGATAAAAATCCACCAACTTATCAATAATCTTCCCGCCATAACCATGACTACGCAAATGAGGCATAATCGCAAAAAAACTGATATAAAAGGCTTTGTCATTGTAGACTGAAAAGACAAAACCGACAAATTCATTGCCATCATAAAAGGCAAAGAAATGAGAATACTCTCCATCTCCATAGCGTAGCAACTCTGATAGCGGTGTACGCTCTTCCTCAGGAAAAGCTTCTGTGTTGAGTCGTTCCACTTTTTCTAAATCTGGAAATTCAGCTGTAACAATCTGACTAGTTAAAGACATGATTTTCTCCCCTTTTAACTGCTTTTCTTTTATTTTATCAAAAATGAAGGTATTTGAGAACTATTGGACTAACATTCATAACCATAAAAGGGGTCGGATTCTACCAACCTCTTTTTCGGAATTCTTAATTCATCACAATCATCGCTTTAATTGTTCTTCTGTCAGCCATATCTTTGTAGGCTTGGTCAATGTTTTCCAATTTGTAAGATTGAGTGAAAACTTTACCAGGATTGATTTGACCGTCTAGAACTGCTTTTAGCAAGATTTCTTTGTCATAAGTTGTACAAGAAGCTGGTCCACCAGCCATTGCCAAGTTGACCATCCAGTAGTCACCGATATTGATGTCTCCTGTATGTGGCACACCGACGCGTCCGACAACAGCACCTGGACGAGCAATTTTAGTAGCCGTATCCACAGATTGTTCTGTTCCGACACATTCTAAAACAGCATCTGCACCTACTCCATCGGTCATCTGCATAACTTTCTCAACAGCTTCATCACCCCGCTCTGCAACAATGTCAGTCGCACCAAATTCACGCGCTAATGCTTGACGATCTGCATGACGACTCATCGCAATAATCCGTTTAGCCCCCAATAGCTTGGCAGCAATGACACCGCACAAACCAACGGCTCCGTCTCCCATAACAACGACTGTATCTCCTGCCTTTACTTCAGCTGTCTTTGCCGCATGATAACCCGTCGCCATTACATCCGCCAAAGTCAAGAGTGAATTCAGCATATCATCAGAATAATCCTCTGGCTGTCCTGGAATTTTAACCAAAGCCCAATTGGCATTCGTAAAGCGAAGGTATTCTCCTTGGTAGCCAGCATTGCCTCCGCCTTCCATATTTAGGCAATCACCATCAAAGCCTGCACGACAAGCCGCACAATGCCCACAGCCATGAGTAAAGGGTACAACGACAAAATCACCTGCTTTTATATCCGTCACAGCTGATCCGATTTCTTCTACCACGCCAATCGCTTCGTGACCCGCTAATGTGTTTGGCTCGCGCTTAGAAATGCCACGGAACCACCACAAATCAGAACCACATACACAAGCTCTGACAATTCGGATAATCGCATCCGTTTCCTTTTCCAACTGCGGACGCGCAACCTCTCTTACCTCCATTTTCCCTGGTTCTACAAAAACTGCTGCTTTCATCTTATTGTTCCTTTCTCTATTAAAAAGATGATGCTCCACATTCATCAAAAAGATAAAATATTTACACTTTTATTATATACCTTGGAGTGCACTCGAAGTCAAGAAATTTTTGAAAAATCTTAGCAGCCCATGATTATTTTCAACTAAACTTTTTATTAAACATATCGTTCAGTACCGTCTTTGATGCTTTTTTATGCTAAAATAGACTTAGAAATTTTAGAAGAAACGGGATTATAGAATTTATGTCCAGAAGAGATTATAGGAATGTACGTTCTAGAAGATGGATTGGTATACTGCTTATTTTTATCGCAGTCGGTATTATTATGCAGTACCTCATCCCGATCCTCTTTGCCATCGGTATAGGCTACGGAATTTACTACTATGCAACCCATCAGCCGAAAAAAATTACAGGACCTAGCGCCAGTCAGCAAATTGAAGATTTGAAAGAGGAAATCGGTGCCGCAGATAGTCGAATCAAACAATTAGATGCTTACCTAGAAGAAAAGGCTTATGAAAAATACCAACAGTTAGCTGAACAGCTCTTACCTCAATTAAGCTATATCCAAAGTCGGACTGATACCTTGAAAAAACATATCTCACCTGAGATTTACCAGCGGATTCAACGGAAAGTGCAAGACGTAACAGCAGATATTCATGCTCAACTTTACAACCTCCGCACGCAAGATGCTGAGAGTACAAAGTCAAACCTTGAAGAATTAGCACCAGAATTGCTCGAAACCATTCACAATATCCAAACCGACCATGAAGCTATTCTCAAGAAAATTTCTCAGTCAGAAAGCAACAACAAGGAAGAATTAACTGCGATCCATCAATCTCAAATGGAGCATTATGAGGATATTTTGGAGGGCTACCTAAAAATCAAGGCTTCCCCGAAAGATTTTTACAATGCCGAAGAACGACTGTCCAGCGCCAAAGCGGCTATTGAGCAGTTTGATTTAGACTTGGATGAAACACTCCGTCAGCTCAACGAAGCTGATCTACGAGATTTTGACATCAGCTTGCGGATTTTAACTAAAAAAGAGACGAACACAGAACTATAACATCAAAAGGAGACCTTATGAGCCAAGAATTTAACTTCGACATTGACAAAATCGCTAACAATGCCATTACGAAAACGGATAAAACCACCGAAATCATTGAATCAACCAGAACTCAAGCAAATGGGCAGTTAACTTTTTTGGAGAAATTAACTCCTGAACAACAAAATGCTATCATGGTAAAAGCCCCACAGTTGGTAGATAACTTTATTTCCGACCAAAATGCTCTTTTAGATTTTGGGCAAGCCGCAGTCGAAGATGTTAATAATACTGTCAACCGTATTTTAGCCGAGCAAAAGAAGCTTCAAATCCCACAAGTCGATGAATTGCTAAAAAACACTAATAAAGAGTTAAATGGTTTTGTTGCTAAGTACAAGGATGCTCAAATTGCAGAACTAGATAAAAAGCCAAATTTCTTAGAAAAACTCTTTAAACAAAGCAAGAATACCTTGCAAGAGTTCTATTTTGATTCACAAAATATCGAGCAAAAAATGGACGGAATGGCTGCTACTGTCGTCAAGCAAGAAGATGTACTCGCACGCAATATCGTTTCTGCTGAGATGTTGATTGAAGACAATACCAAATCCATTGAAAATCTAGTCGGTGTCATTTCCTTTATTGAAGCTAGTCAAAGAGAAGCCAGTGCACGTGCCTTGACTCTTCAAAATGAAGTGGCACAATTAGATACCGCCACTCTAGATTACCAAACCAAATCACAAGAATTGGCCCGCTTGACTGAAGTTGTCAATACATTGGAACAGCAACACACTGAATACATCAGCCGTCTATATGTTGCTTGGACCACTACCCCGCAAATGCGTAATCTCGTGAAGGTGTCTTCTGATATGCGCCAAAAACTCGGCATGCTCCGTCGCAACACCATTCCGACCATGAAGCTCTCTATTGCTCAACTAGGTATTTTGCAACAATCAATGAAATCTGGTCAGGTAGCGGACGCCATTTCTAATGCCAACAATGCAGCGCTTCAAATGCTGGCTGAAACCAGCAAAGAAGTCATTCCACAAATGGAGAGAATCTCGCAAAATCCAACAATTGCAGTCGAATCTGTTACTAAGTTGGCTGAAAGCTTAGTTGCTCAAAACCAAGGTATTATCGAAGCCATTGACAAAGGACGGGAGAAACGCGCTCTCCTTGAAGCGACTGTTATCCAATCCGCTGAAACCATTAACGACTCTGTTAAACTACGCGACCAAAAGATTATTCAGGCTCTGCTAGATCAGGGAAAAGAAACTCAAAAAGAAGTGGATGAACGAACTACAAACGAAAACTAATGGACTGGAACAAGAGTTTAGGACAAAAGTTTCCTAAATTCTTACAATATACTATTTTTTCACCGAAACGAAATTGGCGCTTGGTGGTTTTCATTCCTTGCTATGCAAAGAATGAGACCAGCCTCGTCAACTATGCGGGGTGGGACAACAAAATCAATTTCTTACGAAATACCGATTTTTGTCCCGCTCCCTTTTCTTTTTTTATGTTACAATAAAGGGTATGGACAAGATTATTAAAACTATTTCAAAAAACGGTGCTTTCCGAGCTTATGTACTGGACAGTACTGAAACCGTTCGGACAGCTCAAGAAAAGCATCATACTCAGGCCAGCTCAACTGTAGCACTAGGCCGTACGCTCATTGCCAGTCAAATCCTTGCCGCAAATGAAAAAGGAGATACCAAAATCACCGTCAAAGTGCTAGGGACAAGCTCGCTCGGTGCTATTATCACCGTTGCAGATACAAAAGGTACGGTCAAAGGCTATGTGCAAAATCCCGGCGTAGACATTAAAAAAACCGCGACTGGCGAAGTGCTGGTCGGACCATTTGTTGGAAATGGCGAATTCCTCGTCATTACAGACTATGGAACTGGAAATCCTTATCATTCTATGACACCACTTGTATCCGGTGAGATTGGCGAAGATTTGGCATTCTATCTAACAGAAAGCCAGCAAACTCCGTCAGCTGTCGGGTTAAATGTTCTACTAGATGCCAATGACAAGGTCAAGGTTGCTGGTGGTTTCCTCTTGCAAGTCCTTCCTGGTGCCAAAGAAGAAGAAATCGCTCGCTTTGAAAAGCGAATCCAAGAAATGCCTGCTATTTCAACACTTTTAGAATCCGAAAACCATATTGAAGCCCTGCTTTCAGCTATCTACGGCAACGAACCTTACAAACGATTGTCAGAAGAAGAACTCCGCTTCCAATGTGATTGCAGCAAAGATCGGTTTTTAAATGCCCTCTCAAGTCTACCTAAGTCAGATCTTGAAGAAATGCGAGACGAAGACCACGGAGCTGAAATCACTTGCCAATTCTGCCAAAGAACATATCATTTTGACGAGAAAGACTTGGAGGAACTCATTCGTGACAAATCTTAATACCCCTTTTCTGATTGGCGATGTAAAAATTCCCAATCGAACGGTTCTCGCTCCTATGGCAGGGGTGACCAATTCGGCTTTTCGGACGATTGCAAAAGAGCTTGGCGCAGGACTTGTCGTCATGGAAATGGTTTCAGACAAGGGCATTCAGTACAACAACGAAAAGACACTTCACATGCTGCATATTGATGAAGGAGAACATCCCGTTTCCATTCAGTTGTTTGGGAGTGACGAAGATAGTTTGGCGCGCGCTGCCGAATTTATCCAAGAAAATACCCAAACAGATATTGTGGATATCAACATGGGCTGTCCTGTCAATAAAATTGTCAAAAACGAAGCTGGTGCAAAATGGCTCAAGGATCCAGACAAGATTTATTCTATTATCAGCAAGGTTCGGTCTGTTCTCAATATTCCGTTGACTGTGAAAATGCGCACTGGTTGGTCGGACGCCTCACTAGCTGTAGAAAATGCCTTAGCTGCGGAAAGTGCCGGTGCAGCAGCTCTTGCTATGCACGGACGCACACGCGAACAAATGTATACCGGTCACGCCGATCTTGAAACCCTCCACAGTGTTGCGCAAGCCTTAACCAAGATTCCTTTCATTGCCAATGGCGATATTCGTACCGTTCAAGATGCAAAACAACGTATAGAAGAAGTCGGTGCAGATGCAGTCATGATTGGACGTGCTGCCATGGGCAATCCTTACCTCTTCCAACAAATCAACCATTATTTTGAAACGGGAGAAATCTTGCCCGACCTCAGCTTTGAGGATAAAATGCACATTGCTTACGATCATTTGAAGCGCTTGATTGACCTTAAAGGAGAACATATCGCCGTTCGAGAATTTCGCGGTTTAGCTCCTCATTACCTCCGCGGAACAGCTGGTGCTGCCAAACTCCGCGGTGCTATTTCCCAAGCCAAGAGTCTTGCGGAAATTGAAGAATTGCTGCAAGTAAAAAGTAGCTAATTCAATCAATTCTTTACTAAATCATTCAGAAGGTCGTGATTCTTATTTCGACCTCTTTTTTATACGCTCAGGTGATAGTAAAAAGTTTTATTTACTCATAAAGCGGCTGTAAAAATGGAGTTCTTCTAACACCCGTTGTGCTAGCACATCCGCGCTGGGGTTTAAATCACAGTCAAACCAATAGAGCAAGATATTCCACATACCTCCAATCACCAGTAAATCAACAAATTTCTCACTACAATCAACCTGATTATGCCAAGGCAATTGTGACGTCGGAAGCATATTTGAAAAGTATGTTCTCTCAATATCAAAGACCAAACCTAACAAGTGCTGCTTTTTCAACAAATTCACATAGTAACTCTGTTCTCGCCAAAAACGAAAATAAAATGTCAACAAAGTTGGAAAGTCCTTAATTGCCGCCTCTTTTACTTTTGTAAAATAGTCTCGCAATAAGTTTTTAATGAAAAATTCTACAATCATCTTTTTTCCGTGAAAATGTCGGTAAAAAGTATTACGCGAAACCTGAGCCTCCGCACAGATCTCTGAAATCGTCAGTTCCTCAAAAGCGTCTTTTTCCAATAAACGAAATAGCCCTTCTGCAATCAACAGTTTTGATTGATAAACACGAGAATTCATTTTTCTCCTTTCCGTGACACAAAATAAATAAATTTGTACCGTTTATCAAAATTCCTTGAATCTTATCAATAGACTCACTATAATAGACTCATCTATTATACCAAATAGATTTCATTTTATTATTTAAGGAGAAAATAAATGTCTATTTTATTCCATTTTTGGAGCCTACCTATTCTCTTTCTTCTGCATGATTTTGAAGAGATAATTGTCATGCCTCTTTGGAAAAAACGTAAAAAGTTTCAAAACTTAAAAAATCAAAATCAATACTTTGGAGCAACAACAAATGGCTCTGCCTTTTCTGTTGGCGTTTTAGAAGAATTTATTATTTTATTGATTGTTTCAGCTATTTGTCAATTGTGCCATAATCAAACTCTATATCTAAGTTTCTGCATCGCTTATACTTTTCACTTTTTAATTCATTATAAAATGTGTTACCAATTTAAAGGTTACGTCCCCGGAGTTGTAACCGTTACTTTGCAAATTCCAATCATGTTTTTACTTATTTCTCATTATTGGCAATGGAATTTTAAAATGCTTGTTTATTTCGTCATTACAATGATTATCGTTTATACCAATCTTTATGTCATGCACCAAATTATGCCAAAAATTCAAGTAGCTTTCGAGCGATATATGAAAGGGTAAATTAGCCTTATATATTGTCACCCGTGATAGTAGTTTATAACTATAAAAACACCGCAAATGTATACTGTACTTCAAAAGTTAATTAAAAAAGGCTTTATAATCTCTATAGTGGGTAAATACACTTTGAACATTATAAAAGCCTTTTTAATATTTTATCTTGACAATTCAAGCTTTAAAAACTTTCCCAATTGTCAAGTCAAGTGCAACAAAGTTGTTCCTCTGATTAAGTGAGTATCTTTCAAGCTGTTTGAGCTAACTCAAACAGCTTTTTTGCGGACTGATAGCCATGGATTCGTCTAGGTCTTTCATTGATAGCCTTTGTATAGTCCTCTAAAAGTGTCGGATTTAGTTTTTTTAGTGAGGATCCTTTGGGAATGAACTCTCTTAATAATCCATTGAAATTCTCATTTGTGCCTCGTTCATAAGATGAATAGGCATGTGCAAAATAAACATCTAATCCCTCTATCTTACTCAATGATGAAAATTCGTTTCCATTATCTGCAGTTATGGACTTAATGGGATAAAGTTTCATACACTCTAAGACTGCTTGATTGACATACTCTGCTTTCTTTTCCACGAGTTTCTTTGTGACAGCATAGCGTGTTTATCGTTCTACCAATGTTAAAATAGAAGGTTCTCCTATTGTCTTTCCACCCAGAACAGAATCGATTTCCCAATCTCCAAAACGAGAACGATTATTAATCTCCTCTGGTCTTTCTTCAATTGACTTTCCTAGATGTTTCTTGGTAGAGGGACGCTTGTTAAATTTCTTACGGATCCGCACTGCTCTTGGTAAATCAATAACCTTAATCTCTAACAAACCTTGATGGATATAGTTATAGAGCGTCTTGGTTGAAGGAACAACTGCATCTACATGTTGGAGTCTATAGGTATGAACAAAGGTATCCACGCTATGCACCCTTGGTTTCTCTAGCATCCCGATAACGGTTATGGGCAGCATCTGCATAATAGTGTTGGTAGTAGACCTTCTGCCCATTGACTTTTTTCAATTGTGTTATGGAACCACGATTAATTTCACGAGTAATAGTAGAGCGATTTCTCCCCAGTCTACGAGCAATTTCAGCAGGTTTGAGTCCTACGCTTAAATAAGCTTCAATTTCTCCTCGCTCAGCTTCAGATAAGTGCTTGTAGGATTGATTTGTGGTAGAATAATTTGTGGACATGTTCATCTTCCTTTATACTGTTTTTCGCAACTCTAGTATATCAGATGAACATGTCTTCTGTGTTGCACTTCATTTTACAACAGGGCATTATTTTTCCATTTTAAACGATGGCATTATTTACTCAATTGTTATGCTTCCTCATTACCCTCCGCGGTGCCATTTCCCAAGCCAACAGTCTTGCAGAAATTGAAGAATTGTTGCAAGTCTAAACATCAAAAAGACACCAATCATCTGGGAAATTATTCCTAAATGGTTGATGTTTTTTATTAGTCATTTCTACTAGGTATCTATCCGAGTCATTTCAGTCCTTGCTTGATTGCGGTAAATGAGATCTTCTCGAACAGAGAAACCTAATCTTTCCCAAAACTGGTTTCCTTCTGTATTTCTTTTAAAGACAACCAAGGCAACCTTATGAATTTTCAAATCATCTAAGACGGTTAAAACCGTTTCAACCAGCTGTCTAGCGATCCCTCTCCTGCGGTAATTCGGATGAACTGCTGTATGGTAGATATAGGCTCTTCGTCCGTCCGAACCAACTAAAATCGCTCCGATAATCATTTGATTTTCTACTGCTACCAGACAAGTTTGAGGATTTCTCTGCAAAAACCGAGTAATTCCTTCTTTTGAATCATCTAAATCATTCAATCCCATGCCTGCACATGCCAACCACAATTGATAAACTTGGTCATAATCCGTTTCTGTCATTTCACGAATATTCATCTTTTAAGTCCTTATCTATTCCTGAACGCTTCAAGGAAAAACTCATAGCACTTCAAACTTCAGCTGCCCAGCCTTGACACCGACTTTCAAGCTTTGTCCCGTTTTTAGCTCACCTGCTAAAAGTAATTCTGATAAATGGTCTTCCACCTGAGTTTGTAGGGTTCTGCGAAGTGGCCTTGCTCCCATTTCAGGATCGTAACCTTTTTTAGCCAGAAGTTTCAAAGCACTAGGTTGGAATTTCAGCTCAATTCCTTTTTCAGCGAGACTGACAATGAGTGGTTTCACCATAATTTTTACCACTTCTTGCATGTCTTCGCTAGTCAGGCTATGGAAAACAACCTTTTCATCAATCCGGTTGATAAATTCCGGACGATAACTTTTCTTGAGCTCTTCCATCATCCGTTTTTCCATGTTTTCATGATCAAAGCGGGCATCACGCGCTCCAAAACCGACTGTCTTATCGTCCCGCAAACTTGTCGCACCAAGATTGCTGGTCATAATGATAATGGTATTAGAAAAATCCACCTTACGTCCCTTGCTGTCGGTCAGCACCCCGTCATCTAAGACTTGAAGAAGCACATTGAAAATATCAGGATGAGCTTTTTCCACCTCGTCAAAGAGGAGCACCGAATAAGGACGATTGCGAACTTTTTCAGTCAATTCGCCCCCTTCTTCATAACCGACATAACCTGGAGGCGCTCCATTGAGACGACTGGCAGCAAATTTCTCCATATATTCGGACATATCAAAGCGAATCAGTGCTGACTCATCATCAAAGAGGACTTCCGCCAAAGCCTTAGCCAGCTCAGTTTTTCCAACCCCGGTTGGACCCAAGAACATAAAGGAACCAATTGGACGTTTGCTGGTGCGGATGCCGGATTGATTGCGCCGAATCGCTCGACTGATAGCAGAAATTGCTTCATTTTGCCCAATGACCCGTTTGTGCAGTTCCTTTTCTAAATGGAGGTATTTCTTCGCATCTGTTTGCGTCAGCTTTTGCACAGGAATGCCCGATAAACCGCTGAGTGTTGCCAAAATATCCTCGTCTTTAACCTTTAGTTTGTAGACAATTGGCTGACTTTCTTTCTCCAACAAAGTGCCAACTTTTTTCCAATCGCCTGCCATTAAAGCCTCGTCTGCTGCACTCAATTCTGCTTTTACATGATTTTGCGGACCTTTACTTTGTACCATTGCAGCAGCTTCATCTAGCAAATCAATCGCCGAGTCAGGTAGATGTTTGCTTGTTAGATAACGATGAGCATACTTAACAGCTGTCTCAATCGCTGAATCTGTAATCACCACCTTGTGGTGTTCTTCATAGCTTTTCTTGAGTCCCTGTAAAATCGCAATACTATCAGCTACTGTCGGCTCTTCAATAGTAACTTTGGCAAATCGCCGTGAAAGAGCTGCATCCTTTTCAATATATTTCTGGTACTCTTCTTGTGTCGTTGCGCCAACCGTTCTGAGTGTCCCTCTAGCCAAAGCCGGCTTGAGAATGTTCGCTGCATCTAATGTCGAATCAATCCCGCTGCCAGAACCCATAATGGTATGAAGCTCATCAATGAAGAGAATCACGTACCCGTCTGCTTCAATATCATTGATAATATTATTCATCCGCTCTTCAAAATCGCCGCGAAAACGAGTCCCAGCTACCACATTCATCAAATCCAGCTCTAGAACTCTCATCTTTGCAAGCTCATTTGGCACCTGACCAGCAGCCACACGCTGTGCCAAACCAAGGACCAATGCTGTCTTCCCAACTCCTGCATCTCCTACCAACACTGGATTATTCTTCGTCTTGCGACTTAAAATCTGAAGCATACGCGAAATTTCTTCATCACGCCCAACGACCGGTTCTAAAAGACCAGCACGAGCCATTTCGGTTAAATCATGGGTATAGTCTTCTAGCCCGCCGCTGGTAGAAGGAGGCATTCCCATCATATTGGCCATCGTTTGTTTCGCTGCAGCAGTATTTTTATTTAAGTGGCGAATAGCCTTTATATCTTCTTTACCCCAGCTAGCCTTATGCTCTAAGTTTTTCCGAAGATCGGTCATGCGCAAAACGCCTTCTTTATCCTCATAGCTAAAGCCTGTAAATTCAAGGAGACGTGCCGCCAAACTTCCTCTGTCAAACAGCATAGCTAACAACACATGCTCTGTCCCAAGATTCTTAGCATGCACAGCCTCTGCAATTCGCTCAGCTGTCAAAAACAACACTTTCATACGATGAGAAAATGGCCAAATGGTAAAGCTTCCCTCTTGTTGATAAATCTTTCCTGTGATATGAAAGGCTGCTTTCTCAAAATCATCAATTTCAAGTGGGTAATCATTTAAAACTGAACCAGCAACACTATAAGGATTATTTGCCATAGCAATCAACAGCTGCCAAGACTCTAAATAATCCGTTTCAAAATGACTTGCCAATAACTGTGCTGATTCAATACTTTCTGTCAAAGCTTTTGAATATTTCATATATTAGTTTTTCCCTTTTCTATCAACTTGTTGTAAAATCTTCTTTAACATCCGCGCACGAATTCGTGCAGCATCTGTTCCCAATACTCTATCAGTCGTCGTCGCTAAAAGAAGATTGCCTTCTCGTTCTGTCATAATTTTTTCATCAAATAGTAGCTGAATAATATCTGTAAAAACCTGCTGACTGATTTGCTCGCCGACGCTATGCAGCAAATCACAAAGCAGCTCATGATGATTGGAAAACTCAATCCGACCAATCCGAATGTAGCCACCTCCACCGCGCTTACTTTCGACAACATAGCCACGACTTTCCGTAAAACGTGTCTTGATAACATAATTTATCTGACTCGGAACAACCTGAAAAACATCTGCAATTTCACTGCGCTTTAACTCTGCAATCCCAGCTTGAGCTAAAATCGCTTTGATATATTCCTCAATACTGTCTGACGTATTCTTATGGCTCATGACAACCCTTTCTTCCAGTTCTTTCTTTTGCTCCATAAATGAGCAACTGACATTGACTATCTTTGACTAATATTATACCGAAAATCTCTTATTTTTGAAAGAAAAAGACCTAAATGAAAAACTGAAAAGTCTGATTATTCAAGCAAGTGAAAAAGCTTATAGAATAGGAATAATTTGAGTGTAAACGCTTGCCTTTTGATTTTAAAGCGTTATAATATAGATGAAAATTTGACGATAATAATAACAGGAGGCCAAATGAATGAAAATGGATTGGTTCAAATATACACGTCATGTACTGGTTTGGTTGGTTTCAACTTTATTCTTTTTTACAGTTATTTCTGCTGATTATGTGGATGTCCAAGTCGTCCCGTTAGTCATCTGCTTATTTGCTCCATTTTTATTTGAACCGTCTTCAATAAACCCTAGAACAAAATGGACAATTGATTTAGCCATCATTGCTGTAAGTGTCTGTGCTATTCTCTTTACACAAACATACCGAATCGCTTTTACCTACTCCGAAATTACCTATCTACTAATTTCTTTAATCGTTTTAATATTTGTAGACTCTGTGATTTCTCACAAGGGATTCACGAAAAAAATTGTAAAATAAAAGCAGACACTACTAGAAAAGGCTAGAGAGTTATATCAGCTCTCTAACCTTTTTATTTATGATTTAAACGCTAGCTATTGATTGCCTTAGTTTTGACCAAGAGCAGCAGCCATCGTAGCAGCTACTTCTGATTCAAAATCGTTGGCAGCTTTTTCAATACCGTCACCCACTTCAAAACGAGTAAAGCTTGCAATTGTCACACCTTGGCTTTCAAGAAACGCTTCAACAGTCTTGCTATCGTCCATGATGTAAACTTGCGCAAGTAATGTGTAAGCTTGGTCAACTTTTGTATTGTCTAACATAAAGCGATCCATTTTACCAGGAATAATTTTGTCCCAGATTTTTTCTGGTTTACCTTCAGCCGCAAGACCAGCTTTGATGTCTTCTTCAGCTTGTGCAATCACTTCATCCGTCAATTGAAGTTTAGAACCAAATTTATAGTGTGGAAGCGCTGGTTTACCAACCATTGCACGACTTTCGTTGTCTTGATCAATTTTGTGGTTCATTTGAGCCAATTCATCATGGATAAATTCTTCGCTCAATTCTTTGTATGAAAGAACAGAAGGCTTCATAGCTGCAACATGCATTGCCACGTGTTTTGCAAGATCCTCGTCACTACCTGAAAGAACAGTGATTACTCCGATACGTCCGCCATTGTGTTGGTAAGCACCAAATACTTGATCATCTGCTTTTTCAACAACTGCAAAACGACGGAATGAGATTTTTTCTCCGATTGTAGCAGTTGCACTAACATAAGCAGCTTCAAGTGTTTCACCTGAAGGCATTGTCAAAGCAAGAGCTTCTTCGTTGTTAGCTGGTTTGCCTTCTGCGATAACTTTAGCTGTTTCATTTACCAATTCAACAAATTGAGCATTTTTTGCTACAAAGTCTGTTTCTGAGTTCACTTCAACGATAGCAGCAACATTGCCGTTTACATAGACACCCGTCAATCCTTCAGCAGCAACACGGTCTGCTTTTTTAGCAGCTTTTGCCATACCTTTTTCACGAAGCAATTCAATTGCTTTTTCGATATCGCCCTCTACTTCTACAAGTGCTTTTTTAGCGTCCATGACACCAGCACCAGATTTTTCGCGCAATTCTTTTACAAGCTTAGCTGTAATTTCTGCCATTTTGATCCTCCAATTAAGATATTACGATTTTATTTAATAAAAAGGGGAGGGCTAGGCCCCGCCCCATAGGTTCGTTACTTGATTATTCGTTTGAGCCTTCGACAACTTCAACGATTTCTTCGATAGAATCTGCTTGTGAATCAGCTGCAGCTAATTCTGCTTCTACTGATTCAACGTTGTCTTCTCCTTGACGGCCTTCGATAATCGCATCAGCCATTTTCGCAGTGATTAACTTAACAGCACGAATAGCATCATCGTTAGCTGGGATAATCACATCAATGTCATCTGGATCTGTATTTGTATCCACCATTGCTACAACTGGAATACCTAATTTCTTAGCTTCTTTAACAGCGATTTGTTCTTTATGTGGATCCACAACATACATCACATCTGGAATACGTGGCATTTCTTCGATACCACCCAAGAATTTTTCAAGACGAGCGCGTTGTTTGTTAAGAAGAGCGACTTCTTTTTTAGGAAGAACATCAAAAATTCCGTCTTCTTCCATACGTTTGATTTCTTTCAAACGAGCAACACGTTTTTGAATCGTTTCCCAGTTTGTAAGTGTTCCACCCAACCAACGGTGGTTGATGTAGTATTGACCAGCACGTTCTGCTTCTTCTTTTACAGCATCAGCAGCTTGTTTTTTCGTACCAACAAACAAGATAACTGCATCGTTAGCAGCTGCGTCACGCATAAAGTCGTATGCTTGATCTGCCAATTTTACAGTTTGTTGCAAGTCGATAACGTGGATACCGTTACGTTCTGTGAAGATGTACTTCGACATCTTAGGGTTCCAGCGACGAGTTTGGTGACCAAAGTGTACACCAGCCTCAAGAAGTTGTTTCATTGAAATTACTGCCATGAGTAATGTCTCCTTTTTTGTTTTTTCCCTCTCCCAGATTTCAACTCGCAAAACCACCCGTAGGCAACGGCTTCACAATTCATCTGAAATGAGTATTTGCCGATTACACGACATCTACTATCATATCAAAATTTCTTCCATTTTACAAGAGAATTTCTGTTTTTTCATGCCAAATGCACGAAGAAAATCATTCGAAATTTATAACCTTTGAAAAGGGGAAAGTTCTGACTTATCTTAATCGCTATAGTCCTTTAAATAGGCTCTTAATTCTCGAATCATGGCTTGGCGGCCTTTGAAACGTTCATCAGCTAGTAAGCGCTCGTACTGCTCTTGTTTCTCTGGACTCAGTTGAGCTTGATAGCTCTTTAGCTGGTCTCGGAGAATCACCAATTCATCCAGATACAACTCTTTCAGGCTGAGCTTGTGACCAATCTCGCTCACTTCTTCATAAGCTTGACGATCGAGTTTGCGTTTTTGGCTTTCCTGTTTACGGAGGATGTCCAGGATATGATTGCGGAACTTGGTCTTATAGTAAACATAGAGCTGACTTTCTGTCTCTACCAGCTGCGGATAGCGACTTACCAACTGATAGAGTACTAACATGCCCTCTTGGTCCCAATCGCTTAATTCCCACAGGTGGACATAATATTCCCGACGGCACTTTAATACAATCCCCCTTACCTTCCCATACAACTCCTTGAACTCCATTTCCTTCTCCTTCCTTGCTCTTACCTTTTAAGGATAGCATGAAGGAGAAACCTTTGGTTTTCTTCTATCTATTCTACTCTTTTTGGTTTCTATTTCGTACTTCTTAATACACCTATCTATCTCTTCAGGCACTTTTACATGCTGTTCAGCGGGTAAAGTTAAAACTAGTAGCTGTGATAAATTCAGCATTATAATTCTATAAGTTCTGTAGTGAGTCACCGATTATGAAATTCTAAAAAACGCCTGCTTACGAAATTGTTTTTTTGTAAAAGCAATTTCGTAAACAAGCGTCTACATTCTTATCATAAGATGAGTGTTCCCGCTAGGAAAAATCCTAGCGGTAGACCAGAGCTAGACTAAGAGTAACATTACTCCATCATCATAACACTCAACAAAATTGATAAAAATTATACTAATTCAATGATTGCCATTGGGGCAGCATCACCACGACGTGGTTCAGTTTTAAGGATACGAGTATATCCACCGTTACGTTCTGCATAACGAGGAGCTAAATCAGAGAATAATTTTTGAAGAGCAGTAGTTGAAGTGTACTTTTCTGTTTCTTCATCATAGTTTTCTGATGCAATTTCGTTACGAACAAAAGCTGCTGCTTGACGACGAGCGTGCAAATCACCACGTTTACCCAAAGTAATCATTTTTTCAACTGTTTTACGGATTTCCTTAGCACGAGCTTCTGTTGTCACAATTGATTCATTGATAATCAAGTCAGTGGTCAAGTCGCGAAGCATTGCTTTACGTTGTGAGCTAGTGCGCCCTAGTTTACGGTAAGCCATGTTTTCCTCCTTTATTTATCGTTTTTTAATCCAAGACCGAGATCAGCAAGTTTTACTTTCACTTCTTCAAGACTCTTACGTCCTAGATTTCTTACTTTCATCATTTCAGGTTCAGTTTTTTCTGTCAAATCAAATACAGTATTGATACCAGCACGTTTCAAACAGTTGTACGAACGAACTGACAAATCTAATTCTTCAATTGTACGATCCAACACACGATCATCTGAAACTTTTTCTGTTTCTTTCATCACATCAGTAGATTTTGCTACTTCAGTTAAGTTAGTAAACAGGTCTAAATGTTCCGTTAAAATGCGCGCAGAAAGCCCTAGAGCATCTTCTGGAATAATCGTCCCATCTGTCATGATTTCAAGAGTTAATTTATCAAAACCATCATTGCTACCAACGCGAGCTGGTTCCACTTGATAATTAACTTTTTTCACCGGCGTATAGATTGAATCTACCGCAAGTGTTCCTACTGGTGCATCATCTTTTTTATTTTCATCAGCTGGTACATAACCACGACCTGTATTTACGGTCATAATAGCTTTTAAGCTAGCACCTTCACCAATTGTAAAGAGATAATGATCAGGGTTTACAATTTCAATATCACTATCTGTCAAAATATCACCAGCAGTGATTTCTGCAGGGCCTTCAACATCAAGCTCAATTGTCTTTTCGTCTTCGACGTAAGATTTTACAGCAATCCCTTTGACGTTCAAAATAATCTGCATCACGTCTTCACGGACACCTGGAACTGTATCAAATTCGTGTAATACACCTTCAATATTGATAGATGTTACAGCAGCACCTGGTAGAGATGCAAGAAGTACACGACGAAGTGAGTTCCCAAGCGTTGTACCATAACCACGTTCTAGTGGTTCTACTACAAATATGCCGTAGTTTTTATTTTCATCAATTTTTGTTATATTTGGTTTTTCAAACTCAATCATTTAGTTACTCCCTCTTAAACGAAAAGCAGTGTAATGGTTTATGATTATACACGGCGACGTTTTGGAGGACGAGCACCATTGTGTGGCACAGGAGTCACATCACGAATAGCTGTTACTTCAAGACCAGCGGCAGCAAGCGCACGAATAGCTGACTCACGACCAGAACCTGGACCTTTAACAGTAACTTCAACTGATTTAAGACCGTGTTCTTGTGCAGACTTTGCAGCAGCTTCAGATGCCATTTGGGCAGCAAATGGTGTAGATTTACGAGAACCTTTAAATCCAAGAGCTCCAGCAGATGACCAAGCAATTGCATTACCATGCACATCAGTAATCATAACAATAGTGTTGTTAAATGTAGCGTGAATATGAGCAATACCAGATTCGATATTTTTCTTCACACGACGTTTACGTGTTGGTTTAGCCAAGACTTTTTACCTCCTTATATTATTTTTTCTTACCAGCAATCGCAACAGCTTTACCTTTACGAGTGCGAGCGTTGTTCTTAGTGTTTTGTCCACGTACAGGAAGTCCACGACGATGACGGATTCCACGATATGAACCAATTTCCATCAAACGTTTGATGTTTAAGTTTACTTCACGACGGAGGTCACCTTCAACTTTGATGGCATCCACTTCACGACGGATAGCGTCTTCTTGATCAGATGTTAAATCTTTCACACGAATATCTTCTGAAACTCCAGCAGCTGCTAAAATTTTCTTAGATGTTGGAAGACCAATACCGTATACATAAGTCAGTGAAACAACTACACGTTTGTCATTTGGAATATCAACTCCAGCAATACGAGCCATTTTTTCTCCTTTCTATTATCCTTGACGTTGTTTGTGTTTTGGATTTGCTGGGCAAATCACCATAACACGACCATTACGACGAATAACTTTGCAGTATTCGCAAATTGGTTTGACCGATGGTCTTACTTTCATTTCTTATCCCTCCAAGTATTTCGATTATTTAAAGCGGTAAGTGATCCGTCCACGTGTCAAATCATAAGGACTCATCTCGACAGTAACACGGTCTCCCGCTAAAATACGAATATAGTTTTTACGAATTTTACCAGAAACTGTTGCTAAAATCTGATGTCCATTTTCAAGTTCAACCGTAAACATTGCATTCGGCATTGTATCAACTACTTTGCCTTCAACTTCAATCACATCGTCTTTTGCCACGCAAAAGCACCCCCTAAATTTCGATTCATTCCTCTGAGCACAGAGGTAACAATTATAAGTCAGACTAATTCATTGTATCACTACTTGTCAAATATTGCAAGTGTAAAAAACGCTTTTATTTTAACTTTAACAAGACTTTTTCAATGTCTTTAAATACATCATCAATCTCTTGATTTCCTTGAATATCATAAACCAAGCTTTGAGAACGATAGTGCTCAATAATTGGTGCTCCTTGAGCGATATTGACATCTAAACGGCGTTTCACGGTTTCTGGTTTATCATCCTCACGTTGGTAATAATCCTCTTCATTATAATCTGCTGGTGGATTGAAGACTTTATGAAAGGTTTCTCCCGTTTTTTTGTGAATAATCCGTCCGCTCAAGCGCTCTAGCAAGCTGTTAGGATCCACTTCGATATTGACAACCCCATCCAAAGCAAGACCAAGTTCAGCAAGTGTCTGATCCAGTGCATGAGCTTGCTCAATGGTGCGTGGGTAGCCATCTAATAAAAAACCTTTTTCTTTAATATCATCTTGTGCTAAACGTTCTTTGACAATTCCATTGGTCACTTCGTCTGGCACTAATTCACCTTTGTCAATATATGATTTCGCAAGCATACCCATTTCAGTTTGGTTTGCCATGGCTGCACGGAACATATCCCCTGTTGAGATATGCGCAACACCAAATTCCTCCACGATTTTGGCCGCTTGAGTCCCCTTGCCTGCACCTGGCAAGCCCATAATCAAAAGATTCATGATCCTTCTCCTTTTTTGTTTTTAAATAAATCTATTACAAATTCTTAGTAAACTTGTTTAAAAACAAAATAGAAAGAGTGGGACAGACTTCAGAAAATCTATGATTTTCGATTTGCTCTCCCACCCCGCAACATAGTTGATTTAGGATGAAAACAAAAGCTCATTTTCATCATCAACCACTGCGTTCGTACTTTAACGCAAATTGCTTTTAAAGTATAGAATATCTTTCTTTACTCTGTTTCTATTCTGTTGTATTCATAAAGCCAGTATATTTTCTCTTCAGAAGGTAACCTTCAAGCTGTTTCATTCCTTCAATACCAGTTGCAATAATAATCAGCAAACTAGTACCACCTAAAGCAACAGCATCTGTCAATCCAAACAAATCTTTTGCTAAAATCGGTAAGATTGAAATAAAGCCTAAGAAAAGTGAACCAACTGTTGCTAAGCGACGAAGCAGCTTAGACATATATTCTTCTGTTCCTTTACCAGGACGTACACCATGAATATAAGCACCACTCTTTTGCAAATTCTCTGCAGTTTTCTCTGGATTGATTTGTACAAATGTATAGAAAAATGTAAACAAAATAATCAAGAGTGCGTACATCACAATTCCGCTTGCGGTTGTTGTTGCAAACAAGGATTGGGCCACTCGAACCCACTGTGCATTATGACCTGTAGCTGTCAAGAATTGGAAAATAGCTGCAGGTGCGGCAGTAATCGAACTTGCAAAGATAACCGGAATAACACCTGCTGGATTGACCTTCAAAGGAAGGTATGAGCTAGAAGGCGCACCTTGCGCAATCTTTGTATACTGGATTGGAATTTTGTATTCTGCTTGTTGAACGAATGTTGTAAAGTAAACAATGAGCAAAACAGCTATAATCAGAATAGTCACAAAAATGATAGATGAAGTAATACGGCTACTTGGTACATTGACAAAGTAGTCTACATATATACTCTTAATCATTCCTGGAATTGCTGCTACGATACCTGCAAAGATAATCATAGAAACGCCATTACCATAGCCTTTATCCGTGATTTGTTCCCCTAACCAAGTCACAATCATAGAACCTGTTGTCAAAAGGAATCCAATCAGCAAATAAGTTTGCCAGTTAGGTGTTGCCACCAACTTAGCACTAGACAAGGTATTGAAACCTGCTGTAATACCGATAGATTGAACAAACGCCAAGACTAAGGCAATATAGCGCGTTGCTTGATTTAACTTTCTTCGTCCAACTTCACCTTGCTTGCCCCATTCTACAAACTTAGGTAAAATATCCATTTGTAGCAATTGAACAACAATAGAGGCGGTAATATACGGACTAACTCCCAATGCAAATACTGAGAAATTTCGCAAAGCATTACCTGACACAAGGCTGAGCATATTTAGGAATGAAAGCCCGTTAAGAGCTTCCAAGCTTTTTGCATTAACACCTGGAACAGTAATCGTCGTACCAATTCGAAATACTAATACAATAAAAATTGTAAAGAGAATTTTTGAACGAACCTGTTTGATTTTTAATGCATCTTTTAATAGTTTAAAAAACATAGGTCACCTCGCTTAGATGACTTCCACTGAACCACCTTTAGCAGTGATAGCTTCTTCGGCTGATTTAGAGAATTTAGCTGCTTTCACAGTCAATTTCTTTGTCAATTCGCCGTTACCAAGAATCTTAACACCAGATTTTTCAGCTTTTACAATCCCTGCTTCGATAAGGACAACTGGAGTTACTTCTGCCCCGTCTTCAAAAACATTCAATTGATCAAGATTTACAATTGCATATTCTTTACGATTGATGTTCAAGAAACCGCGTTTTGGCATACGACGGAACAATGGTGTTTGTCCACCTTCAAAACCAAGACGAACTTTACCACCACTACGAGCTTTTTGCCCTTTTTGACCGCGACCAGAAGTTTTACCATTACCTGATGAAGTACCACGACCAACACGATTGCGGACTTTACGAGAACCTGTAGCAGGTTGTAATTCATGAAGTTTCATTATTATTTTCTCCTCTTTTGTAAAATGCTAGCGCTCATACTGAGCAAAAGGTGTTCCCAGTATAAACTCGCCTATACATATATTTAGTTTAAGGGGCTGAGAAAATCCTCTCATCCCCTAGTTTATTTCAATTTAAAGTTTTGTTAGCAAAATGATTACTTACTTAACTTCTTCAACAGTTACCAAGTGTGATACTGCTGTAATCATACCACGAACAGCAGCATTGTCTTCTTTGATAACTGAGCTGTTCAATTTGCCAAGTCCAAGTGCTACAACAGTTTTACGTTGTGACGGGATGCGTCCGATTGGAGACTTAGTCAAAGTAATTTTAATTTGAGCCATGTGAATCTCCTTTCTTATGCTAAGTCAGAAACTGAAATACCACGAAGGGCAGCAACTTCTTCAGCGCGTTTTAATTGTTTCAAACCTTCAACAGTTGCGCGAACGATGTTGATTGGAGTGTTAGAACCAAGTGATTTAGATGTTACATCTGCTACACCTGCCAATTCAATGACGGCACGAACAGCACCACCAGCAGCTACTCCAGCACCTTCTACAGCTGGTTTCAACAAGACACGAGCTCCACCAAATTCAGATGTTACTTCGTGAGGAATTGTTGTGCCAACCATTGGTACCTCAATTAGGTTTTTCTTTGCATCTTCAACGGCTTTGCGAATTGCTTCTGGTACTTCTTGAGCTTTACCAGTACCAAAGCCAACACGACCATTACGGTCACCAACAACTACAAGAGCTGCAAAACGAAGACGACGTCCACCTTTAACAACTTTTGTAACACGGTTAATCGCAACTACGCGTTCTTCAAGTTCAACTGCATTGTCTTTAAATGCCATTTTTTAGTGTCCTCCCTATTAGAATTTCAATCCGTTTTCACGAGCTGCATCAGCCAAAGCTTTTACACGTCCGTGATATAGATATCCACCGCGGTCAAACACCACTTCAGTAATACCTTTAGCAACTGCACGTTCAGCAACAAGTTTGCCGACAACAACGGCTTGTTCAGTTTTAGTTCCTTTTGAAACTTCTTTGTCAAGAGTTGAAGCGCTTGCGAGCGTTACACCCGCTACGTCATCAATTACTTGAGCGTAGATGCCTGTATTAGAACGGAATACGTTCAAACGTGGGCGATCAGCAGTTCCAGAGAGTTTTCCACGAACGCGACGATGGCGTTTTTGGCGGACTTTATTTTTATCTGGTTTCGAAATCACAATTTTCACCTCTTAATTTTATTGTGTACCTAAGCACAAAGTTGGAAATAAATATCTTGGTTGAAAAACAACCTTATAACATTATTTACCAGTTTTACCTTCTTTACGGCGAACGAATTCACCAACGTAGCGGATACCTTTCCCTTTATATGGTTCAGGAGCACGCAAGCTACGGATATAAGCAGCAGTTTGTCCAACTACTTCTTTTGAGATTCCGTTCACAACAATAGTCGTTGGATTTGGAAGTTCAAAAGTAATACCTTCAGGAGCTTCCACTTCATCTGGATGAGATTTACCAACCGAAAGTACCAATTTTTTACCTTGAAGTTGAGCACGGTATCCAACCCCACGCATTTCAAGTTCTTTCTTGAATCCTTCTGATACACCATGAACCATGTTGTTCAAAAGAGCACGAGTTGTTCCGTGGATTGTTTTCATTTCTTTTGTATCGTTTGGACGGTGAAGAGTTACTTCTGTTCCTTCCACACGAATATCAATATCTTTAGAGAACGTGCGAGTGAGTTCTCCTTTAGGTCCTTTTACAGTTACGACATTGTCTTTGTTTGTCAATTCGACACCCGCAGGCAATGCAATAACTTTATTACCAATACGTGACATTTTTTGTTTTCTCCTGTTAGATTGTCAAGCCGCAGAACGACTAGTTTTCACGGGACTGCTATTAAAATAGCAGAAAGTGAGTTATAGGTTACATTTTCTAAGTGAGTCTAGGCATTCGCTCGCAAGCATAACTTGAAGTTAGGCAAGAGCGAATAACAACGACTCACGACGAAAATGGAAGCTATAATTTTACCAAACGTAGGCGATTACTTCCCCACCAACATTCTTTTGGCGTGCTTCTTTGTCAGTCAACAAGCCTTCAGATGTTGAGATAATCGCAATTCCAAGTCCATTCAAGACTTTTGGAAGATCTTCACATTTTTTGTAAACACGAAGTCCTGGTGTTGAAACACGTTTCAAACCAGTGATAACTTTTTCACCGTTTTGACCGTATTTAAGGAATACACGAATAACACCTTGTTTATCATCTTCAATGTACTCAACGTTCTTCACAAAACCTTCGCGTTTAAGGATTTCAGCAATCCCTTTTTTGATATTTGATGCAGGTACTTCTAGCACTTCATGTTTTGCTTGATTCGCATTACGAATACGTGTCAAAAAGTCTGCAATTGGGTCAGTCATAACCATTTTGTTTTTCTCCTCTTACTAGTAGTTTGATAATTCACTTGCTAGTTAATGATTGAGCTAGGCTCAGTTTGATGGATACACTCTAAACAGACTTGCTGATTAGAACACGGACTACAAGCTGTGCAAAATAGATAGATTTCTCTAGGAGCATCGCTCCTGAGCGAAATCCCCTATTTTTGCTGGGCTCGTTACGCCTTTTGTATCATGTTTTAATTGAGTTCAAGCTAAGAACTTGGTGAAAAAGATAAGTTTGCCTTGGAGCATCGCTCCTACACCAAACTTCCTATTTTCATTGCGTTTTCTTAACGCTCTCACATCTTAAATTACCAAGAAGCTTTGGTAACGCCTGGAATTTGTCCTTTGTATGCTAACTCGCGGAAGCAAACACGGCAAAGTTTAAACTTGCGGTAAACTGAATGTGGACGACCACAACGTTCGCAACGAGTGTAAGCTTGCGTAGAGAACTTCGCAGGGCGTTTGTTCTTAGCAATCATTGATTTTTTAGCCAATTTATTTACCTCCTAGATTATTTTGCAAAAGGCATTCCAAGGCCCGTAAGCAATTCACGTGATTCTTCATCCGTGTTAGCAGTTGTTACAATAACAATGTCAAGACCACGAGTCTTGTCAACATCATCAAAGTTGATTTCTGGGAAAATCAATTGTTCTTTCACACCAAGTGTGTAGTTTCCGCGTCCATCAAATGATTTTGTTGGAACACCGTGGAAGTCACGAACACGTGGAAGTGATACAGTAACCAATTTATCCAAGAATTCATACATGCGTTCGCCGCGAAGAGTTACCTTAGCACCAATCGCTACACCTTCACGAAGACGGAAGCCGGCGATAGATTTTTTAGCTTTAGTGATAAGTGGTTTTTGACCTGAGATAAGAGCAAGCTCTTCAGCAGCTTTTTCAAGATTTTTAGCATTTGATACAGCATCTCCAACACCCATGTTCAAAACGATTTTATCCACTTTTGGCACAGCCATAACAGATGAGTAGTTAAACTTTTCAGTCAAAGCAGGAACTACTTCATTAAGATATTTTTCTTTTAAACGATTAGCCATTATACTTCTCCTTTCCTTCGTGATTAGTCAAGCACTTCGCCTGATTTTTTATTGTAACGAACTTTTTTGCCGTCTACAAACTTGTAGCCAACACGTCCTGCAACACCATTTTTGTCCAACACTTGAACATTAGACACATGGATTGGTGCTTCTTTTTCCACGATAGCACCTTGAGGGTTTTCGTTATTCGGTTTTTGGTGTTTCTTGATGATATTTACACCTTCAACAACAACTTTATTTACTTTTGGAAGTGCGGCAACGACTTTAGCTTCAACGCCTTTATCTTTACCAGCAATCACGCGAACTTTGTCGCCAGTTTTTACAAACATTGGTTTCTCCTTTGATTTCTTACGCCCTGATGGGCACCCTATCTATCAAAGATAGGGGACTTAGTTTGTTTTTGATTAAAGTACTTCTGGAGCAAGTGAGACGATCTTCATGAATCCACCTTCACGCAATTCGCGTGCAACTGGACCAAAGATACGTGTCCCGCGAGGTGTTTTATCATCACGGATAATCACTGCAGCATTTTCGTCAAATTTGATGTATGAACCATCTTTGCGACGAGCACCTGATTTAGTACGAACGATAACCGCTTTTACAACGTCACCTTTTTTAACCGCACCACCAGGAGTAGCTTGTTTTACAGATGCAACGATGACATCACCAATACTAGCGAATTTACGCTTTGAACCACCAAGAACTTTGATTGTCAAGATTTCGCGGGCACCGCTGTTGTCAGCAACTTTCAAACGAGTTTCTGTTTGAATCATTTAAGTTTTCTCCTTTCTGGTTTGATTAGATGATAACTGCTTCTTCTACAACTTCTACAAGACGGAAGCGTTTTGTAGCTGAAAGCGGACGAGTTTCCATGATACGAACAATATCGCCTTCCTTAGCGATGTTATTTTCATCATGCGCTTTGTATTTTTTAGAGTAGTTAATACGCTTACCATAGACTGGGTGGTTACGTTTTGTTTCAACTACAACTGTGATTGTTTTATCCATCTTGTCAGAAACGACGCGTCCAACAAGCGTTTTACGTTGATTACGTTCCATTTTAGAATTTCTCCTTTCCCAAGTCTATTATTTCATTTCTGATTGAACAGTTTTGATACGAGCGATTTGCTTTTTCACTTCTTTCAAGCGTGCAGTTTGTTCTAATTGACCTGTTGCTGCTTGGAAACGAAGATCAAACAATTCTTTCTTCAATTCTCTTTCACGCTTCGCGAGTTCTTCTTGAGAAAGACCACGAAGTTCTTTAACAAATTCTTTTACTTCATTAAGTTTCATGCCTTCTCCTTATTCTGCTTCACGTTTCACGAATTTTGTTTTAACCGGTAATTTGTGGCTTGCAAGACGAAGCGCTTCGCGAGCAACTTCCTCAGGCACACCAGCGATTTCAAACATCACTTTACCACGTTTAACTGGCGCAACCCAACCTTCTGGAGCACCTTTCCCAGATCCCATACGAACCCCGATAGCTTTAGCAGTGTATGACTTGTGTGGGAAGATTTTAATCCAAACCTTACCACCACGTTTCATGTAACGCGTCATAGCGATACGAGCAGCTTCGATTTGGCGGTTTGTGATCCAATGGCTAGTAGTTGCTTGAAGACCATATTCTCCAAATGCCACTTCCTTACCACCTTTAGCTTCACCGCGCATTTTACCACGAAATTCGCGGCGGTGTTTAACACGTTTAGGTACTAACATTGGTTATTTACCTCCTTTAGTGTTTTTACGAGCTGGAAGAACTTCTCCGCGGTAAATCCATACTTTAACACCAAGTTTACCGTAAGTAGTATCTGCTTCTTCCCAAGCGTAATCAATATCTGCACGAAGCGTATGAAGCGGAACAGTCCCTTCAGAATACCCTTCACTACGAGCGATATCAGCACCGTTCAAGCGGCCAGATACTTGAGTTTTAATTCCTTTAGCTCCCGCACGCATTGTACGTTGGATTGCTTGTTTTTGAGCACGACGGAAAGCAACACGTTGTTCTAATTGGCGAGCAATTCCTTCACCAACAAGATGAGCGTCCAAATCTGGTGATTTGATTTCAATGATGTTGATGTGGACTTGTTTACCAGTCAGTTTGTTAAGTTTTGCACGAAGTGCATCAACGTTTGCTCCACCTTTACCGATAACCATACCTGGTTTAGCAGTGTGAAGAGAAACGTTTACTTTATTTACTGCGCGTTCGATTTCAATAGTTGAAACAGCTGCGTCAGCTAATTCTTTTTGAACGAATTTACGGATTGCAAGATCTTCATGAAGGTAATCCGCGTATTCTTTTTCAGCATACCATTTGGCATCCCAGTCACGGATGATACCGACACGCATACCTATTGGATGTACTTTTTGACCCACGTTTTTACCTCCTTATTTTTCTGCAACGACCACTGTGATGTGGCTAGTGCGTTTGTTGATTGGTGAAGCTGAACCTTTTGCACGTGGACGGAAACGTTTCATTGTTGGTCCTTCGTTTGCGTAAGCTTCAGATACTACCAAGTTTGCTTTTTCCAAACCAAAGTTGTTTTCTGCATTAGCGATTGCTGAGTTCAACACTTTTTCGATAATGCCAGCAGCTTTGTTTGGTGTGAATTTCAAAATTGCGATTGCGTCAGCGACGTCTTTCCCGCGGATATTGTCAAGAACTAGACGAGATTTACGAGGTGAAACGCGCACTGTACGAGCCATTGCTTTAGCTGAAGTAATTTCTGCCATGTTTTTCTCCTCTCTTATCTACGTGTTTTCTTGTCGTCAGTAGCGTGACCTTTGTAAGTACGAGTTGGTGCAAATTCACCAAGCTTGTGCCCTACCATGTCTTCTTGGATGTAAACAGGAACATGTTTACGTCCATCATAAACTGCAATTGTATATCCGATGAAACTTGGGAAAATCGTTGAACGACGTGACCAAGTTTTGATGACTTTTTTCTTTTCGTCGTTGGCTTGAGCTTCAACTTTCTTCATCAAATGCTCATCGACGAAAGGTCCTTTTTTAAGACTGCGTCCCATTTTTATGTTTTCTCCTTTAAAATATGTACCACAACGGCTTGCACTGACAATCAGCGCTACCGAGCTGGCGGAAATATGCGATCCTTTGCTCGCTTGCTATATATAGTTGTAACACCTTACGAGTAGGCAGTGGTTGATTGATAGTTAGCTATGACTCTACGCCTTGCTACCCATATAATCAACTTTGCCGGGGTTCCGCAATGAAGTTTGGTAGCTAGACCGTCAAATTTCTGCTCAGCCGCCTATTTCTCGTTACGACGACGAACGATAAGTTTGTCGGATTTCGCTTTCTTGTTACGAGTTTTAAGTCCAAGAGCAGGTTTGCCCCATGGAGTAGATGGTGCTTTACGACCAACTGGCGCTTTACCTTCACCACCACCGTGTGGGTGATCGTTCGGGTTCATTACAGAACCGCGGACTGTTGGGCGGATGCCTTTCCAACGGCTGCGTCCAGCCTTACCAAGGTTAACCAGTCCATGTTGTTCATTTCCAACAACACCGACTGTAGCACGGCAAGTTTCAAGAATCATGCGAACTTCGCCTGATTGCAAACGAACAAGAACATATTTGCCTTCTTGACCGAGCACTTGAGCAGAAGCTCCAGCAGCACGTACTAATTCACCACCATGTCCTGGTTTCAATTCAATATTATGAATCAATGTACCAACTGGGATATTAGCAAGTGGAAGAGCATTTCCAACTTTAATATCCGCTTCTGGTCCAGAAACGATGTGTTGACCGACTTCAAGACCTTTAGGAGCGATGATATAAGCTTTCACACCGTCAGTGTAATGTACAAGAGCGATGTTGGCTGAACGATTTGGATCGTATTCAATTGTTTTAACAACTGCTTCAACACCGTCTTTGTTACGTTTGAAGTCAATCAAACGGTAATGGCGTTTGTGTCCACCACCTTGGTGACGAACAGTGATACGACCGTTGTTGTTACGACCAGCTTTGTTGTTCAAAGAAACAAGCAAAGTTTTTTCTGGAGTGCTCGTTGTGATTTCAGCGAAATCCAAAGAAGTCATATTACGGCGACCATTTGTAGTTGGTTTATAAACTCTGATTCCCACGATATTTCCTCCTTAGATTATTCTGCTTCAGCACCGAACAACTCGATTGCTTTAGAATCAGCTGTAAGAGTGATGATAGCTTTTTTAGTTTTGTTTGTAAAACCAGTATAACGCCCTACACGTTTTGCTTTTGGTTTTACATTGATTGTGTTCACATTTGCAACCTTCACTCCGTCAAAAGCAGCTTCAACCGCTTGTTTGATCAAAAGTTTATGAGCGCGAGTGTCCACTTCAAATACGTATTTGCCTTCTTCAAGAAGAGCCATTGTGCTTTCTGTGATGATAGGCTTTTTGATTACGTCATACAAATTCATTATGCAAGAACCTCCTCGATTGTAGAGATAGCTTCTTTAGTAACAAGAAGTTTGTCGCTATTTACGATATCAAGAACACTTGCAGTTGTTGCTGTTGCAACTTTCACATTTGGAAGGTTACGTGCTGAAAGTGCAGCAAATTCGTTTCCTTCTTCAAGAATTACAAGTACTTTTGAATCAATGCTAAGTGCAGCAAGTACTTTCGCAAACTCAGCAGTCTTTGGAGCTGTAAATGAAAGGCTGTCTACAGCTACGAATTTGTCCTCAGCAACTTTTTCAGAATAAACTGATTTAAGTGCCAATCTACGAACTTTTTGTGGAAGTTTGTAGGCGTATGAACGAGGAGTTGGACCAAATACGGTACCACCACCACGCCATTGTGGAGAGCGGATAGAACCTTGGCGCGCACGTCCAGTTCCTTTTTGACGCCATGGTTTGCGTCCGCCACCTGATACTGCAGAGCGGTTTTTAACAGCGTGAGTTCCTTGACGAAGGCTTGCACGTTGACTGATAACAACATCAAATACAACTGATTCATTTGGCTCAATACCAAATACTGCATCGTTAAGAACTACTTCACCAGCTTCTTTACCAGTTTGGTCAAATAATTTTACGTTTGCCATTATGACTGATTTCCCCTTTCTTTATTATTTACCAGCTTTAACTGCTGACTTGATAGTGATAAGAGATTTCTTAGCACCAGGAACGTTACCTTTGATGAGGATAACGTTTTTCTCTGGAACAACTTGTGCGATTTCAAGGTTTTGAATCGTCACACGGTTGCCACCCATGCGTCCTGCCAAGTGTTTGTTTTTGAAAACACGGTTAGGCGCAACTGGTCCCATAGAACCAGGACGGCGGTGATAACGAGAACCGTGAGCCATTGGACCACGTGATTGACCGTGGCGTTTGATAACACCTTGGAAACCTTTACCTTTTGAAGTTCCTGTTACATCAACAACATCGCCAGCTTCGAATGTATCCACTGTGATTTCTGCACCGACCTCTAAGCCTTCAATGTTTTTGAATTCACGAATGAAGCGCTTAGGAGCCGTGTTAGCTTTCGCTACATGTCCTTTAGCAGGTTTGTTACTCAATACATCACGAAGGTCGTCAAAACCGACTTGAACAGCGTTATAACCATCTGTTTCAACTGTTTTCACTTGAAGAACCACGTTTGGTGTTGCTTCAACAACAGTTACAGGGATCAATTCGCCAGCTTCAGTGAAGATTTGAGTCATTCCCACTTTTTTCCCTAAGATTCCTTTTGTCATGAGAAAATGTTTCCTTTTCTATATTTTTTCAAAAAGTTTTTAACGAGCGTTTTTTATGCTCAAGATTAAGATATTAAGGGCGTTAAGAGAGTCTGGCAAAAATAGGAAACTGACGCAGTGTTCGACGAACACTAGGAAGTTTATCTTTTTTGCAGAGCTCTTAGCCCATATTCAGTTAAACCCGAATACTTTTATCTTGCATCTGATTAAAGTTTGATTTCTACGTTCACACCACTTGGAAGATCCAACTTCATCAAAGCATCAACTGTTTTTTGAGTTGGGTTGATGATATCAATCAAACGTTTGTGTGTACGCATTTCAAATTGTTCGCGAGAATCTTTGTATTTGTGAGTCGCACGAATGATTGTGTAGAGGCTACGTTCAGTTGGAAGTGGGATTGGTCCTGCAACTTCTGCACCTGTACGAGTAGCAGTTTCTACGATTTTTGCAGCCGCTGTATCAAGTGTACGGTGTTCGTAAGCTTTCAAACGGATACGAATTTTTTTGTTTGCCATCTTTTTCTCCTTTTCGTCTATTTAAGATAATAGGCTAGCTCCGCAAGAAAACCGAAACGCCATTGCGTGGCAATGCAACCGAGCGTGTCGCAACCTCTTGCATCAAAGCTACAGACTGTTTTTCACAGCACCATAATAGAATAACACAAAGATTCACTGATTGCAAGGGATTTGAGAATTTTTTTGAGATTTTTTGACAAAAAGAGACTTTACAAAACAAAAAACGAATTTAGCTCAGCGAAGAGTTAAAAACACAGAGAAAACTTGCTAATTTCTCTGGTTCATATTTTCTAAATAATGAGTATTGAATATTATTTTTTGTCTTGCTTTATTGGTACTATTGAAACACCCCAAGCGACAAAAGCACCATAAATGGTGGATAGCAGTCGATTTCCTGCGTAGAGCAAGTCTCCTTTTCCCATAATCGCAACAATCAGTAATGTTAAAACTGCAATTCTCGCTAAGAAAGGAGGTAAGGCAACTGATTTGCTAACATATAGAGTTCCAAGAATAGCTAACATTAACAGACAGAACAATGTTATCTTACTTGGGATGAAATGATAACAGCAAATCAAAAGAACAGCCGCTAAACCACCTACCAGCGTTGCTAGAATTCTATAATATCCACTTTTTTTGCTTGCCAGCCCCTCTTCCTGTACACAAAAAAGAAGCCGGTAAAATACCTAAAAAAGGAATAAGTCAGGCACTTACAATACAAAACATAACTGAGACAACGATTTTAAAATCGAGTGAATTTAATTTCATTTTTTTATCTCCTTGATTATTTGTTCTAATTGTAACACTAAACCAATAAATCGCAAAGAGCATTTTCTAAACAAAAACACCACTAACATAATGTAGTGGCATTTGGGAGATTATGAAAAAGAAAAGTTTTAGGATAAATATAGAATAACTTTTCAACCTTAAAACTAGCTTAACGTAACTTTATCTTTTAAAATAGAGATTTTTTAACTTTAAAAGTATTTCCCGATTGACAAATCAATATATCTGCAAGGTCGTGATAAGGTCTATAATAACGCTCATATTGCTCACGACGTGCTTGGTGTGTTCTCTCAATCCACTCAGGCTGCCGATTACGTACTGCTACATCACGGGACAAGCGGCGCTCTAATTCCGTCGCTGCATCGGTGTAAAAACAAATGGACAAATCAAACAACTCTTTCGGCAGAAAAGCAACTGACATGCCTTCCACAATTAGAATTGATTTTTCCGCTGAAAGTCGCTGACTTGGTGCCCAAGGCTGGTCAATCGTCACTATATCACAGCCAGATTGCAAGGCTCTTATATCACGTTTCAAGCTCTTCAATTCATGAGCCACTGGAAGACAGGCTGTCACTTTTTGCTCTGGAAATTCTCTAACTGTCAGCAAGTCACGATATTCCCCGTCTATTATATAAGGATCAGCCGCAAGCAGATTAACTCGCTCTCGCCCCAGACTTTCTACTAAACGTTTGGCAAAAGTAGATTTTCCAGAAGCACCGTGACCGTAAATCGCTAGCGTATGTTTTTTCCCATCCAGCAAATAATTCTTGACTACTTCTACTAACGACCTCTCACCTTGATTCATCTAGAAATTCCTCTTTGAATGATTGTAGCCATAGCGCTCGATGAAATCTTCACGAAATTCAAGCAAATTGTCATATAGAATGGCTTGGCGGACATTTTTCATCAGATTGATGAGGAAATAGAGATTGTGATAGCTGGTCAGACGGAGTCCAAAGGTTTCATCAGCCTTAAGCAAATGCCGAAGATACGCGCGCGTATAGTTTTTGCAGGTGTAGCAATCACAGTTATGATCTAGTGGGGTGAAATCCTCTGCAAATTGAGCATTTTTCACGACCAAACGCCCTTCGCTGGTCATACAAGTGCCATTTCTGGCAATTCGTGTCGGCAGCACGCAGTCAAACATATCCACACCACGTATTACCCCGTCAATCAGGCTGTCTGGCGCTCCCACTCCCATGAGGTAGCGAGGCTTGTTTTCAGGCAGCATCGGAGTTGTGAAGTCCAATACTGCATTCATCTCTTCATGAGATTCACCCACAGCTAGTCCACCAATGGAATAGCCTGGAAAATCCATGCTGACCAAATCCTGAGCTGACTGGCGACGCAAATCTTCAAAACCAGCACCTTGCACAATCCCAAAGAGACCCTGGTCATACGGACGGCGATGTGCTTTGAGTCCACGCTCTGCCCAGCGGCTAGTCCGCTCAATGGACTTTTTCACATAATCGTACGGTTGATAGAACTGCGGGCATTCATCAAAAGACATCATGATGTCACTGCCTAGATTGTTTTGAATAGAAATGGCCTTTTCTGGAGAGAGAAACATTTTTGCGCCGTTCAGATGATTCTTGAAAGTCACCCCTTCTTCGGTGATGTTGCGGCTGTCTGCCAGAGAATACACCTGAAAACCACCGCTGTCTGTCAGAATAGCCTGATCCCAGTTCATAAATTTATGAAGCCCACCAGCACGTGCAATCAGCTCATCACCCGGCCGCAACCAGAGATGGTAGGTATTAGATAAAATAATCCCTGAACCCATTTCTTTGAGTTCCTCTGGAGACTGCGTTTTTACAGTTGCCTGAGTTCCCACGGGCATAAACATGGGAGTTGGAAAAGTGCCATGCGGCGTGATAATTTCTCCCAAACGAGCACCTGTGTGCTTCTCTTTTTTAATCAAACGATATTGAATCGGTGAATCTGACATTTTTACCTCCGATACTGGGAAAAACAGTCCCAGACCTTCATTTTACAGTGTGTGAGTTCATTTGACTCACAACATCCTGTATGATTTTATCAAAAAAAGGAAGAAAGATAAAGTAGATAAAAACTTTTCTTTCTCTTAGAAGAATATGGTATAATATTTTTCAATATAGGAGGCAAATATGAACTTAAGTGAATTGCGAGCAGAAGCTCGTCGTATCCAACGCCAAGCCAAGGGAATCTATGCACTCTTTTTAGTGCCAATTGTGACTGCGATTGTTTCCTTTGTTTACAATTATTCTTCAGACACCTTGTCCAATAATATCTTACAATATGGTATCCAAAATACGGTTGTCCACGGGATCAATCGCTCATTGTTCCCAGTAGCGATTAGTTTTATCGTATCTTTCTTTTTAACTGCTGCCTTTTGGACCTTACTGGAAGTCATTCGTGGAAAACGGCAAGAAGTACACTTTGCAGATTCTATACGAACTTTTGATAGTAAAGTAATTGGTCCTGTTTTCATGACACTTTTGCTCAAACGTGTATTACTATTTCTGTGGAATATTTTCGTCTGGATTGGAAGCGGCATGATGATTCTGGCCAGTTTTAGTGTCATAAAACTCCTCCCCAATTCTCAAGCTCTCTCACAAAATACTGCACTTCAGACAACTGTTGGGGCATTGTTACTTTATATTCTCATCGGTTTTATTTTGATGGTAATCGGTATTATTATTGCACTTCCTCAATATTACGCTTATTCGCAAGTAGAATTTATTCTTTGTGACACATTAGAAAACCAGAGCTATGAGAGCACCTTTAAAATTATTCGTACAAGCCGCCAGATGATGAAAGGATATAAAGGCAAGCGATTTGTACTTGATTTAAGTTTTATTGGCTGGTACTTGCTAACTGCTATTACTTTGGGGATCGCATCTATTTATGTCTATCCCTACGTTTATACAGCTCAAACTCTTTTCTATGAAGCTGTGCTAAAGGAACAAGATCAGACTCCAATTTTTTATTAATTTCTTGCATGAAACAATTGGCAGTCCAACAAAAGACTTGAACGAACTGTTCAGGTCTTTTGAGTTGTATCCATTTTTCGTAAAGTGATTCAGCTCAAGTGTCATATTGCAAACTTTACATGAAAAAAGCCACCAATTGGGTGACTTTATTAGGGAGATTATTATGAAAAAGTTTAGGATTTCTATCAAACAAAGTTAGGAGGTCTTCATTTGATAAATATAGTATAATCAACCTAGCTTAAAACAAACTTAATTTTTTAGAACAAATTGATTTTTTTTAGAAATTTCTTGAAAGACGTCTTCCAGCGAATCTTGATCTGTAAAGGTTACTGCTTCCCAACCTAAGAAATCACGTTTTTTCCACCAACGTTTCATGTCGGCTGGACTGAAATCTGCTTTCTTGCTCCTAGTTTGGTGGCGGCGAACTGTCTCTTCAAAAATCAAATCATAATAGTAAGACAGAACTTTTGGATAAAAGAGGTCACGCAATTCTTCTAGCATTTGCCCATAAATGTCTGTTTCATAAAATCCTTCAACGATCACCAACAAATCTCGCTCATAGCCATAACAGGCAATGGTTTCCGTCAAAGAGATTGACAGATTGTCCTGCTCGACTTTTTCTTTCAGCATGTCACGCCGAACGATATCTTGAGAGATGACAAGCGTCCTTCGTCCATAATACTCTTGCAATTTTTTTGCCAGACTTGTTTTTCCTGAACCAGAATTGCCTCTGATAATCACCAACGTTGCCATTTACTCTCCTAAAATCAGACGGGTATGCTCCCGCTTGATACAGCGGTTCATGATAATATCATCCCGACCAGCTGCCCGCAGAATCTGCTCCGCTTCTTCATTTTCCAAGCCTAATTGTGCCCAGAAGATCTTAGCATTCGCTTGCAGAAAATCACGCGCTACATCTGGCAAAAACTCGCTACGACGGTAGACATCAACAATATCCACCGGAAAAGGAATGTCTTTGAGACTGGCATAAACAGTCTCACCAAAAATTTGACTGCCCGCTGCCCGCGGATTGACTGGAATAATGCGATAGCCTCGCTCCTGCATCTCTTTGGACACACGGTTGCTGGTCGTTTCTTCGCGGTCAGACAGTCCGACAACAGCAATCACTTTGCTGTTTTTCAAATAATGCTTGACGATTGCATCGCTAGGATTTTGAAAATGATATGTCATAAGGTTCCTCCTACTTCATAATAAAATTGGATAGTTTTATAGCATTTGTGCCTTAACGAAACACGCGCTAAAGCCTAAGAAAATAGATAATTCCTTCTAGGAGCATCGCTCTTTCATCGAATTTTCTCCTGTTCTCGCCTTGTTTACATCCTTTACATCTTGCGCTTACTTGGCTTCATACCAGGTCTTGCCAGCACTTTCGTCCGCTTTCAAGGGAACAGAAAGTTCAATGGCAGATTCCATGATATTCTTCACCAGAGTTTTAACAGTCTCCAGTTCGTTTTCAGGTACTTCCATCACAATTTCATCATGAACTTGCAGCAACATTCTGGTTTTAAAATTCCCATCTATCAGAGCTTGGTCCAGTCGAATCATTGCAATTTTAAGAATGTCTGCGGCTGAGCCTTGAATCGGTGAATTGATAGCTGTCCGTTCCGCAAATCCTCGAACATTGAAGTTACGAGAATTGATATCCGGGATCTCCCGACGACGGTGAAAGAGAGTTTCTACATAGCCCTTATCTCGTGCCTCTCGCACTACATTTTCCATATAATTCTTGATACCCGGGTAGCGCTCAAAATAAGTATCAATATAGGACTTCGCTTCCTTACGACTAATACCCAGATTGTTGGCAAGTCCAAAGTCAGAAATTCCGTAAACAACACCAAAGTTAACAGCTTTGGCATTGCGGCGGTCATTTGGTGTCACATCTTCTGGCTTTTCAATACCAAAAACCCGCATGGCTGTTGAAGTGTGAATATCTGCCCCGTGTCTGAAAGCCTCAATCAAATGCTCATCACCTGAAATATGCGCCAAAACCCGCAACTCAATTTGCGAATAATCGGAGCTAAGTAAGACACTATTCTCCCACTCTGGCACAAAAGCTTTCCGAATCAAGCGGCCTTGCTCTAGGCGGATTGGGATATTTTGCAGATTAGGATCAACACTTGATAGGCGTCCTGTCTGAGTCAAATCTTGAAGATAGCGAGTGTGAATCTTTCCGTCCGCTAGAATCCAGTCCTGCAATCCCATGACATAGGTTGATTGAATCTTAGCAATTTGCCGATAGTCCAAAATCTTCTCCACAATTGGCGCGATTGGTGCTAAACGTTTCAATACATCTACTGCCGTAGAGTAGCCCGTTTTGGTTTTCTTAGTAAAAGACGTTGGCAAACCTAGTTTTTCAAAGAGAATACCCCCCAACTGTTTAGGCGAATTAATGTTAAACTCCTCACCAGCAAGCTCATAGATGTCCTGCGTCAGTTGGGTAAGAAGCACCTCATTTTCAGCCTGCATGGTTTGCAATGTTTCGCGCTCTACTTTGATACCAGCAATCTCCATTTTAGCCAGCACAAAGGCTAAAGGTTGCTCCATTTCGTACAGCAGATTAAGCTGGTCATGCTGGCGCAGCAAGTCTGTCATAGGCTTTTCAGTTTCAATGAGAACTGTGACTTTTCTGGCTAAATGGCTCAATAAAATAGCTTTTTCAGGCAGTGCCCGCTTAGCGCCTTTCCCATAAACCGCCTCATCTTCGGCGAGTTTGGTCTTGCCATAAAGACCAGCAATTGTTGCAATTTCATTGTTATCAACGGTTGAAAGAAGGTACTTAGCTAAACGGCTATCAAATGCAGGTCGCGAAAGCTCAATGCCTAAGCGACTGAGCAAGACCTTGGAGCGTTTAAAATCATAAACCTTGAGGGCTGTATTTTCCAAAAATTCTTTGAAAATTGGTTGCTGTAAGAGACTGATATCCTGACTCGCATAAATCTGCCGTGCATTCCCCCAAGCAAAGCCCACCATCTCGTCAATGTGGTAATTGTCACCCAACATTTCAAAATAGAAAAAATCATCTTTACTGAGCATTTCCGAAAGGACTTCCGTCACTTCCTCAAAAGCAATGTCAGTCCCCTCTTCTGGTTCTACTTCTGCTTCTAGTGCTTGCTTAAATTGCTTAAAGCCCATTTCATCGTAAAATCTGCTTAATTGTTTGATATTCGGACCTTGATAGAGAATATCTTCCAAACCAATTTCGATTGGGGCTTGGGTATCAATGGTTGCAAGTGTTCTAGATAAGAAAGCAATATCCTTGTCATTGATGAGATTTTCCTTCATCTTAGACTGCTTCATTTGGTCAATGTTGTTATAAATACCTTCCAGAGAGCCATATTCCAAAAGAAGCTTGAGTCCCGTTTTCTCACCGATTTTAGTCACTCCAGGGATATTGTCTGAGGAATCGCCCATAAGAGCCTTAAGGTCAATAAATTGTGTGGGTGTAATTCCCATTTTTTCCATGAGGTAGGCTGGTGTGAATTTCTCGAACTCGGCCACACCTTTTTTAGAAATTTCCACAATAGTATTATCATCGACCAGCTGAATCAAATCCTTGTCTCCACTCACGATTGTCACATTGTAGGGAACAGCCGTTTTTTCAGCCATTTTATCTAAAGTACCGATAATGTCATCTGCCTCATACTGATCCAAATCATAATAGCAAATACCCAGCTTATCTAGCATTTCGCGAATAAAAGGCAGCTGCTCACGAAATTCCTCTGGCGTTTTAGCCCGACCACCCTTGTAATCAGCATACATCTCTGTCCGAAAGGTAGTCTTTCCCGCATCAAAAGCCACCAAGATATGAGTTGGCTGTACACGTTCTATCAAGTGATTCAGCATAAGATGGGAGCCGTAAATGGCATTGGTGTGAAGCCCAGACGGGCTCTTAAAACGGTCAATTTGATTATACAGTGCAAAAAAAGCACGATAAGCTACAGAAGAGCCGTCGATTAATAATAACTTATTCTTTTTTTCCATAGGTTTATTATAACACGAAAGTCGGACAAAGACAGAAAAGGCGGCGTGGAAAATAGGTAGAAAATGAATTGAGATTTAAATTTTGCTATAATCATCTTATGAACAACACCTACTATTTTATCCGCCATGCGTATTCTATCTATACACCTGATGAAATCAACCTACCATTATCAGACAAAGGCCAAGAATCCTTGGCACAGCTTGAATTTTTAGCATACAAATCCATTACCGCCATTTATTCTAGCCCCTACCGAAGAGCCATCCAAACGATTGAGCCTTTGGCTCAGAGTCTGAAACTCGCTATTCAAAGCGACGAACGGTTAATAGAGCGAAAGCTAAGTAGTCAAGCGATTGCCGACCAAGACTTTGAAGAAGCCCTCATGAAACTTTGGTCACGGCCAACATTTTCACTTGTTGGTGGCGAGTCCAATCAACAAGCTCAACAGCGTGCCTTAGCTCTTCTTCATGAGCTAGAAAGCAAACATCAAAACGAAGAAATTATCATCAGTTCCCACGGCAATCTGATTTGCATCTTGCTGAGCACATTTGACTCCAGCATTGATTATGACTTCTGGAGCAGCCTAAGTGTGCCAGATGTACTGGCTTTAGATAAAAATAGGAATATCTCTCGCCTTCTCTAAAAGAAAAAGCAGGCTAGACTGACAGTAAATCAGTTCTGGTCTGCTTTTGTTTTTTTATTCTAAATTTGAAGCTTATAAACTCAGCAATTGTTCTAAATGCTTGACTGCGTCTGCAAAGCTATCAACGACATAGGTGGCAGCCACTTGGACATTGGCTGAAGCATGTGTCATACAATAGGAAATATCGGATTTTTCAAACATCGAAATGTCATTTCCAGAGTCGCCAAATGCCACAACTAGTTGATAATGCTTTTTCAAAAGCTGTAAACCACTACCTTTTGAAACATCTTTCGCAGTCACTTCTATGCGAGTGCTCCCTGATTGGTAGACTTCTAAATGAGGAAAATGTTCTTTTAATTCTTTTACATAGACAGACGTTTTCGCTGCTTCTGGGCGAATGTTAAACTTGTAAATCTGACGTTTCCGCACCAGATCATAAGGATTTTCCAAGCAAAGGATGGGCATATTCCACAAACGCCGCTTGTCCTCATGGTCAAAGTTGCCAATTCTCTCCTCGCCATCAAGTGCATCAAAAACGAGTTTTTCTTTTTTGAGGTAGTCTAACAAGGCTTGTACATCTGCTGACGCCAATGTTTGAGAAAATAATATATTCCCATTTTCAGCAATCATGGCGCCATTAAAGCCGATTGCATAGCTTAAATGAAGCTGATTACGTTGCGTAATGTAGTTGATTTCCTTGACAGAACGACCCGTAGCAATAGCGAAGTCACTGTAACGTGTCAAATTTTGATAAGCTTGCCAGTCTACTGAATTAACATCAACAGAATTTTTCACAAAAGTTCCGTCTAAATCTGTTACACATAAAATCTTATGTGCCATGGCTATTCCTCTAAACCTAAAATGTCTTGGATTTCCATTTTGAGAACATTGGCATAAGCACCATAGATAGATTGCATTTGCATGCCATTTTCAGCAAAACCAAGTGCTTCATATTGGTTGACAATCGTATCCTTATCCACTAATGATTTGTCCTTGACATCAATACGCAAACGAGTGATACAAGCATTGACATCAACAATATTTTCTGGACCACCATGGGCTGCAATCAAACCGAGAGCCTGTTGGTGCGTTTTTTCTTTCTTGCTAAGTTCTTTCCCTTCAGATTTTTCTGGAGTAGGTGCTGTATCCTGCGGAGCTGCTTGACCGACATTTTGAATCTTCAAGCCATATTTACCACGCGCTTCTTGCTTACTTGCCAACTTGACTTCATCCGTATCTTCTCTACCTGGAGTCTTAAAGTTGAATTTCAAAATCATAAATTTAAAAACATAATAATAAAGGAAGAAATAAGGGATACCTACTAAGAAGACGAGCCACCAGTGCGTTTTAGGCCCTTGCAACACACCATAGATTACAAGGTTAATGAAACCATGGCCGGTAGGAGTTGCTACACCAGCACCAAGCATGTGCATAACAAACAAAGCAGAACCTGCCAAAACAGCATGCACAGCGTAAAGCATTGGTGCCACAAAAAGGAAAGTAAATTCGATTGGCTCTGTAATACCAGTCAAGAATGAAGTTCCGGCTGCTGCAAAGAGAAGCGAACCTGCTACTTTACGTTTTTCTGGAGAAGCTGTCTTGTACATAGCATAAGCAGCACCAGAAAGACCGAACATGAAGTAAACAAATTTACCACCATTGAAACGCGTAATAGATGGGGCAATAGACTTGATCGAAGAATCTGCTAAAGAAGCAAGGTAGGCATTGACCGTACCGACGACATGGTTACCACCAATTGTCCATGAGCCACCAAGCTCTGTCGTACGGACCGGCCAGTTGAGACCATGGTGCAAACCAAACGGCAAGAGAGCCCGCTCAATCAATCCATATAAGAAAGTGCCAATCGGGCCTGACTTCAAAACGAGGATAGACACTGCGCTAATGCCTGCTTGAATAGTTGGCCAAATAAAGAAAATTGCGATAGCCACAAAGGACATAGCCACCATAGTGACAATTGGTACAAAACGTGGTCCACTGAAGAAGCCAATCATAGTTGGCAATTCTTGTTTCACAGCCCACTTGTGAATGAAGTAAACAGAAACCCCAACAATAATCCCTCCAAACACACTGAGGTCCATAGTTTGAATCCCGAGGACTTTTGTCTGCATGGCATTTGACAGGGCAAGTTTGGCTGCACCGCTTGATAAGTTAGCAGTATTGACTAGCCTTCCACTGATTTTCAACAAGAAATTCAAAACGTTGTGCAAAACAAGAAAACCTAACAAACCAGATAAAGCTGCCGATCCTTTTTCCCGTTTTGCAAGACCAACTGAAACTCCGACTGCAAAAATAACAGGCAAGTTGCTAAAAGCTGTACCACCCAGCGCAATGAAAAATTTCATGACAAATTGAAAAACTGCATTGTTCAAGAATGGGAACATCTTAAGCGTGTTTTCATTGGTAAAAGCTGTACCAATACCTTGAATAATCCCTGCACCGGGCAAGACCGAAACAGGGAGTAAGAATGAGCGTCCAAATTGCTCAAAGGCAGAGATAAATTTATTCTTCTCTTTCATCTTTTATACTCCTTATGTTTTCTGTTCTCATTTTAACAAAAATAAACTTGAAAACGCTTTTTTAACAGAAGTTTCTATCTTGATTATTTTTTACTATTTCGGTAAAATTTTACTAGAAAACGTTTTATTTTAAACGACAATTAGAAAGAGGCTATATGTTTCTAAAAAATTTAAAGCAACACTATGATCGATTATCTGTAAACGAACAAGAGGTCATCGACTACCTCATGCGTCAGAAAGAAATTGAATCTCTTACGCTGAAAACCATTTCCAACGAATTGTTCATCTCCTCATCTACCGTTATTCGTGCTTGTAAAAAGTTAGGCTATCAAACTTATAATGAATTACGTTATGATCTGCGTTTATCAAAAGAGCTGAAAAAAATCAAACCAAGTTAGAGCGCACTTCTTTTGAACAATTAAAAGAACAAATCCATGTTGAATTTGAACATACCCTATCCATCCTATCTGAACAAGATTTTAAAATCTTTGCCCACAAAATTCTCGAAGCCAGACGGATCTTCTGTATCGGAGTAGGATCTAGCTACATGGCTATGACTGATTTTAATCGAAAACTAAAACTTATCAACATTTGGTCTAATGACTACTTCGAGCAATACAGTATTGATAGGATTAAAGATATTGCCACACAAAAAGATGTGATTATTGTCTTCTCGCTCGGCGGCAGCAACAAAGACGTTAACCACAGTATCTTACAGGCAAAAGAACAAGGGGCAACTGTTCTTACAATCACTACTTTAGGAAACCATCTTCTCTCTAAAATCAGTGACCACATGATTTTCGTCTACGATGCACCTAAAAAGCGCGAAAAACTACGCTCACGCTTGATGTTCAATTTAGTTGGAAATCTGCTTTTTGAAGTTATTTTAGCCAAGCAGCAACAAGGATAACAAAAAGAGTAGAACGCCGCCTTTTCCGGTCTTGTCCTACTCTTTTTTTATATATCCAATACTAAAGAAAAGCTGCTACCTTGCCCATATTCGCTCTGAACGAAAATATCTCCACCCAGTTGATGAGCTAGTTCACGGGCGATATAAAGCCCTAGGCCGTGCCCGCCAGTTTTCATATTGCGAGAAGATTCCACCCGATAAAGTCGTTTAAAAATCTTATCCAAATCCTCTGACTTAATGCCCTGACCTTCATCTGCCACCGTTAAAATCAAGCACTTATTTTCAACCACCGCATCAATAGTAAGCTTAGTGCCTGCTTCCGAATACTTAAAAGCATTGCTCACAAGATTGAGAATAATCCGTGAAAGTTTATCATAATTGCTAATAATTTTTGCTGATTCTGGCTGCACCGAAATCCGAATATCTCGGTCTTCTCTATCAATCACCAATTGGAACTCCGACATAATATCAATCAAGAGCTTATCAAGAAAAATCTCCTCTTTTTCTATCGGTGTATCTGGTTCATGCATGGTATTTAACGTAATGAAGCTTAACTCTTCCACCAGTTTATTTAGGCGATCGGTCTGCCGACTGATGGTTTTGAGATAATACTGCTGCTCATCAGCTGCAATCACACCATCTAACATTCCCTCCACCGTCGCTTGAATGGATGTCAAAGGCGTTTTAATATCGTGTGAGAGCTGAGCAATCATCAAGCCTTTTTCTTTTTCACTCTCTTCTAAAGAGGCAAATGTGTTTTGCAAATCAGTAGACATTTCATTAAAAGCATCTGCTAATTCTTTAAACTCTGTTGGATTTTTAATTGTATTGACCGTTTCAAATTTCTTATTCGGTATACCTTTGATGAGCTGTTTTAATTTATCCAAAGAGAGAAAAACGCGGCTCAACAGTAAAAGACTGACCAATGCACCTGTAATACTTGCTAAAATGCTGATTCCAATAATGAAGTAAATATCACTTCTTGCAATTAGCATGGTATTGACTGACCAAACAATTGCAACAACTGTGATAGTTGTGGAAATGAGATACCCCACAATAATAAAGTGTTTTAATTTCATTTTAAACCTCTATCTTATAGCCCAATCCCCAAACAGTCTTAATCGTGGGTGTTTTTTCTGTACTGTACTTTGCTAAATCTTGCCGCAAGGCATGGATGTGAACATTCAACGTATTTGTATCATCTACAAAATCTTCTTGCCAGACTTTCTCATACAATTCTGTCTTAGAAAAGACCCGCTGAGGATTGCTGGCTAAAATCCATAGCAACTCAAAAGATTTAATGGTCATCATCAACGATTGTCCGTGCACTGTCACTTCGCGCGTTGCATGATTTATCTCTAAATCCCCTAGTTGGAGTTTTTCATCTGCTCCCACACTGCGGTGAATGCGCCGCAAGATATTGTGTACCCGCAACACCAACTCCCGCGGACTGAAAGGTTTGGTAATAAAATCATCCGCTCCCATACTGAGGGAATAAATTTTATCCGGTTCAGATGTTTTAGCAGTGATAAAAAGGAAAGGTTGCTCCGGAGCAAGATACTGCACTTCGCCAATCAAATCATACCCGTCCATGTTGGGCATCATAATGTCGGTGATAATCAAATCAATCGGATATTTCTTAAAAAGCTCCAAAGCTTCCTGCCCATCATGAGCCACATTGACTTCATAACCTGCCTTCGTTAAATAACGCTTGTTAATCTCGGTAATCTCTACTTCATCATCTACTAACAAAATTCTCTTCGTCATTTTCTTACCTCTATTGTGCAAAATAGTGTTATACCACGAAAAAGTATAACACTATTTCTATACTTGATTCAAGCGTTAGTGCTCACAAATGCGAGAATTATTTCTTTTCTCTGCGTTTCATGCCGACAAGTGTTAGAATAGCTGCTGCACTTAAGCCAAGAAGTCCTAAAACTGTCAAAGCAAGAGAAGATTTTTGACCTGTATTAGGAAGCGATTTTTTACTTGCCTTAGCTTGTCCACCTTTTGAAGATGTCGCAGAAGGTGTTCCGCCTTTATTTGAATGCTTGCTTTCGTCATGATCTGCTTTTTTACCTTGGTTTTGTGCCTGACCATTTTGACCTTGTTGAGATTGCCCATTAGAGTCCGCTTTCTTTTCACCTTTTAGGTTAATGGTCACAGATTTCGTAGCAATAACATTGTTTAAGTCTGCTTTACCGTCTTTAGTTGCACCATAAACTGTAACTGTTGCGGTATAGCTGTGTGTGCCATTCGCCTTTAATTGATCTAAAAGCGCTTGATTTTCTTTGCCAGTCGTATTACCGTTTAAAGCAACTTGATAGAAATATTTGCCTTTTTCTAAACCTACAAGTGGTAGGAGACCTGCATGGTTTGCTTTACCATTATCTGACCACGGTGCGCCATCTGAGGATTTCAACAAGAGACGGGTTAACATACCGTCACCACCGAAGAGCTCATACGGAATAACTTGGTTGACACCAGCTGTAAATGGTCCTGGATAGACTGCATTTGTCAAATAACTTGCAGGAACATCAATTTTATCTTTGATGTTATCTGCTACGGATTTTTTCACTTGGTCAGCAGTCGTAGTGCCGTTCAGATTCAAGTTCACTTGACGTGTTGCGATGACATTGTTCAAGTCTGCTTTACCATCTTTGGTTGCACCATAAACCGTTACCGTTGCGGTATAGCTGTGTGTGCCATTCGCTTTTAGTTGATCTAAAAGAGCTTTGCCTTGTTTACCTGTTGCATTACCATTGAGTGATACTTGGTAGAAATATTTACCTTTTGGAATGTTGGCAAACGGTAGTAAGCCGGCGTGTTTTGCCGTGCCATTATCTGACCATGGTGCCCCGTCTGAGGATTTCAACAAGAGACGGGTTAACATACCGTCACCACCGAAGAGTTCGTACGGAATGACTTCGTTCACGCCTGCCGTAAAGGGACCAGGGTGGTTCGCGTTTTGTAAGAAGGAAGCTGGTACATCTGTACTACCTTTGATGTTATCCGCTACAGATTGCTTAGCTTGAGCAAGAGTTGAATCTTCTTGCGCTTTTGGAGCTGCTTCTTTTACAACCGTTTCTGTCGCCTTTTGGATTTTTTTCGCAGCTTCCGCGGCGGACTTGCCTACTTTGTTTTCTTTTGTAACTTCTTGTTTTTCTTGCACCTTTTTATCTGGTGTTTGAATTGTTTTGCCAGACAAGTCTTGTGAGGTTTTTGTTGTACTTGGTGTTTCTTTCTTTTCAGCTGACGAGCTTTCTGTTTGCCCTACTTTCGAATCAAGTATGGATTTCCCAGATTCTGTTGGACTATTTGACGGGGCTGTCGTGACCACCTTGTTTTGCGTACCAACTTGGGCATTTACCGGATTGCTAATAAGAATAAAGAATCCACTTGCCACAACTACGGACGCAACACCCACACTTAACCGACGGATAGACCATTTTGTATATTTTTCATTATTTGAACGATGATTTTTGTCAACCATATTATTTACTCCTTTGATTTATTTTTAATGGTTGATTAAAGTTTACCAAGCTCTTATTAACTATCCGTAAGACAAAGTTAAAGTTTTTCTTAAATAAGCATTATTTCTTGCTTATTTATAGAATTTTCACATGTTGTGATATACTAGATTACATGAACAACACCTATTATTTTGTCCGTCACGCACACTCAACCTATACACCTAACGAATGGACTCGCCCTTTGTCACAAAAGGGACTCGCTTCCCTCTCACAATTAAAAATATTAGAGAATAAGCCAATCTCTGCTATTTATTCTAGTCCTTACCAACGAGCAATTGAAACGATTGAGCCTTTGGCACTAACTTTTGGACTTCCGATTCAACTGGATAAGCGATTGATTGAACGAAAGCTAAGCAGTCAGCCGGTTTCCGACCAAACATTTGAAACTACACTCAAGCAACTTTGGCAAAATCCTGACAGTTCTCTACCGGGTGGCGAATCAAATCTCATAGCTCAAAACCGAGCTCTAGCATTTCTGCAAGAATTAGAAGAAAATCACCAAGATGAACACATCATCATCAGTTCTCACGGTAATCTGATTTGTATCCTACTTAGCTATTTTGATGGACAAATCCATTATGATTTTTGGAAACAACTGCCCATGCCCGCTATTTTGATATTAAAAGATGAAAAAGTATACTTGCAGTAAGATTTGAATTAACTTTATCTATCAGTCACAAATGATTTTTTCACTAGTGAAACTCCTAAACTATTCCTATTTAGTTTAGGAATTTTTATTTGATAAATGATTTTCCAAATCACCTCAAGCTCTTATACAGTTTCTTTCGCGTTCGTTTCTTCCATGAAAATGGTTCTTGCTCTCCTTTGGGCCGCTCTTGATTCTCAAAACCGCTCCCCTCCAAACTCGTAACTGAATTTTTGGATAAGTTCCGAATGTAATCCTTGGTTCCGTCTCGAATAAACTCTTGCGGTGACTCACCATTTAATCGTAATAAGTTCGTATGAGGTTGCCAGATAAAGTAATAAAAATCCCCTGTCTCCACCAACCGATAACATAAATAATGAACTCCTTGCTTAACCACCCAACTATCTACCAAATACAACAATCGTTTCCGATACAACATTTTCCTTCCTTTAAATATCTTCAAAGATGACGTTGAATAATAAATTGTTTCATGTTCTGTTTTCCGGACGAGAAGATAACTCCCTATCGGAGAATCCGTTGAATCCGTCGGAAAAATATAGAAAAAGATAATCGGCAAGAGGAAAAACAAAGTTGGATATAAGATAAAGACTGAAAACGCACGCCGTATCTCATGCCAAAAACTCCGTTTGAACAAAAATGTCAACATACGAGACAAATTCACAGAAGTTACCACTAAAGTCAATACTGAAATCACACGAACTCTCAGCAACTTCCACACACGTTCCATATACTTTCTAAGAGAATGAAGCAACCTATTTCTCTGATACAAGCAATACCGCTTCAAATGATTTCCATAAGTATGACTTTCCATATAAAGGATCAACCAAGCCAAAAACTTCTCTAACGCTAAGACCGTCCCATAATAAAAAGAAAAAATCTTCAACCCGTCTGGAACACTTTCCAGAAAATAAAATCCTATCAATGTCCGAATGATAAAAGTCAACGACAACACAATCACCATTAAATAACTGACAAAGTAAAAACCACAAACTTTCTTATCAACATAATGCGTCACCAAGATATATACATACACCGCCAACACAGCAAACAATAACTGAAAATAAGGAATCCGATAGACCAACGTATAGTATAAATTAGATACTGTATTGATAACCTCATTCGTATCATCCTGAGCAAAATAAACCATAATCCTTGTCATCAATAAAGGAAAAGTAACATAGACACTATAGCGATAAAGAAAATCATGCTTGTGCAGACGCTTGCCTTTCTCATCTCTCGCTTGATAATAATGCATGCGATTCAAAAGCAAATAAACTGACAACGTAAAGTAGAATAAACCATTCATCACTCTCCGTCCAAAAGCATTTGTTTCTGACATCGAAACATGCTCATCAATCGGTTGAAAATCTGTCTCTCGAATCTCACGAAACAATCTCTTGTCTACGACCAAACAATAAACTAAATAGAAATAATAATATGAACTAATCGTTATCCACAAAAGATGTTCTTGGTCCATAGGTAGTGTAAAATAAGTTGTGTAAACACAAAAAGGAATAAATCCGTTATAGTAGAGTTGCGAAACATTACTATAACGGATTTATTCCTATGACACAGTTTACCACAGAATTGCTTAACTTCCTAGCCCAAAAACGAGATATTGATGAATTTTTCCGTTCTTCTCTTGAAACAGCTATGAACGACCTGCTTAAAGCAGAGTTATCAGCATTTTTAGGGTATGAACCTTACGAAAAAGTAGGCTATAATTCTGGTAATAGTCGTAATGGAACGTATTCACGGAAATTTGAAACCAAATATGGGACTGTTCAGTTAACTATTCCAAGAGATCGTAATGGGAATTTTAGTCCAGCTTTGCTTCCCGCTTATGGACGTCGAGATGACCACTTGGAAGAGATGGTGATTAAACTCTATCAAACTGGTGTAACAACTCGAGAAATTAGTAATATCATAGAGCGCATGTACGGCCATCACTATAGTCCTGCCACAATTTCTAATATCTCAAAAGCAACTCAGGAGAATGTCGCTGCTTTTCATGAGCGAAGCTTAGAAGCTAACTACTCTATCTTATTTCTTGACGGAACCTATCTTCCATTAAGACGTGGAACCGTTAGTAAAGAATGTATTCATATCGCACTTGGCATTACACCTGAAGGACAGAAGGCTGTTCTTGGATATGATATCGCCCCAAACGAAAACAATGTTTCTTGGTCAACTCTGCTAGACAAGCTTCAAAATCAAGGGATTCAACAGGTTTCACTTGTAGTGACCGATGGCTTCAAGGGGCTTGAGCAGATTATAAGTCAGACTTACACATTAGCCAAGAAATAACGTTGCTTAATTCATATCAGTCGACATTTAGCTAGTAAAGTCAAACGAGTAGATAGAGTAGTCATTCTTGAACAGTTTAAGACAATTTATCATGCCGAAAATTTAGAAATGGCAGTACAAGCTTTAGTAAACGTTATCGCTGAATGGAAACCAAAGTACCAGATTTGGCATAGCATTTATTCGACAAACCTCATTGAGTCTCTTAACAAAGAAATCAAACATCAAACGAAAAAGAAGGTTCTTTTCCCTAACGAGGAGGCTCTGGAACGTTATTTAGTTACCCTGTTTGAAGATTATAATTTCAAGCAAAGTCAACGAATCCATAAAGGATTTGGTCATGTTCTGACACGCTTGAAAGCCTATTTGATTAACACTTCGTAACTCTGCTTGAGTATTTACACAAAATTATTGACATCTCAATTGTCAAGTCAAGTGCAACAAAGTTGTTCCTCTGATTAAGTGAGTATCTTTCAAGCTGTTTGAGTTAGCTCAAACAGCTTTTTTGCGGACTGATAGCCATGGATTCGTCTAGGTCTTTCATTGATAGCCTTTGTATAGTCCTCTAAAAGTGTCGGATTTAGTTTTTTTAGTGAGGATCCTTTGGGAATGAACTCTCTTAATAATCCATTGAAATTCTCATTTGTGCCTCGTTCATAAGATGAATAGGCATGTGCAAAATAAACATCTAATCCCTCTATCTTACTCAATGATGAAAATTCGTTTCCATTATCTGCAGTTATGGACTTAATGGGATAAAGTTTCATACACTCTAAGACTGCTTGATTGACATACTCTGCTTTCTTTTCCACGAGTTTCTTTGTGACAGCATAGCGTGTTTGTCGTTCTACCAATGTTAAAATAGAAGGTTCTCCTATTGTCTTTCCACCCAGAACAGAATCGATTTCCCAATCTCCAAAACGGGAACGATTATTAATCTCCTCTGGCCTTTCTTCAATTGACTTTCCTAGATGTTTCTTGGTAGAGGGACGCTTGTTAAATTTCTTACGAATCCGCACTGCTCTTGGTAAATCAATAACCTTAATCTCTAACAAACCTTGATGGATATAGTTATAGAGCGTCTTGGTTGAAGGAACAACTGCATCTACATGTTGGAGTCTATAGGTATGAACAAAGGTATCCACGCTATGCACCCTTGGTTTCTCTCTCATCGCTTCTATAAATTTTGTCAGAAAATCGTTCGATACACGATCCAGTTTTAGATAATAGCTGGTTTCTCTAGCATCCCGATAACGGTTATGGGCAGCATCTGCATAATAGTGTTGGTAGTAGACCTTCTGCCCATTGACTTTTTTCAATTGTGTTATGGAACCACGATTAATTTCACGAGTAATAGTAGAGCGATTTCTCCCCAGTCTACGAGCAATTTCAGCAGGTTTGAGTCCTACGCTTAAATAAGCTTCAATTTCTCCTCGCTCAGCTTCAGATAAGTGCTTGTAGGATTGATTTGTGGTAGAATAATTTGTGGACATGTTCATCTTCCTTTATACTGTTTTTCGCAACTCTAGTATATCAGATGAACATGTCTTCTGTGTTGCACTTCATTTTACAACAGGGCAAAATTATTGACAGTATCAAATTCTCAAAACTTTCATCTATAAATGCGCTTTCTCTAAGCGTTTTAGTCATTATACAAGCAAAAGAAAGTGGGAGATAACTCAAAAACATTAAAAGAGGTACTTCTCACTTTCTTATTTTTGGTCGAAACCATCGTCAATCGTACTCTCACACAATTGCCTAGATGTTTATGAAGTATAAAATATGAACAAAGACACCAAGTAACCATTGATATTTTTTACTAACTCAAAAAAAGAGACTGGAATCAAGTCCAACCTCTCACTTGTTCATTATTCTGTTTTATCCCGATTAACCTGCTCAAAACTTTCTGCGCCATCATTCAATCGACCCCAAATGATGACTTCTCCAGTTTTAAGAGACTTTTGTACATCAATAATACGCTGATTAGAGGAGCCTCGAAATTGTAACATGAGATTTCGTTTTGCCTTATCAAAACGACCATCTACCAGAATATCAATGAGACTAAGAAGTTCGAGTTTATCTGGTGTTTCCAACATCATTTCTTCCCATGTGTAGCCCGTCCAAGACCAAATATCTTTATCTGGCAATTCCTTACGAATCCGCTTAACCAAAGGAATGAGAATACCTGTATTGAGAAAAGGCTCTCCTCCTAGCAAGGTCAGACCTTGAACATAGGGCTCAGCCAAATCTTTCATGATTTGCTCTTCAAGCTCCTGCGTATAAGGAATCCCAGCATTGAAAGACCAGGTCGCTACATTGTAGCAGCCCTCACAATGAAACATGCAGCCGCTGACATAGAGGGAATTACGCACCCCTTCACCATCTACAAAATTAAAGGCTTTGTAGTCAATAATGCGACCCTTGCTTAACTCTTCGCTTTTCCACTCACCTGGCTTCGGTGTATTCCATGTCATTTTTTTACCCCAACTCTATCCAATAACGCTCGCGTCCTTCTCTAATATCCTCTAAGACGCCTCCGTTGGCCAAAATCACTGCTCGACTAGCAGCATTATCCATATCGCAAGTAATCAGAACGGGAGAGAGCGCTAATTTTTTGGCTTCAAGTAAAGCCAAGGCTAATTGTTGTTTACCATACCCTTTCCCCCGCTCACTAGGCCGAATGCCATAGCCAATATGCCCGCCCAACTCTAAGTAAAAATCATTTAGTGTCATACGAAGCCCTAAAAAACCTAATGCACGATCATCTGCAAAGGAAGCAAACAAAATAGCTGGAACACGCCCTTCTTTCAAATTCAGTCCTGCCTCTTGATCACGATTGATTTGCAACCAATCTTCGTAATTTTCTGCACATGCCCAAGTGCTTTCTACACCGCCATTCATGAGAAGCCCCTGCTCTTTGTATTCTGCAATCATTTCAAGTATCGCTTCTTTATCTGCCAATTCTGGTCTTCGTAGTTCCATAAATTACTCCTAATTCAAATCTATCCAATAGCGTTCGGTGCCCTGTCGGATGTCTTCTAATATGCCCCCGTTTTTTAAAATAACTGCCCTACTAGCAGAATTGTCCTCCGCACAAGTAACTAGCACTCGGTGGATATTCTTTGAAGCAGCGACAAGAAGCCCTTCTTTCAACATAGCGGTCGCATAGCCCTTCCCCTGCATAGTTGGACGAACGCTATAACCAATATGACCGCCATGTCCGCGTAAATGTTCATTCAGACGCAAGCGTAAATTTAGAAAGCCAACAGCCTGTCCTTTATCAAAGGCAACAAACTGTATAGCCGGCACCCATGTATTAGGAATATTGAGACCCATTTCCGCATCTTGGTTTCCAGCAATCCAATCTTCATAAACGAAATTTTCCTTGTCCCAAAAACCGCCATCGTGTGCAGCATTCGACCTTTCAAATTCTAGTATGAGGTCTATCACCGCCTCTTTATCTTCTAATCTTGGTCGTCTTAATTCCATTTTTCTCACCTTGATAGAAAGAGAGTGAGACTAGCTTCATGCAAACCTCACTCTTTCTCCTATTTTTTCTTTGTTTTTTGTAAGAATTGTTCTCGCAAATTTGCAACACGATCTTTTTTATTGACTCCGCCTTTGGAATGCTTTTCATGATAGCGTGTCACTTGTGCTTTTCCTTTATCGTCTAATTGATATTTTCCCATGAAAGTTCCTACTTTTCTACATGATGTCCTTCGAACTTGATTGTTGAACCATTCATGTGTTTAACACGAGCTGAAATCTCCTTGTGACGTCCATTTACCATCGGACGAGCTTGAGGATTTCCAAGATAACCACAAGTTCGCTTGACAACATCAACTGTCTTAGGATCGCTATTGCCACAGTTTGGACAAGTAAATCCACGTTCTGTTGGCGTGAAATCCCCTTCAAAATCGCACTTATAACAATGGTCAATCGGAGTATTGGTTCCCAGATAGCCCACACGATCGTAAGCATAGTCCCAAACAGCTTCAAGCGCCTTTGGATTCTGTTGCAAAACAGGGTATTCACAATAGTGGATAAAGCCTCCCGACGCACCCGCTGCTGGGTAATCTTTTTCAAAGTCTAACTTTTCAAATGGCGTTGGATTTTTACGGACATCATAGTGGAAACTATTGGTGTAGTATTCCTTATCTGTAATATCTTTCACAAGACCAAATTTTTCTGTATCCAAACGACAGAAACGGTCGGTCAGACTTTCAGACGGTGTAGAATAAACAGAGAAGTGGTAATCATATTGGTCAGACCATTCTTCTACACGGCGTTTCATTTCACGAACAATGTCTACTGTAAATTTCTTGGCTTCTGGATTATGCTCCCACTCACCACCATAAAAGACAGTCGCTACTTCATACAGGCCAATATAGCCGAGAGAAACCGTAGCTCTACGATGTTTAAAGAGTTGATCCACCTTATCATATTTGCTAAGACGTTTTCCAAAAGCACCGTATTGATAAAGAATAGGAGCATTGGCTGGTGTTGCTTCTTTTGTACGTTCCACACGATAGACAAGGGCATCTTCAGCGATGTTCATCCGTTCATTGAAGATTTCCCAAAATTTATCCATATTACCTTCAGATTCGAGGGCAATTCTTGGAAGGTTGACAGTTACAACCCCAAGATTCATACGACCAGAATTGACTTCTTGACCATTTTCATCTTTCCAACCTTGTAAGAAAGAACGACAACCCATTGGAACTTTGAAAGAACCTGTTAATTCCACAATTTTGTCGTAAGACAAGACATCTGGATACATCCGCTTCGTAGCGCATTCCAAGGCCAACTGCTTAATGTCGTAGTTTGGATTACCAGGTTCTAAATTCAATCCACGCTTCAACGTGAAAATCAATTTAGGGAAGATAGCTGTACGGTGCTCAGAGCCAAGACCTTTGATGCGGATTTGAAGAATAGCTTTTTGAATTTCACGCTCAAAACGATTGGTTCCAAGTCCAAAACCAAGTGAAGTAAACGGCGTTTGTCCATTTGAGGTAAACAAGGTATTGATTTCATACTCCAAAGATTGCATAGCATCATAAATGTCTTTTTTAGTCTTTGCCCATGCATACTCTTCCTGCTTTTCAAGAAGCACCCATTCACGCGCATCCTTCAAATGTTTTTCATAATTTTTTTCAGCGTAAGGCGCCAAAACTTCATCAATTCGGTCAGCAGAGCAACCACCATATTGGCTAGAAGCTACGTTTGCAATGATTTGAGAAATTTGCGCAGTCGCAGTTTGAATTGACTTCGGACTTTCTACCTCTGCATTTCCAATCTTAAAACCATTTCCCAACATGCCTTTAAAATCAATCAAACAACAGTTCGTCATCGGAGTATAAGGGCTGTAATCCAAATCGTGATAGTGGATGTCTCCTTTTTGGTGTGCATTTGCCACATGTGGTGGCAGCATTTGCAAACCAATCGATTTCCCAACAATTCCCGCCGTCAAATCACGCTGGGTGTTGAAAACATCGCTATCTTTATTGGCGTTTTCATTGACAACTGCTTGGTCTTTGTTAAGCAATTTACCGATTGTGAAGTTGATATCTGTTGCTTTTGAGCGCGCAAAATCACGTTGTGTGCGATAAGTAATATAACTTTCAGCAATGGCATATTCATTAGCATTCAGTAATTCGTGCTCCACGATATTTTGAATTTCATAGATTTTAACGCCCGCAGGAAAACGTGAAATCACTTCGGCCACGATTTTATTGGTAATACCTTCAAGTTTTGCTTCTAACAACGGAGTCATCGTCGTAACTTCTTGGCTAGCCTTGACAAGAGCTTTGTAGATCTTGTCTGCGTCAAACGCCACACGACGACCGTCACGTTTTTCTACATAAATATCAGCAAATCCTTGTACTGTTTCTTCTTTTAATGCAATCATGAGCTCCTCCATTCGTATAAAACATATTATATCACTCAAATAAAAAAAATCAATATCTTGTGGTAAAAAACTTTAAATTTTATTTTAAACACAAGATATTGATTTGTTATTTCAGCTTATAGAACTTGAAATGATTGAGTTTTAGGTCTGTCTGTTGATAATTTTCTTTTAATTGTTTTTTGATATCCGACAGAAGAGGTACTTGATTGTTGACCAAAATAAAAGTTGGTTTCGTTTCTTTTAGGCTACTCACTAAGGACATTTGATTTTCACCTGTCCCTTGGTACAAGCTAGGAGATAAAATCGGTACCGAAGATAAGCGCCCACTCGCTCGGTAAAGAGCTGCCGTTGTGTCCCAAGCATAGATTTTATCAGTATTCTTTGATTTGCTCTTGATATAATTTGCCGCAGAAATACGCTCACTTGTTTCACCTGTCGATAAAACATACTGATTGACAAACGGAAAACCAATTAAATAAATCATTGCTAGAAGCGGTAGAAAAGCATTCTTTGTGATATAAGTTCCGAAAGCAGACGAAGATTTTTGAACTCTACTGTGCCTTCCACCTCTATTGAACGACTGTTTCCCAAGCCACATACTGACTAGAACCATAAAAAATGGCAAAATCGGCAACAGTTGATAAGCTCCCCGATCTGGCAAAAAGAAAACAAACACAACAAGAAAGAGAGAGGCTAAAAAACTAAATAGCTGCAGAAAGCGCTCCAAAGAATTCGTTGGCAATGAAAAACTTCTCACCCAAGTCACAACTACGCCAAGCCCAATAATGAGCCCGCCATAAAGTAAACCATTATACAACAAGTGCTGCCCTGAAAAATGCAGACTTTCCAACGGATAAAGAATCTGACTAATGGCGAGACCAAAACTACCATTTAAAACTGTATAATATCCCAAAGGATAAAAAACAAGCGAAAAGCCTACAAGCGTAGCCAAAAATTGATAAAGACCGTGTGCTTTTTTCTTTGCCCCAATATTATAGACTAATAAAGCAAGGAAAGCCACCAGATAAAACACAAGACTTGTCATTGGGTCCGTCATAAACATCAGCGCACCAAGAGCACCAAAACCAATAAAGCCTCTGTCACTAGCTTCTCCTGCCACATAGCGCATTAGAAAGTATAACGCCCCAAATACAAATGGGAAAGCAAATATACTAGAGTATAAGCCACCCCAGCCTAAAGCGAGCGTCAAACAATAAAATAAAGAAAGTATTTTGACAGAAGTATTTTTTACAGCCGTTAATTGATATACGATTTTAAACAGATAAATCCCCGCAAAAAATAAAGCGAGGAACTGCAAGCCTACAAATAGCATACTCCCCATAAAAAGGCTACCTACCCAATTCATTAGGTAGTATAGCAAACCACTCGTCCCATAGATATTCCGATAAATAATCTGCCCTTGTGTCATTGCCCAACCTGCATATAAATTTTGAGATTGCAGATTTGTGGCAAGATTAGTTAGCAATGGATTTGCAACACTCAGAATACTAACTAATAAACTCCATAAAAATAAAATAACAAAAGGTGTTGAAGTAGGCTCTATAAAAATCGATTGCTTTTTGCTCTCTTCGTGAAGCGTCTCTGCTACTGTCTCTTTCATCTCTTGTTCAGGCATTGTATCGTACATAAAGATTCTCCTTGATATCAGTCTTATCTAGTATATCAAAATCTTCCCTATCTGTCAGCTTGATTCTGACAAGTTCTGCATCTTTTGCAAAAGTAAAGTGTAGTATTCCAATTCTCGAAAACGATGATAACTTACAGCCGCATACTCTTTCAAAAATTCCTTTTCTTCACTTGTTAAATCGATGACCATTCTGCCTCCTTTTACTAGATTATTCGTAAAAAAGAAAAAATTCCTCTTATTGCAAGAAGAATTTTATAGCATCGGTGCAAATAATTCGACAATTTCTTTAATCAAGCGTTGATACCAGGTATTTTTAATGGTATCTTCATGTATTTCTTGTGAGGTTTCAAACAATTCCTCAAAATCTCGCTTCAAGTCAAACATAGAAGGCGTTTTATACATCAAAACAGCATTTTCATAGTGATGAACTAAGCTGCGGTAATCAAAATTGATTGTTCCGACAACACCAAAATCATCATCAGCTACTACATGCTTACTGTGAATAAAGCCCGGTGTATACTCATAAATCCGAACCCCAGCCGTCATTAAATCCGGATAAGCTCCTCGCGTAATGAGCTGAATAATTTTTTTATCCGGAATATAAGGTGTCACAATTCGGACATCTACCCCCCGCATAGCAGCATTTTTGATGTCTTCCGTCAAATCATAATCAATGATTAAATACGGCGTGGCAATATACACATAATCTGTCGCCTGGCTGATTATATTTTGATAGACATTTTTACCCACTTGAGCTTTGTACATGGGCTTCGGTCCGCTTCCATACGGAATATAGAGCCCTGGCGCATCTACAGCTTTGTTATCCAAATGATAGCGATCGAAATCACTGATTTTCCCACGGTTGATATACCAGTTCATCAGAAACAGCCGTGTCAAGGCTTTTACAGCGCGCCCATTCAAACGAATCCCGCCGTCTTTCCAGTGACCAAATCGCTTGATGTGATTGATGTATTCATCTGCCAGATTAATGCCACCAGTATAGCCAATCTGCCCGTCAACGACGAGGATTTTCCGATGATCTCGATTATTATAAGCCACCGTCATCCGCGGAATCACTTTGTTAAACTTATGAGCGTCAATCCCCATAGCCTGCAATCGGCTGGTATAATCTCCCGGAAGAGTTGCCATACAGCCAATGTCATCATAGAGCATTTTCACTTCCACACCTTGGGCTGCCTTTTCACGTAGAATATCTAAAATACTATTCCACATGAGGCCTTCTTCTACAATGTAATATTCTAAAAAGATAAATTTTTCTGCATTGCGTAAATCTTCCAGCATTTTCTGGAACATCTCTTCTCCCAAAGGGAAAAATTGCGATTCCGTTCCGTCGTAAACATCCGCATTATGATCCATGCTGAGAAGCGACTTGATAATCCCGTAAGCTGATTTATCTGTCTTTTTCAAGTCTAACCGCAACTCATAGCTATTGTCCTCACGAAATTTCATTTGATCCATATTTTTCAACTGTTTCAGCTCACTTCTGGACAATCGGCGCTCACCAAACATCAAATAAAGCAAGGGACCAATGACTGGAACAAACGCTACCAAGAGCCAAGTTACTTTACTTTCCGGTGTCATTGAACGATTGACAATCGCTAAAATCGTTGCCAGACTGAATAAAATCACAAAGACAATCCATAAAGTAGGTGTCCAGCGACCAAGCCAAAAGAAAAACCAAAAAATAAATGCAAGTTCTAGTATCATGATAATAATACTAAAACCATATTTTGACATCAATAGTTGAAATTTCCTAAGATTCATTTTCTCTCCCTGTTTTTACTTAGTACTAGTATAACGGGGATTTCCTAATAAATCAAGCCAGAATCACTCATTCTTCGATATTCAAAGTATTTTTTCATTAGAGCAAAAAAGAGTAAAAGAAAAGTTGTGATTCGTAACCATCAACTTTCTCTCCTACTCCCTATTCTACATTTTAACTAGAATACTGATTGTCGTCCACTACCAATTTAGAAAGCAGTTAGAGGCAACAGATAAAGTTCATGAAGCAAGCCCCTTTGTGAATAATTCGCTAAAACAAACGTAGCTTCTCCTATCGACTTGTATGAATCAATAAACTTAAATCTAACGCGTCCTTGTTCTCGCAAACTCATATCAAATTTTTATCAAGAAATTTTGTACCAACATTAGACAGGTTATTGCTTCGTTAAAACGAACGTATCATTCTCACCATTTTCTTGCTCAATATCCTCAATCGTTAACCGTTTGCCATCAATCATATAACGCTCAATGTCATCACCAATCGTCATTCGCTGATTTGTCGGGTCAATGCTCACCTGTTTTACTTTCTCTTTACCGTTTGGCTCTTTTTCTGTCCACATACCACTATTTCCTTTGATAACCAAAGTAATCTCATCTTCTTCGTCCATACCTTTATAAGTACCGTCTAATTTTTCTGACGAATTTTCTGCAATAGTTGACGAAGCACTACTCTCACTTGAGACTGTAGTTGATTGGCTACTTGAGACAGATTGAGAAGACGGTGAAGTTTGGTTAGACTTGGCGCATGATGCCAAAATGATAAGTCCTATCAGAAAAAATGCGATGTAGCTGAATTTCTTTAATTGTATCATTTTTATCCTCCTTTACTTACATTTCTATTATACCATCCACCATTCTAATCAGTCAATTTCTTTCTCCAAAAGAAAAGCACGAACTTCCGCAATGAAATAAAGAGAACCTGTCACAAAAAGAAGCTGATTATCAGTAGAATTTTTAATGAATTGTTCAATAAACTCCCGATAAGAGGAAACATAGGTTTCAGTTGTCAGATTCCGCTTATCTATTGCACCGTCATCCTCAAATGTCGTTACGAATAACTGCACATGAGGCAATTCTTGTTTTAGATAAGACAGCATCCCCTGATAATTTTTGCGTTTCAAAGCACCGAATAAGAGAAAAATTTCTTTTTGTTCTTGCTGGCGAATAAACTCCACCAAACGGGACAAAGCTGGTAAATTGTGAGCCCCGTCCAGATAAATTCCTCGCTCAAAATATTCCAGCCGCCCTGCCCAATGTGTCTCTTGCAGAGCTTTTCGTACTAGCTCTATTTGCACTTGCCAGCTGTGTTGCCCCATAAACAAAAGAAAACTTTGCAAAGCAACAGCGGCATTTTCTTCCTGATAAGTACCTGCTAGGCTCAACTTTAGATGAGGAATATTCACATCTGGGCTGAAAAATTGTCCTTTTGAAAATGAAAAATCTCTGCCATATTCGTACAAAACAACATCTAGCTTTTTCGCACGCAGTTCACAGATCCTTCTCGCTTCTTCAGCCAGTGGTCCGATGACAGCCACTTTTTTCTCCTTAAAAATCCCTGCTTTCTGCTCCGCAATGGCGGCTATGGAGTCTCCTAAGGTTTCTTGATGATCCAAACCCACAGACGTCACCACCGCAATATCTCCTGCCACTACATTTGTCGTGTCTAAAAGCCCACCAATGCCCACTTCAATTAAAGCCACATCTACTTGCTCTTCTTTGAAATACAATAAAGCCATAAGGGTTAAAATTTCAAAATAAGAAAGTGGGTCATGTGTTTGTCGAAGCTGTCTTTCCATTTCCCGAACTTGGCGTCCCAGTCGAGTGAAGTCTTCATCGGAAATGGGTTCATGGTTAATACAAATCCGGTCATGAACACTTACCATGTGAGGCGACGTAAAGGTCCCTACTTTCTTTTCATGCTGCACGAATAGCTGACTCATAAACGCAATCGTTGAGCCTTTCCCGTTCGTTCCTGTCACATGAATAATGGGATAATTTTCTTCAGGATGATTCAAAAGACTTACCGCCTGACTCATTCGATCTAAACCAGAGCGAAAGTTTAGTCCAATGCGACTTTCCAACCACATTTCAATTTCATTCATATTCTTCTCCCAGCAAAAAGGGAGTGAAACAGAACCAGATTTTGGTTCATGTCACACCCCACAACTCATTTGAATAGTTAGCACTCTTACTCCACATAGAAATTAAACCAACCACTCATTCGTATACCATAAAATAACGATTCACACAGCCTTTTAATCTCTTCATCGTCTGTAATATAAAAAGCTAGTGTACACAATTTTTATTCTTCCATAAAGCTGTTGAAAACTTCTTCAATCATGTCCCATTCAGCATCTGAATCTTCTGGGATTGGTTGCAAATCGCCTTCTGTTCCGTCCTCATTTTCAGTAAACGAGTAGGCTTGAATTTCTACCTCGCCATTTTCATCTTCTTCTGCGCTAGCTGGAATCAAGAGAACATAGTTTTTACCAAATTCTTCTTTCCCGTCAATAGTCAAGAGAATTTCAAACAAAGTTTCATTCCCTTGCTCGTCTACTAGCGTAATCAATTCACGTTCTTCGTGTTCATGGTCATGGTTATGATCGTGTGCCATGTTTTCTCCTTTATTTATTAAAAATTTCGATCTAAATAATTTTGTAAAATGAGCTGCGCTGCGAGCTTATCAATCACTTTTTTCCGCTTCTTTCTGCTCACATCTGCCTGCTCAATCAACATTCTCTCCGCAGCTACTGTTGTTAGGCGCTCATCTTGGTATTCAACTGGCAAATGAAATAACTGCTCAATCTTAGTCCCATAAGCCTGACTTGCTTCTACACGTGGTCCGCTTGTATTGTTCATATTCTTAGGAAGACCTACAACAAACTTGTCCACCTTATATTCTTGGACAAGTTCAGTCAAACGCTCAAAACCAAATTCCCCTTTTTCTTCATCAATAGGAATAATTTCAAGTCCTTGAGCTGTAAAACCAAGTGGATCACTAACCGCGACACCAACCGTTTTTGAACCAACATCTAACCCCATAATTCTCATTAGAGATCAATGCCTTGCCCTTTCAAATAATAACGAACTAATTCTTCTACAATCTCATCACGTTCATATTTACGAATTTGATTTCGTGCATTATTATAGCGAGGTACATACGCAGGATCACCACTAAGCACGTATCCTACGATTTGGTTGATTGGGTTATAGCCCTTTTCATTCAGCGACACATAGACATCTTTCAATGTTTCACTAATCTCTTTTTTGTTTGAATCATCAAGATTAAAACGTACTGTCTCATCTGTAAATCCCACAATTACACCTTCTTTCACCAGAATATCTATATTATAGCACATTTCAAGAGTTTTCACAAATGAAAGGGGTTGAAAAAAGCTGAATAAATTCAGCTTTTTTTGTTTCATATACACCTATAAAATCATGGATTTGCAACTTCTTTAGCACCAGCTGCTTTGACAGATTCAATATATTGTTTGGGTGTTAAATTTTTGATAGTTGAAAACATAGAGCCATATGTATCCAGTTTTGATGCTTCATCAAGGTTGATTTTGCTCATATCAATATTGATTGTAACTTTAATAATATAGTCTTTTGTAATGTCTGTTTTAACATCAACACCGCCCAAAGACTTAAATTTATCCAATCCTGCAGCCTTTTCAAAAGCAGAAATCAAGTACGGCTTAGTGCTTTCTAAATCTTGACCCGCTAATGCACTCTTCATATTTTCAGGAAGTATTTGTTCAAGATTTATCACAAACTTCTTAAAGGTTTTTCCTTCATAAGAAATAGTTTGCGTAAGTGTTTGTTCAATCCCTTGGACAGTCTGTTTTTGTTGAAAAGACCTGGTCACAACAGAATCCTTTTTCACAACACTCGAACCAGTCTTACTGTCCCCTGACTGATTCTGACCGGATTTTTGACCACAAGCTGTGAGCAGCAACAAACTTGTTCCTAACAAAACAACCGATTTTCTCATAAAAATATCCTCCTTGTATTTTAGAGCTTTATAAGAATAGTATACCCTCTTTTGTAAGCGTTGTCAAAAAGAACCGTCTAAAAAATCAATTCGTGTTTAACAAGTTATTGATTGACTTCCGTTGCACCACTGGCAATCTGATCTTCAATATATTCTTTTGGTTTCATTTTTAAAAATTCTTTTAATTTCATATTCTTTAAATACTCAGTATTTGCGGCTCTATTAATATCCAAAACTTGAAAATCAAAGGTCTGGACTCGCCTCAATTCTTGTTCGTTTATAATCTTCAAAGAAGTCGAAAATCCTTCTAAATCCTTTGCTTTCACAAATTCGCTATCCTCATCCAAAGATTTTTCCAGTATATTTTGTGCCTCAGCAACTCCAACTTCCGCAACTACTTTTTTCATTTCTTCTTTCATCGGCATGATTTGCTCAATCGTTAAACTTAAAAATTGATCACCTTTGTAAGTAATTGTTTGTGTTTGTTGAACCCCTTCAGCTGTTTTAGGGAATGATAAGGTTTTTGTCACAACTGTTTCTTTTTCAGCGTTTGCAATAACTGGCAACGTACTATTAATTGATTGCTTGCTTGTTTTTGATTTTGTTTCTTTCTTTTGACCACATCCTGCTAAGACTGTAAGAACAATGGTTAATAGAATCAGGCTTCTTTTCATGGATTAACTCCTCCTCGTTTTTTATTTTACCACATTTCCAAACATAACAAACTGTAAAATAAAAAGAGCGGAAATCCACTCTTTACAAGGCTGCACGTAAGCGTGCTTCTGTATTTTCAACATTACGAACTGAACGAGGCAAGAATGCACGAATATCATCTTCTTTATAACCCACTTGTAAACGTTTGTCATCTACCAAAATAGGACTTTTTAGGATACGCGGAGTTTCCATAATCAAATCAATCACTTCACTCACACTTAATTCTTCAATATCTACTCCTAAGCCCTTTGCATAGCGATTTTTTGAAGAAACAATACTTGCTACTCCATTTTCAGTCTTTGTTAAAATATCCAGCAACTCTTCTTTCGAGATTCCTTCTTTACCAAGATTTTGTTCTTTATAAGTTAACTGGTGAGCATTGAGCCATGTTTTTGCTTTTTTACAACTAGTGCAACTTGAGACAGTATAAATTGTAATCATGTAAGTACTCCTTTCGCCACACGGTACTATTATCATACTATATTATACCACAAAATCCCTCCGTCTTGCGACCTATTTTTAAAAAATTATTCCTCAATCTCAATAGCATCATCCAAATCTAGTGTGACTTCCTCTACTTTATTTGCTTCTGCATCTTTTTCATCTTCAGTGTCATCCTCGATCAAACCATAGTGAACTCGAACTTTGTGATCAATCTCTTCAAAAATCTCGGGGTGATCTGCCAAATATTTCTTAGCATTTTCAGACCCTTGACCAATCTTTTCATCATTATAAGAATACCAAGCACCCGCTTTTTTGATAATATCAAGGTCTGTCGCAATTTTAATCAACTCGCCTGTTTTAGAAATTCCTTCGCCATACATGATTTCTACGAAAGCTTCCTTGAATGGCGGAGCAACCTTATTCTTCACAACCTTAATTTTAGTTTCCTTACCAACATTGGTATCTTTTTCATCACCAGTTCCCTTGATTTGGGTATTCCCGCGAACATCCAAACGAACAGACGCATAAAATTTCAAGGCACGACCACCAGGTGTTGTTTCTGGATTTCCAAACATAATACCAACTTTTTCACGCAATTGGTTGATGAAAATCGCAATTGTCTTCGTTTTGTTAATAGAAGCAGACAATTTACGCATAGCTTGACTCATCATCCGCGCTTGCAAACCAACGTGACTATCTCCAATGTCTCCATCAATCTCAGCACGTGGTACGAGGGCTGCCACGGAGTCAATAACTACCAAATCTACCGCACCAGAGTCAATCAATTTCCCAGCAATCTCAAGACCTTGCTCACCAGAGTCTGGCTGAGAAAGTAAGAGTTCATCAATATTAACTCCAAGGGCTTGTGCATAAGCCGGGTCAAGAGCGTGTTCTGCATCAATAAAAGCTGCAATACCGCCTTCTTTTTGAGCTTGCGCTACTGCATGAAGAGCTACGGTCGTCTTACCAGAAGACTCTGGTCCATAGATTTCAATAATCCGCCCCTTTGGATACCCTCCTGCACCAAGAGCGATATCTAGCGCCAAGCTACCTGAACTCATGACTTGAACTTTTTGTTCAGCGCGCTCACCTAGGCGCATAATCGCCCCTTTGCCAAAATCTTTTTCAATATTTTTAAGTGCAGTATCTAGTGCTTTTTGACGTTCCTCGCCAAATTTCTTTGAAATTTCTTCTAATTTTTTTTGTTTTTTCGCCATTTATTTCTCCTGTATACTGATAAATTATTTTTTTACCTATCTAATTATTATAGCATATTTTCGTTTTTTAACAAAGTTTTTCGTAGCAAATTGAAAGCATGCAGAACGGCTATTTTACGTACATCTGTCCGACTGCGACCCGCAATATTAACCTTAATAGACTGAACATCCTCTGTGGTTGCTAAGCCGATATAAACTGTCCCTGCTGGATGTCCTTCTAAGCTATCTGGACCTGCCACACCTGTCAAGCTCACCGCATAGTCACTAGCGGTCAATTTTCTTGCCTGCTCTGCCATTTTCTCCGCTGTAAAAGCTGAAACTACCCCATGCTTTCCCAAGTCTGCCAAGGAAATGCCCAGCATTCGGCTCTTTTCCTCTATACTGTAGGTAACAAAGCCACCACTAAAGACATTTGAGGCTCCAGCAAAGTTTGCCAAAGTTGCTTGAAAGAGTCCTGCAGTCAAACTTTCAGCTGCTGTGACGGTCTTTCCTGCTCTCCTCAGCAGTTCAAAAGCTGTTTGCCCCAGAGAATTATCATCTCCATAAGCGTAGAAAAGGTCTGCTAAATGTTGTTTCTCAAAAGTCTGTACTGCCAAAATTTTCTTTTCTAAATGAGCAAACTTAACATCTGCTTCCTTTTGACTGCCAGCCTTAGTGGACAATCGCAATGTCACCTCTCCCGTCTTAGCATAAGGAGCAATGGTTGGATCGGTCTGATTATCAATTAAATCTCCTAAAAGGGTTACTAATTGACTTTCACCAATACCAAAGAAACGCAAAACTCTTGAATACAATTTTTGACCAGTTGCTAAAAGCGGAACCAGCTCATTATTTACCATAGGTTTTAATTCACTAGGCGGTCCAGGCAGAACGACATAAGTCACGCCACTGACTTCAATCACGCCTCCCACCGCAAGTCCGGTTTCGTTTTGGAGAGGAGTCGAGCCTTCCACTATCTGAGCTTGCCGCTCATTATTGGGTGTTCGCACATAGTCTGATCTGCTTGCGAAGAAACGGTCCAATTTCTCCGTAGCCATTCGGTCAAATACCAATCTACGATTTAAGAATTTTGACAAAGTCTGCTTAGTCAAGTCATCTTCTGTTGGGCCTAATCCTCCAGTTAAGATGACCAAATTACTCCGATTCCGAGCAATTTCTAAAATGGATAACAGACGAGCTTTATTATCTCCGACCGCAGTTTGAAAATACACATCTACTCCCAGACTCGCTAATTTTTCAGATAAAAATTGGGCGTTTGTATTGACAATCTGACCTGTCAGAATTTCAGTACCCACAGCAATAATTTCTGCTTTCATAGAACCTCCCCTACCTTACTATTCGCAATTGATTTTATTTTATCACAAAAAATCTTAAAAACTGCATTTTAAGAAAAGAATCTCCCATAAATTAGCGAGAAATTTTGATAAAACAAAGGTATTGTTCTTCATGAATCCTTCACAAGCCATAGACAATTTACTAATTTTTTAGCTCTGTATACAAATTGAGGAAGCTAATTTGATTTCACCTCAATGTTAAGATAAATCAACTAATCATCATCCATATCCGTTGCCAAAGAATCTGAAAAAGCCCACTAGATTTCTCTAATGGACTTTCATTGTTCTACCTGATGATAGAATTACACCTTCTTCTTTAACAAGTAAACAGCTCCACCTAATGTGAACAAACCTGCAAATAATGCCAAGAATGAACTGTGACTACCTGTTGATGGGAGAATGGTCTTCTTTGGCTTTTCTGGTGTACTTGGTGGGGTTTGTGGTTTCTCTGGCGTATGACGATTCGTGATATTCATGCCTTCTACCTTCGCTGTGTATCCTTCTGGTACCGCAACTTCTTCCACCGTATAAGTGATTTCCTTACCTGCTTCATATTTGGCAAGCTGTTCAAAACTATACTTCCAACCAGTTGCTGCGCTTGCTGTTGCTACTTTGCCTGTATCTTTTCCATTTGCAAGCAATCTTACTTGAATCTCTTTTGGACGAAGACCGTCTTTGTCATTGTCATCTTCCCAAGTCTTTTGACCTGTCAAGTTTACCTTTTCTGGAGTACGCTTGTTGGTAATCGTGTATTTACCGTCTTGAGATTTTTCAACTATTGGCTTTTCGTAAGATTCTACAGCAACTTCTTTGACATCATATTCGATTTCTTTACCGTTTTCATACTTCGGTAATGGTTTGGATTCAAATGCCCAACCTTTTTCTTCTGAAGTTTCAACTTCATCAACGATTGTGCCGCCTTTCAGAATTTGAACCTTGACTGTTTTTGTTCGCTTGCCGTCTTGGTTGTTAGCATCTTCCCAGACTTTCTTACCAGAAATGACGATTGTTTCTGGGTCATGGGTGTTTGTGATTTCTTGACCCTTGATAGATGTTTCATATCCTGCTACGGCATCTTCCTTAACAGAATAGACAATTTCTTGACCTGTTTCGTATTTTGGAAGATTAGTAAAGGTATGTTTCCAAACATTGCCATTCGCTGGATCTGCTTCTGCGACTTTGATATCATATTTCTCAACTTCGGTAGTCACACCGCCAACTGTCTTCAGCAAGTGAACCGTGATATGGTCTGGACGTTTGCCATCTTGGTTATTATTGTCATTCCAAGTCTTCGTCACTTGATAATCAATCATTTTTGGTGTGTATTTGTTGGTAATATTGAAATCATTGATTTCGCTGGTGTATTCAGAAACGACTTCTTCGGTCAGGCTATATTTAATCACCTTCCCATTTTTGAATTTAGGAAGTTTTGTAAAGACTGTAGACCAAGTGCCGTCAGCTGCTGCTTTCACTTCTTGGGAAGCTACTTTTTCACCGTCGGCCATGAGGTTGACCGTAATCGATTTCGGACGTTTGCCATCTTGGTTATTGGCATCATCCCAGTTCTTTGTGGCTTTAATGTCAATCGTTTCTGGAGTATATTTATTAGTGATTGTAAAACCAGTTGTTGCATCTCCGCTGATTTCACTTGTATAACCAGCCACCGTGCTTACTTCAACCACTTTATAATCAATTGCTTTTCCGCCTTTATCTGCGTCTAAATCCGTGAAGTTACCTGACCAGCCATTAGCTTCTGACAATTCAAGAGTTTTGCCTGTATCTTGACCGTCTGCCAGGAGCTTAACTGTGATAGAAGCAGGACGTTTGCCATCTTGATTGTCGGCATCATCCCAGACTTTCTTCACTGGAATTTGTGTTTTAGCAGGGGTATATTTATTCGTGAAGACAAGGTCACTGGCTTGTTTAGAAACCGTTGCTTTTAATTCAGTGGCACTGATTTTTTCAACCTTGACTTCTACTTCTTGAATAGTTTTATCGTAAGTAATACCCGTTTCAGTTCCTGCAACTTCTTCAACCGTATACTTGTGCGTACCGACTTGATTTTCATCGTAAGTCAATTCATCGAAAGCGAAGTTTCCGCCTACGTCATTGGTAACGGTTTGAACGACGCTACCATCTGCTTTCTTCAGAACAAAGCTATATTTTCCTGCTTCGAGTATTTTACCTTCCAACACTTTCTTACCAGCAATTTTTGCTTTGGTATCAGGTGCTGGGGTGTAGGTGTTAGTAATCGTATAACCATCTGTAGCATTTCCTTCTACTTTAGATTGGTATCCTTCTTCAACCTCTACTTCTTTAACGGTATAATCGATAAGTTTCCCATCTTTATACTGTTCCAAATTATCAAAAGTATGTTCCCAGTTATTTGCTTGATTTAAAGTTGCTTCAGCTACTGTTGTACCGCCAGCCTGAAGTTCAACTTTCACTTCAGATCCTGTCTTACCAACCCATTTTTTATTTACCTTAACAGAGGTTTTTGCTCTCTTATTCGTAATGGTTTTAAGGGTTGCATCATCCGATGTGATCGTGACAGTATATGTTTCCGAGTTCAGCTCATACCCTGCAGGTGGTGTTACTTCTGTAATTTCATATTGACCCGGAACCAGCTTATCAGATGTTGCTTCACCATTTGCATCTGTAGTTAGCTCAAATGTTGTGCCATCTTGAAGTTTTTTGATTGAAAACTTAGCACCAGCTAGCTTAGTTGTGTTATTTTCTGCATCGACTTTAAGAATACGAAGCTTACTCAATAAACTTCCCGAACCACTACCACTAGAAGTAGCATCGTGGAAAGTCTCGTTGTGTTCATGGGTTTCTCCATTTGTATAAGTGCCCTTAGCCTTGTTTCTAAGAATACTACCAGGTATATAGGTAGATTTATACTCCAATTTATATTGAGTTTTATTAATATCTCCTATGGCTAACTCAAATTTTGTATTATTATCAGTAAGGGTTAATTTATCCTTGATATCTACCTCTTTTATAACTCCTTGTTGACCACCATATTGATCATATTCAACTTCATAAAGATGAAATGAGTCTGGAATAAGGTGTACACCACCTAAATCCCCACTTTTTGTCCAAAGTCCATCTTTGTAAACAAAGTTTTTGTAAGTTCCTTTTTTATGATTGATTCGAACATACCATTGAACAGTATTATCACTCTCTTTAATAGCTGTTCCCCATTTACCAATTTCTTCATCTTTCAGAGGATTCGGTCCCGTAATTTCTATTTCAGTTGTTTGAACTTTTCCATCAACTGAAACTTCAAATTTATTCTTTTCATCGTATTTTATGTTAGTAAAACTAGCAGCCAGCTCCATTTTACCTTTGATATTATAATGATTCTCTACTTCTTTTGTGAAAGTAACTTTGACCATTCCTCCTTGTTCGTTTGCATTAGGTGAAACAACTGCATTGGCTATTACTTTCCCACTGCTATCTTTTATTTCAAATTTTGTAGCAGATGTATTTGTAGGAAATTTCATATTATCTGGTAATTTTATATTAAAATAATCACCTTCTTTTAACGTATTGCTATATGAAGAAGCATCCCATTCCATATTAATCTTAAATCGTTCATTGTAGTGAAATTTCTGATTAGTCGACCCATCTTCATGAGATAATGTAAAATTGGTTATCTTCACATCAGGTTTTACCTCACCGGCAAAAATCTTATGAACATTAGTAGCACCAAACACGGTAAATATTGCTAACAATGATAAGAAATAACTTATCCATTTATGCTTTTTCATTGCATATTTCTCCTGTAATTAATATTATACTAATATCAGTATACCCCCCCCCCCCCGGAAAAGTCAACGTTTTTTTACCATTTTGAAAATTTGGCATCTGTTTTTTCGAAGGCCTAGAGAACTACAAAAGTTGCACAAATGTTCAAACGCTTAACTTCAGTCTCAAATTTAGCAGGAATTTATTTGTACCATCATGAATTTCAACAATATGAAAAAATTGTCACACTAGCTTTAGAAGCTCAAAAGTTAAAGAGGTATGATGCTTTAGCTTTGTGTAATATTAGATTAGGAATTTGCCAAAATAATAACAAACGAATCGAAAAAGGATTGGCCTATTAAAAATCACAAACGAACTTGAGTTACTACAAGATATGAAATATGAAACATGAAATCAATCATTTCCACAGGTCTTAGCTTGTGACCTTTTTATCAACTAGATTCAAATCCTTTTCACGCTTTGATTTGTACAAAGAAACCCAGACAGTTCTTGTTGTCTAAGTTTCTTTGGTTTTACTATGTTTAGATAGAATCAAATGTGATAAAATAAAGAAAACAAAACTTTTAAAGAGATTCAATGATGTGGGCAGTTTTTGCATTTCTTTCTGCTTTGTTTGCAGCACTGACATCTATCTTAGCCAAAATCGGGATTTCTGGCGTCAATTCTAATCTAGCGACAGCTATTCGGACAGTGGTCGTTGTTTTAATGGCTTGGGGTATGATCGTTTTGACCAAAGGACAACTCAGTCTCGCTAACATCAGCAAGAAAAGTTGGATTTTCTTGATTTTATCTGGATTAGCGACGGGCGCTTCCTGGCTCTGTTATTACCGAGCATTGCAGGAGGGAAAAGCCTCCAAGGTCGTTCCTATTGATAAGCTTAGTGTTGTCCTCACACTCATTCTTGCTTTTATCTTTCTCCACGAGGATTTTACTATGAAATCCTTGATTGGTAGCATTTTGATTACGATTGGAACTTTGGTCATGGTTTTGTAGTGATGTCATATCATCACAAATACGGCAATATTACGAAAAATATAAAACAGTATCGGTCAATAAATATTGCACTGACTGCTCACATAAAAAATAGCAAAGCTATTAACATCGTTTGTTTGTTTTTCTTGCTGGATTAAAATCGCAAGTCTCCTCATGGTCATTGACGAGACCTGCCGCCTGCAGGAAAGAATAGACACAAACTGGTCCTACAAACTTGAAGTCTCGTCTCTTCATGTCTTTAGCCAGTTTTTCAGACAATGGAGTCTTGGAGGGCATCTGCTTGTAATCCTTTACAGGATTGTCAATTGGTGTAAAGTCTACAAAAGACCAGAGATAATAATCAAAACTGCCAAATTCTGCCTGTATTTTCAGAAAAGCTTGGGCGTTGGCACGTGTTGCATAGATTTTCCGACGATTTCGGACGACGGCAGGATTTTGTAAAATACCTTCTAACTCCGCGTCTGTCATGGCTGCCACCTGATGAGCATCATAGCCATGAAAAGTTTGTCGAAAGGCTGCTCGTTTATTGAGAATAGTCTCCCAAGATAGTCCTGCCTGATAGGTCTCTAGGCAGAGCAACTCAAATAAAGCCCGCTCATCATGCAAAGGAATCCCCCACTCTTGATCATGATAAGCGACATATAAAGGATTATTCTCTTTTACCCAGCTACACCGTTTCATCTTTTCTCCTTTATTTTACCAGCATTTTGAGAGCGGATTTGATATAGTTTTCCGCGGTATCATTGGTTCCTTCAAAGAATTTCTTAATTTTCTTGAGTTCAGCCGCCTTGTATCCCAGAGCTAGCATGGCTTCCATGGCTTCTTCCAATTCTTGATTGTCACTAGTAGCTGCAACAGCAACTTGCTTAGGAGCAACACCTGTTGCCACAACCTTACCTTCTAAGTCCAGCACCATTTGTTGGGCTGTTTTTTTGCCGATTTTAGGAAATTTTGTCAGATAAGTAATGTTTTTCTGCTCAATGGCTTGCACCAAGCCAGCATTATCATCAGCTGCGATTATCGCAAGAGCAGAAACGGGGCCAATACCAGAAACCGAAATCAAATTGAGAAAAAGCTGCTTTTCATCCTCTGTGCGAAAACCGTAGAGGAGCTGGGCATCCTCTCTGACCACCTGATGAACAAAAACTTGAAGCTCCTGATTGACCTGACCTGAATAGGCATAGGGATTTGCCACATGCAGGATATAGCCAATTTGCCCCACCTCCACTACAATATATTTGGCTGTGATTTTACTTAAAATTCCTTTAAAATATTCGTACATGACTTCTCCTTTTCAACCCTTTTAGTATATCATATTTTCAACTAGAAAAAATTGAAGCTGTTGGAAAAACCTCACATTGGATAGAAAAAAGCTAAAAAACAGAGAATATGGTAACTCTCTGTTTTCAGGATATTTAGTATTTCCCCAATTCTCTCAGACTGGTATGATTTTCCTGAATCCGACGGAACATTTTTTCCATATCAGATTTAGTGAAGTTGACCAAAACGGGACGACCGTGAGGGCAGTTGTAGGGATTGTCGCATTGTGATAACTGAAAAATCAAATCACGTGCTGAATAGTCATCCAAACTGTGATTAGCTTTAATAGAGCGTTTACAACTCATCATAATAGCCAGCTCAGCGCGATATTTCTTGATAGAGACTTCCTTGGTTAGAAGGAGCATATCGCACATCTCATAAATACCTGATTCGATCTCCTCTTCCTTAAGCCAAATGGGATGTTCACGAAGAATAAATTGATTAGTTCCGTATTCTTCAAGGAAAACACCGGCTTCTTCCAAAAGAGACATACGTTGTTTCAGACGTAGCATATCATCGGCTGGAAATTCAAAGATATAGGGAACCAGAATCTGCTGCTGACTAGCATCTACATCTCCGATTTTTTCACGGTAATATTCGTACTTCACTCGCTCTTGAGCCGCATGCTGGTCAATGATATAGAGACCACCGTTTCCTTGAGCAAAAAGGTAGGTGCCATGCATTTGCCCGAAATATTCCAATTCTGGAAAAGTTGAAGTTTCTTCTCCATCTAGCTTATCTAAAGCTCTCTCTAAGCTCGCCTGATCCAGCTCTGGATGATCTAGTTGATTGTAAGAAGGAGATTGCCTTTCTGCAAATTTGACAGAAGCAGCTTTTGAATTGAGTTCAGCTGTATCAGCAGATTGTTGGTCTAATCGGTCAGATTCCTCAAAAGAAGGTTGGGCTTCTGACACCTGTGATTTCACAAAGAAGTCATTTCTTTCTTTATCGTAATAGAGTCGGTTTTCTTTGAGTGGGAGACTCGTCTGCTCAGGCTTATTTGCTCGGTTAATGGTTGATTTTGCTAAATTTTCCAAAGCATCCGGAATCAAATCCTGCTCTTTTAAACTCGCAGAAATGGCTTGCGAAATCAAGGCCATCAGTTCTCTCTCTTTTGAAATCCGCACTTCTTGCTTGGTCGGATGAACATTGACATCAGCAAGATATGGGTCAATCCGAATATCAATCACAGCAATCGGAAAACGCCCCACCATGAGCTTGCTACCATATCCATCTAAAATAGCTCGATTGAGCAGGAAATTCTTGATGTAGCGACCATTGATGAGAATGGTGATGTAATTCCGATTAGCCCTTGTTAATTCTGGCAAACTAATATAGCCTGATACTTCAAAATCCAAATCAGATGCTGAAATTTCAATCATTTTTTTTGCTGTTGTTAATCCATAGATACCAGCAATTGCTTGACGCAAATTTCCTGTTCCTGCCGTCCGAGTCAACTCTTTACCATCATTGAGCAAGATAAAAGCGACCTCTGGATGTGCTAGACTCAAACGGTTCATTACATCTACAATGTGAGACAGTTCTGCTTGTTGACTTTTCATATATTTTAAGCGAGCAGGTGTGTTGAAAAAGAGATCTTCCACCTTGATTTTGGTGCCTCTAGGACAGCTACTTGGTTCTATAGTTTCAATTTCTCCACCTTGCGCAATCAGAAGCGTTCCATGTGTTCCACCATTTGTCGCAGTTTCAATCGTCAAGCGTGAAACAGAAGCAATAGACGGAAGCGCCTCGCCCCGAAAGCCCAATGTCCGAATTCGAAAAAGGTCGGCTTGTTTCTTAATTTTACTAGTAGCATGCCGCCGCAAAGCCAAGGAAACCTCCTCATGCTCAATTCCTTCGCCATTATCGATAACTTTAATGCTCTTGAGTCCCGCTTCTTCAATCTCAACTATAATCTGAGTTGCATTAGCATCAATAGAGTTTTCTATTAACTCCTTGACAACGCTGCCAGGCCGCTCAATAACCTCACCCGCCGCAATCTGATTGGCAAGATTTTCTGGTAGTTCAATAATTTTTGACATAGTTTTCTCCGTAAGTATTCTAGCTACTATTATAACATAAAGCTGTTTTTCTATCAGAAGTCTGGTGTGAGGGGGCCTGGACCAGCTTCTCCTTTTAAAAGAAACCAAATAGACAAACAAAGCAACCACTTAGGTAAAAGCCCTTGTTTTCCTAGTCGAAATAATGTTTAATAGATTTAGGAAGAGGGAGGTAGTTAGTATCCTCTTGGTATGAACGAAAATCAGCAACAAGCTAACATCTGGAAAGAAGGGATGTTTATGAAAGTTCAATTGCATATTGACGAAAAGTTTTCAGAGGAAAAAAGTCATTATTGAAGCACCGGCTTTGTCAGACGCCATTCAGCAATCGCTGAAATTTGCTCAACAACTCGATAAAAACAAAGTTATTCGAGCTAAAAAAGAGGAAGAGATTTACCTATTAGATACTGCTGAAATTCAGCGGGTTTATATTGAAAACCGCCAAGTTTGGGCTGAAACAGCGACAGACAATTATCACATAGGGCTCCCACTTTATCAAGTTTTGGAATTGCTTCCTGCTGATTTTCTACAGATTTCCCAATCTGAAATCATCAATACCAAACAGATTGATCATCTGAAATTGACCGGCAGCGGTCTGATTCAGATTACACTAAAAAACGGTCAGATAACTTATTCATCTCGCCGTTATCTCAAAGCTATAAAGGAGAAATTACAACTATGAAAAAAACATTATTCAGAGATGCTCTAGGAGGCATTGTTATCGGACTCCTCCTATCCGTCATCTTTTCTTACTTTTTTGCACCTGCCTATCATCCGCTCAACCCTTATTCAGCAGTTGGTCTTTGGATGGAACAGTATCATATTCACGGCGCCTTAGTCGTTCTCTATTGCGCAGCTATATGGGGTCTAATCGGCTTACTCTTTAGCTTAGGAAAAGAGCTTTTCAAAAAAGATTGGAGCATCCTCAAAGCAACTATCTGTCACTATGGGCTTATGATTCTAGGATTTATTCCCTTAGCTCTTTTAGCTGGCTGGTTTCCAAGTGAACCCATTTTCATCTTACAGTTGATTTTGGAATTTACTGTTGTTTATCTTATCCTTTGGGCAATCCTGTCTTATCTGACTAAAAAGAAAATTGAGAAAATCAATCATCACTTAAAGGAACAATGCAAATAGCAAGAAATAACCGCTGTGAAAAAACTCACGGCGGTTATTTGAGCCCAACTAAAAATGCAGATTGATAGAAAACATCATAGCTTGCTAAATTGTTGTGGTTTGAAGATTAGACCCTAGCTGCAATTCTGGTATGACATTTCAGCAAATTGAGCTGTTAGCCAGCCACACCCACTATAGCTTCAACATTTTAAAGTTTCTTCTTCAGCTCTGCCACAGCCAACATCACTTCCATTGGGGTCATATTATAAATGTCCAACTGGCGCAACTCGTCTAAAATAGGTGATTCGGTTATTTCTGGAAATAAAGATATCTGCTCAGATACTTGATTTTCCTTACTATCATTAGCTCCTTTATTAGAAGGATTGAGAGATGACTTCTCATTTGCTTGGCTTTCTAATCGTGTCAATATTTGATCCGCTCTTGTCAACAAATCATTTGGCAAACCTGCAATTTTTGCTACATGAATCCCATAAGATTTATCAGCAGGTCCAACTTCAATCTTATGAAGAAATGTTACTTGACCATCTCTTTCTAGGGTTGCTACATGGACATTTTCTAGTTGTGTCAAGCTAGTTGACAGTTCTGTCAACTCGTGATAGTGAGTCGCAAAAAGTGTCTTGGAGCCTGTCCGATTGTGAATATACTCAATAATCGCCTGAGCAAGCGCCATGCCATCATAGGTCGCTGTTCCTCTTCCTAACTCATCGAAAAGAATGAGTGAATTTTCTGTTGCTTGAGAAATAGCATGGTTCGCTTCCATCATTTCAACCATAAAGGTTGATTGTCCAGAAACCAAGTCATCCGCTGCACCAATTCGAGTAAAGATTGCATCAAAAATCGGCAATTGAGCGCTTTCAGCTGAAACATAAGAGCCCATTTGAGCCATAATCACAATGATTGCTAACTGCCGCATATAAGTTGACTTCCCACTCATATTTGGACCTGTAATTAGCTGAACATTAACATTCTCGTCCATTGAAATGCTATTAGGAATATAGGTTTGTGCACCCATAACTTTTTCTACGACCGCATGCCGCCCTTTATCAATTTGGATAGAGCGCTGCTCAGTAAATTCTGGTCTCACAAAGTGTTGCTTTTCAGCTACAGTTGCAAAGCTTTGCAGCACATCAACCGTTGCCAGAGTTTGCGCCAAGGATTGCAGACGTTTGATATATTTACCAGCTTCCTCACGAATGCGCATAAAAATCTCGTATTCCAAATTAGCTGATTTTTCACGCGCTTCCAACATCTCGCCTTCAATACGAGCCAGTTCTTCCGTACCAAAACGCTCCGAATTTTTCAAAGTTGCCTTGCGGAAAAAATAACTGGGTACGTGTTCAAGCTGGGAATTGGTGACATGGAAATAATAACCATCTTTTTTATTGTAATCAATCTTCAGGTTGTTAATTCCACTAGTTTCTCTTTCTTTCGCCTCAATATCTGCAATCCAGCTCGTTCCATCTCGCATGACCACTCGATACTTGTCCAAAGTTTCATCAAAACCTGTTTTAATAATATTACCCTCTGTAATGACATTTGGAGCATCCGACGAAATTGCTGACTGAATCAAGGCCGCCAATTCAGGAATTTCATCCAATTTAGCAATCAAATCTTCCAAAACTGGGCTGTCAATTCCTTTTAAAATTCCCTTAATTTGTGGTACATGACTCAATGTCGCAGCAAGTTGTAATAAATCTTTCGGATTGGTCTTGCCAAACGAAACCCGACTGGCTAAACGCTCAATATCATACACTCCTTTGAGACTGTCTGATAAGTCACTGCGCTCAAAGAAATGATCTAAAAAGACTTGCACTACATCCTGCCGCTTGACGATTCGCTCTTTATCAATCAACGGACGTTGAATCCACGCTCTCAACAATCGCGTTCCCATAGCTGTCTTGGTCTCATCCATCAACCAATAAAAGCTACCGTGCTTCTTTCCTGTCCGAGCATTCTCTGTTAAATCCAGACTTGCCATAGTTGAGTAGTCCATCTGCAAGAAATCTTTGACTTCATAATGATGAACTTGTTTCAAATGACTAAGCTCACGTAGCTGCGTTTTATGAACATACTCTAATAACTTTCCAGCTACTTGGTGCTCTAGCGGTGACAAGTCCTTTCCTAGTAGCTGAACATCATCAAATGTAGTTTCTACTCGCGATAAAAGGAGATTCATTTGAGTCTCCAATACTTGGTGCTCCATTTCAGGCAATTCATACCCTAAGACCACTTCACGCGCTCGCAGGTTTCGGATTTCTCCACAGACTATGTTAAAGTCACTAAGACTTGTGACTTGAAATTCACCCGTTCCCACATCCATATAAGCCAGCCCATATATACCTGACAGCTTATCCAAAGCCACTAAAAAGTTATTCTGACTGTCTGGTTTTGAAGAATCAACTACTGTCCCCGGCGTAATCACCTGTACTACTTCGCGTTTGACTACTCCAACCGCTTTTTTAGGATCTTCCATTTGCTCTGCAATCGCAACTTTATAGCCTGCTTCAATTAAGACATCAATGTATTGCTGCACCGAATGATAAGGAACTCCTGCCATTGGGATTGGATTTTCCGAGTTTTTATTGCGGCTAGTCAGAGCAATCTCTAAAATCTGTGCCGCATTGGTCGCATCATCATAGAATAATTCATAAAAATCTCCCATGCGAAACAACAAAAAAGCATCTGGATAATCTTTTTTTATATCTAAATACTGTTGCATTCCTGGAGATAGTTTTTCTTTTGTCATTCTCATCCTTTCTGTTGGTTGATAGTGATAAGAGTGGGATAGAAATCAATAGTTTCGTAGAAACTTGATTTCATCGTCCCACATCCGCATAGCTGGGAGTGGGACAGGACTCATCTTGAAAATTTTCAGTTCGTCATCTCACCCCGCAAGGCTTGCTCAACAGTCTGAAAGACTGTTGAGGTGGTGGATAAAGAAAACAAAGTTTTTGTCAAAAGTGTTTTTCCGAACCTGAAAAACAACAGCTTTGAGACGTGTTTCGCAAGTTCTATCCGCCACCTCAAAGCATTGCTTTGAGCAATCAGCTACTGCGTCTTGTTGACTACATAAACAAAGGAAGCTGAGCTCTTTGTCCCAGCCTCATCATTCATTCTCTTAATCCATTTTCTCAAGGAGCTGCTCTTCCATTTGTTTTGCAGCTGCTGTATCACGACAGATAACTAAGAGCGTGTTAGCCCCTGCTACCGTTCCTAAAATCAGCTCACCTTTATTGGCATCCACAAAGTTAGCCAGAATAGAAGCATCTCCTAAGCGAGTATGAAGAACCAAGGAAAATTCCGCCCGAGAAACACCCTCTACATGATAAGACAAGAACTCAACCAAATCGATTTTATTTGTTTCATCTGCTAAAACATAATAAACTTCATTGTTTTTCTTAGCTTTCGTCAATCCAATTTCACGTAAGTCCCGAGAGAGGGTTGTCTGTGTTACAATGATGCCTTGTGCCTTTAAACGATCCTGTATATCTTTTTGTGTACTCAGTTTTTCTTCCTTAATCATTCGCTTAATTAGTTTATGACGTTCACTCTTTTTCATTTTATCCTCAATAATGTATATTTATACTCAAAATTATACCAAAAAAATTGAAGATTCGTCAAAAAATATGTTAAAATATTAGTAAAAGACCAAAGGAGAAACCATGGATAATAAACAATTGATTGCAAGTGAACTGGCTAAGGTCATTGACAGCTTAGACCAAGACGCTATTTTAAATTTACTAGAAAAACCAAAAAGCTCAGATTTAGGTGATATTGCTTTTCCTGCCTTTTCTTTAGCGAAAGTAGAACGAAAAGCGCCTCAAGCGATTGCAGCAGATATTGCAGAAAAAATTGATTCAACAAACTTTGAAAAAGTAGTGGCAACTGGTCCTTATGTTAATTTCTTCCTTGATAAATCAAAAATTTCAGCTCAAGTTATCAAAGAAATTGTAAAAGAAGGAAATAACTATGGGCAGCAAAATGAAGGAAATGGAGAAAACATTACCATTGATCTCTCCAGCCCAAACATTGCAAAACCATTTTCAGTTGGTCATTTGCGCTCAACTGTTATTGGTGATGCTCTTTCTAATATTTTCCGTAAATTGGGTTACAACACCATTAAAATCAATCACTTAGGTGACTGGGGAAAACAATTCGGTCTTTTAATGGTGGCCTATAAAAAATGGGGCAGCAAAGAAGCCGTCGAAGCAAATCCAATTGATGAATTGTTGAAACTGTACGTTCGTATCAATGCGGAAATCGAAACAGATCCTGAGCTTGATGATGAAGGTCGCCTCTGGTTCAAAAAATTAGAAGACGGTGATCCTGAAGCTACTGAATTGTGGCAATGGTTCCGCGACGAAAGTCTGAAAGAATTTAACCGTATCTACAAATTGCTTGGCGTTGAATTCGATAGTCTAGCTGGTGAAGCCTTCTATAATGACAAGATGGACGAAGGTATCAAAATCCTTGAAGAAAAAGGATTGTTGGAAGAGTCTAAGGGGGCTAGCATTGTCAACCTTGATGATGTCAATCTGCCACCAGCTATGATTAAGAAATCTGACGGAGCAACACTTTACATTACACGTGATATTGCGACAGCTATGTACCGTGCTCGCACTTACAACTTCGTTAAAAACATTTATGCCGTAGGTCAAGAACAAGCTAATCACTTCAGACAATTAAAAGCCGTTTTGAAGAAGATGGGATTTGACTGGAGCGATGATATGATTCACGTAGACTTTGGATTGGTCACAAAGAACCGCCAAAAATTGTCTACACGTAAAGGAAATATCATCCTTCTTGAGCCAACTCTTCAAGAGGCTATCAGTCGTGCTAAATCACAAATTGAAGCCAAAAATCCTGACCTTGAAAACAAAGAAGCTGTTGCTCGTGCTGTCGGGGTAGGAGCTGTCAAATTCTACGATTTAAAAACAGACCGTCGCAACGGTTACGACTTTGATTTGGAAGCCATGGTATCCTTTGAAGGAGAAACAGGTCCATACATCCAATACGCTTATGCACGTATCCAATCAATCCTTCGCAAAGCTGACTTCAAGCCAAGTGCTGAAGCAACATACAGCCTAGATGATGCTGAAAGTTGGGAAATCATTAAACTGCTACAAGATTTTGCCCGTGTTGTCAAACGTGCAGCTGACAATTATGACCCATCACTCATTGCAAAATATGCGATCAGTCTTGCACAAGCATTTAACAAATTCTACGCACACACTCGTATCTTGGACGAAGGCCCTGAACGTGACAGCCGTCTGGCTCTCAGCTACGCAACAGCTGTTGTTCTAAAAGAATCTCTTCGTCTTCTCGGCGTTGATGCTCCAGAAAAAATGTAATTTCCTAACCCTATCAAAAAATCCTATCGGTATTTACAACGATAGGATTTTTTATTACATTCCGTATAATTCTTCAATTTTCAGACCAATTCGTTTGACGTCTTCATTCAAGCCACGAAGTTCAAATGTATCCAAGACTGGAAAATTAAATCGCTCTGCATATTGCTTAGCTGTTAGACAATATTGGTTGTTAAAATTACGATTGCCACTGCCAACAATGCCAAAACAGCGCTTGTAATTCTCTTCAAAAGCGATAAAGTCACCTAAATCATTGGTAAGAATCTCCACATCTCCATTATCCAAACCATTCCCACCTTCTAAGTAGGTTGGCAAAAAGGCTACAAAGGACTGAGACATGGCGTAAAATGGTCGCTCCTCTTTCACCATATCTTTTATATCCACCTGCTCAATCTCAACATTTTCATGTCGCTCTTGCAAAAAAGCAGACAAACGTTTGATAAAACTCGCTGTGTTGCCACTTAAGCTAATATAAACTAAGGAAATTTTCATATTTTCTCACTTTCTAAAAATAAAACACATCTATCATTCTCTTAAAATTTTAAGCTGATAGATATGTTTTGTCAACTATTGTAATTCTTCTTTTGCTAAGTCTTGTTGCTGCCGTTTCATCTTGAAAAAGACAATAACAAGGAAAAGAATATTAAATGCAAAATAAATAATGGTCAAAACTCTTGTCGATGAGATTGCTGTGGCACGCATCGTTTGATCTTTATAAAGATTGTTGAGTGGCATACCACCGATATAATTGTAAATTGTCCCAATAATTCCTAATAACACATAAGCAATATAGGCAAAATTAGCGTATAAAATGTTTTTCTTGACGATAAACACAATAGCAGCAATCAACAATAAAATTGAAAGGACAACTAATATTTTATGCGGAATATTATGAAGAAAGACAAGACTTCTTTCAGTTACTTCCACGATTTGCTTCACAACCGTTTCAGACAGTCCTTTATAAGAACTTGTATTCGTTATTTTTTCACTGCCAAAAAAGGTTCCTACAAATGTAAAAGATGATAGAATGGCTGATAGTGTCAGCAAGACATATAGATAAATTGGTCGTTTTTTCACAATAATCCTCCTCGTTGTGAAAAAGTTTTCAGTTTTATTTATTATAACGTAAGCAGTCAAAAATGGCAACAAAAATAAACAAAAGTTTCACTAGTGTCCTTTATTTTTTTCAAACAAAAGCCCCTCAACTACCAATCAAGGGGCCTATTCGCTATTGAACTAGTTCAAATGCCAAATTTCATCGTTATATTGAGCAATCGTACGGTCAGCAGAGAAAAAGCCTGCTTTTGCAATATTGACAAGAACTTTTTCAAGCCAGACATCACGGTCTTCATAATCTGCAAACATGCGTTCTTTTGTTTCGATATAATCTTCCAAGTCAAGAAGCGTCATGAACCAGTCTTTGTTGATCAATTCATTGTAAAGTCGCTCCAAGCGCTCTTTCTTACCAACTGCAAGAACAGCATCACTGACAATGAAATCAACCAGCGGTTTAATTGCTTTACGAGCATAGAATTCACTTGACTTATAAGCTTCTTTGGCATACAAATCAATAACTGTTTCAGAATCTTCACCGAAGATATAAATATTGTCATCGCCGACTAATTCATGAATTTCAACATTCGCACCGTCTGAAGTACCAAGCGTTAAAGCACCATTTAGCATGAATTTCATGTTACCAGTACCTGAAGCTTCTTTAGAAGCAAGGGAAATTTGCTCAGAAATGTCACCGGCTGCAATTAAGAAGCTAGCTGCTGTTACATTGTAGTTTTCAACCATGACGACTTGCAAGTATGGAGAAACTTCTGGGTCGTTAGCAATTACTTCTGACAAGCAAAGGATTAAATGAATAATATCTTGCGCAATCGTGTATGCCGGAGCAGCTTTCCCACCAAAGAAGACTGTAATTGGACGTGCAGGAATGTTTCCAGCCTTGATATCCAAATATTTGTGAATGACATAAAGAGCATTCATTTGTTGGCGTTTGTACTCGTGAAGGCGTTTGATTTGGATATCAAAGATCGATTCAGGATTGATTTCAACACCTTGGTGCTCTTTCAAGTGACGAGCTAATTTCCGTTTGTTGTGAGCTTTGATTTTTTCAAGTTCAGCTTTCACATCAGCCTTACCAGAAAATTCAAGTAAGTCTTCTAATTTTGAAGCATCATGGTGCCAATCGCGGCCAATCAAGCTATCAATGTAATTTGACAAGCGTGGATTTGCGTGCATGAGCCAGCGACGGAAGGTGATTCCGTTCGTTTTATTGTTGAATTTTTCTGGATAAATGTCGTAAAAGGCTTTGAGTTCTGAGTTTTTCAAGATTTCTGTATGAAGAGCTGCAACCCCATTGACACTATATCCATAGTGAATATCCATGTGAGCCATGTGTACACGATCGTGTTCATCAATGATTTGAACAGCTGGATCTGCGTATTCATCCTTCACGCGCTTATCCAATTCTTTGATGATTGGAACCAAGTGTGGAACAACTTCTTCCAAGAAATCAAGCGGCCATTTTTCAAGCGCTTCAGCAAGAATTGTGTGGTTTGTATAAGCCGTCATATTCTTAACGATGTTGATTGCTTCATCAAGAGAAATGCCACGTTCTGTCAAGAGACGAATCATCTCTGGAATGACCATAGATGGGTGTGTATCGTTAATTTGGATAACAGCATAGTCAGCCAAGTCATGAAGATTGCTACCTTTTTCAATCGCTTCATCAATAATCAATTGTGCGCCATTTGACACCATAAAGTATTGTTGGAAGATACGGAGCAATTCACCTTGCTTATTACTATCATCTGGATAAAGGAATAGAGTCAAATTACGAGCAATATCTGTCTTATCAAAGTCAATCCCCTCTTTAATGATACTTGCATCTACTGAGTCAAGGTCGAACAGACGAAGACGGTTTTTAGTAGCTGTTTTATAACCAGGCACATCAATGTCATAAAGAGTTGATGTTAAAGTGAAATCAGCAAATGGTACTTGATAGCTACGGCTTGATTTTACCAACCAATTTTGCTCTGTTAGCCAGAAGTTTGGTACTGTTGTTTGCTCATTGTTTTTCAAAACTTGCTGGAACAGACCAAAGTGATAGTTCAGACCTACACCGTCTCCATTCAAACCAAGTGTTGCAATAGAATCAAGGAAACAAGCAGCCAGACGTCCTAAACCACCATTACCAAGTGAAGGTTCTAATTCGACTTCTTCCACTTCAATCAAGTCTTTACCAGCGTCTGCTAATTCTTTTTTGACATCATCATAAAGACCAAGGTTAATGAGGTTGTTTGATAACAGTTTTCCAATCAAAAATTCTGCTGAAATGTAATACAATTTCTTTTTACCGGTATTAACTGGATTTTGTGCACTAGCCAATTTTGTATAGTTTAAAAGGGCAATATACAATTCTTCATTGCTGCATTCAGCAATTTCTTTTTGATAAGTTTGTTGGATAAATTCTTGTAAATTTGACATTTTTTCTCCTACCTAGAAAAGAACGTTACAATTCATTCTCTTTCTTTAATAATTTTTTATTTAAACGACGATATGTTTTTGTTAAGCTATATAATTTTGCCTCAATCACAGGGTCCAATTCATCTGCTGTCATACGCCATGACCAATTGCCACCGATAGTTGATGGATAGTTCATACGAGCTGAACTGTCTAACTCTAGTAAATCTTGCATGGTTGCAATTGCCATAAAGCTGACAGAAGCAAAGATAGTTCGTAACATTGCATGAGGAACTGTTTCATATTCCTTACGATTGGTGTATTGAGCCATATACTCACGTGTAGCATCATCAATCTCATCACGGTACCAACCAAGAACAGTATTGTTGTCGTGTGTCCCTGTGTACATAACAGAATTGTTCGGAGCAAGATGTGGGCTATCAATGCTTTCATCATTTGGATTAAAGGCGAATTGAGTGACTTTCATACCAGGGAAGCCTGTTTTTTCCCGCAAAGTAATCACTTCGTCGGTCATAAAGCCTAAGTCCTCAGCAATAATATTCAGATCACCCAACTCTTCTTTCACTGCCTTAAACAAAGCATAGTCAGGTCCCTTAACCCATTTACCAGGAGCTGCTGTATCGGAACCAGCAGGGATTTCCCAGTAAGATTCAAATCCACGGAAGTGATCAATACGCACTACATCGTAGATTTTGAAGCTTTCGCGTAAGCGTTCGATCCACCAACTATACCCATCTTCATCCATTGCCTTCCAGTCATAAATTGGATTTCCCCAAAGTTGACCGGTCGCAGAGAATTCGTCTGGCGGACATCCTGCTACACATGTAGGCTGTCCTAATTCATCTGTTTTAAAGAAATGCGGTTGCGCCCAAACATCACAGCTATCAGCTGCCACATAGATTGGCATATCGCCAACGATTTCAATATGATGTTCGTTAGCATAATTTTTCAATTCTAACCATTGTTTGAAGAAGAGATATTGCGTAACACGATGATAGGTCAATCGATCAGCTAGCTTTTCGCGATAAGTTGCCAAGCTAGACGCTTCACGATGACGTACCGCTGCATCTGGCCATTCAGTCCAAGCTTTCAAGTCGAAATGCTCTTTAATCGCCATGTATTCAACAAATACTTCAAGCCATGATGCATTATCTGCTACAAATTTTTCATAGGCTGCTAAGTCTCCACGTTCTAAGAAACGTTTCACAGCTTTTTCCAAAACAGGCCTGCGATTGTTAAACACTTTCGCATAATCTACTTTTCTTGGATCTTGACCAAAGTCTAATCCTTCAAGATCACTTTTTACAAGCAGTCCTTCTTCAATCAGTCGGTCAAAATCAATAAAATGTGTATTTCCCGCAAATGCAGAGAATGATTGGTAAGGAGAATCTCCATAACTGGTTGTGCCCAAAGGCAAAATTTGCCAGTAGCGTTGCTTTGTTCTTACCAAGAAATCCACAAAATCGTAAGCACTTTTTCCAAATGAGCCGATTCCGTATTTCCCTGGAAGAGAAGAAATATGCATGAGAACACCACTTTGACGTTCTTTCATCTTATCACCTCAATAAATTTTTCTGTTAAATTTTGTATTCATTTAACGAAAACGTTTGCGTTGATTTGATTATAACTTAATTCCAGAATGGACGCAACCATTTTTCTGCTTTTTTTGTAATTTTTTAAAATGTTTTGGACAATTGAATCATTTTCTTCTATATTTTATCAGGATTTTTGGAGTAGAAAATAAAAAATTTTTAAGATTTTTTTAAAAAAGTGTTGCAACCGTTTTCTATTTGTGGTATACTAAGTATAGTTTAAGAAAACGTTTGCGTAAACTATTTTAAATTGTTATCTTATTATTTTATTCTTTAGGAGGAATAAATCATGAAACATAAAATGTTGAAAAGTGTTGCAGTTCTTGGAACTGTAGGATTAGCTAGTTTGTTACTAGTAGCTTGCGGTAGCAAAAATAATAAATCAGCTTCTTCTGGTGATGGTAAAAACCTCACTGTTTACGTAGAAAAACAATACGAAGGCTACATGAAGAAAGCTGCTGCTGCTTTTGAAAAAGAAAATGGAACAAAAGTTACTATTAAAACTGGCGACCAACTTAAAGGTCTTGAAAATCTTTCACTTGACAACCAATCTGGCAAAGCTCCAGACGTTATGATGTCTCCATATGACCGCGTAGGTAGTCTCGGTTCGGACGGCCAACTTTCAGAAGTGAAACTTGACAAAGGTTCAATGACTGATGACACAACAAAAGCACTCGTAACTACAAAAGGTAAGATTTATGGCGCACCTGCTGTTATCGAAACATTAGTAATGTACTACAATAAAGACCTTGTTTCTAAAGCTCCAACTACATTTGCTGAATTAGAAGAACTTGCAAAAGACAGCAAATATGCTTTTGCTAACGAAAATGGCAAAACAACTGCTTTCCTCGCGGACTGGACAAACTTCTATTATGCTTACGGTCTGTTAGCTGGTAACGGTGGTTACGTATTTGGTAAGAACGGTACCGATCCTAAAGACATCGGTCTTGCAAATGACGGTTCTATTAAAGGTATTGAATACGCTAAATCTTGGTACGAAAAATGGCCAAAAGGAATGCAAGATACTAAAGGTGCCGCAAACTTAATTCAAACTCAATTCCAATCAGGTAAAACAGCTGCTATCATTGAAGGTCCTTGGAAAGCTGCATCATTTAAAGAAGCTAAAGTAAACTATGGTGTTGCCACTATTCCTACACTTCCAAATGGTAAAAACTATCAAACCTTTGGTGGTGGTAAAGCTTGGGTCATCCCTGCAGGATCTAAAAATGCCAAAACAGCTCAAAAATTTGTCAACTTCTTGACATCAACAGATCAACAAAAAGCTTTCTATGATGCTACAAACGAAGTACCTGCTAATACAGAAGCTCGTAAATATGCTGAAGGTAAAAATGATGAATTGACTTCAGCTGTTGTTAAACAGTTCCAATCTGCTCAACCTATGCCAAATATCTCTGAAATGAGTACTGTATGGGATCCAGCAGCAAGTATGCTCTTTGATGCTGCAAGTGGTAAAAAAGATGCTAAAACTGCTGCAAATGACGCCGTGAAATTGATTAAAGATACTATCGATCAAAAATTTGGTAAAAAATAAAACAGATTGAGGTAGGATAGAACTCGATTGGCAGCACCAGTCGAGTTCTATATTTTAGACAAAGGAGGCTCTGATGACTACACAACAACAGCCACGTAAAGCATTGCTGCTCTCCCTCATCCCAGGACTTGGGCAAATTTATAATAAACAAAAAGCAAAAGGGGCTATCTTTTTAGGAGTTACCATCTTATTTTTGATTTACTTTTTCGCCATTGCTGCTCCTGAGTTAGGAAACTTAATTACTCTCGGTGAGGTGCCTGGACGCGATAACTCTCTTTTCATGCTGATTCGTGGTGCATTCCACTTTATTCTTGTCATTGTTTATTTCATCTTTTATGCTCTCAATCTAAAAGATGCTTATACTATTGCGAAACGTTGGAATAATGATTATCCAGTTCCTACGACTTTCAAAGATATGTTAAAAGGAATTTACGCTAATGGTTTTCCTTACCTATTGATTATTCCTTCATATATTGCAATGACTTTTGCTATCATTTTCCCTGTATTGGTCACTCTTTTAATCGCCTTTACAAACTATGATTTCCAACATTTGCCTCCAACCAAGCTCTTGGATTGGGTTGGCGTGACAAACTTCACTAATATTTGGCGACTTAGCACTTTCCGTTCTGCTTTTGGAGCCGTTCTTGGTTGGACTATTATCTGGGCACTGACTGCCTCAACCGTCCAAATCGTTATTGGTATTTTTACCGCTATTATTGCAAACCAACCATTTATTAAAGGAAAACGCATTTTCGGCGTTATCTTTCTACTGCCTTGGGCCGTCCCAGCATTCATCACTATCTTAACTTTCAGTAACATGTTCAACGATAGTATCGGTGCGATCAATACCCAAGTCATTCCGCTTCTTGGTAAAGTTTTGCCATTCTTAAATGGACATCTGATTCCTTGGAAAACAGATCCAACCTGGACTAAAATTGCTCTAATTATGATGCAAGGTTGGCTTGGATTCCCTTACATCTATGTATTGACACTTGGTATCTTGCAATCCATTCCAAACGATCTTTACGAAGCAGCTTACATTGATGGTGCAAATGCATGGCAAAAATTCCGCAATATCACTTTCCCAATGATTTTAGCAGTTGCTGCCCCTACACTCATCAGTCAGTATACTTTCAACTTCAACAACTTCTCTATCATGTACCTCTTTAATGATGGCGGTCCTGGTACAGTTGGTGGTGGTGCAGGTTCGACCGACATCCTCATTTCGTGGATTTATCGTTTAACGACAGGTGCAGCTCCTCAATACTCAATGGCTGCTGCGGTAACACTTATCATTTCTCTTATCGTGATTTCAATCTCCATGATTGCGTTCAAGAAACTACATGCATTTGATATGGAGGATGTGTAAGATGAATAATTCTATTAAATTTAAACGCCGTTTAAACCACTTTTTAACTTATTTCTATCTAGTGGCTTTATCTATTATCATTATCTATCCTCTCTTGATCACGATTATGTCCGCTTTCAAGACAGGGAATGTCCTTGCGTTCAAGTTGGATACTGATATTAATTTCAGTTTTGAAAACTTTAGCAAACTCTTTACCGAAACTCTATACGGTACTTGGTACTTTAACACCTTAATCATTGCCATCTTGACAATGATCATCCAAACAAGTATAGTTGTACTAGCTGGTTACGCTTATAGCCGTTATAATTTCCTCGCTAGAAAACAAAGTTTGGTTTTCTTCTTAATCATTCAAATGGTACCAACAATGGCAGCCCTTACTGCCTTCTTCGTTATGGCTTTGATGTTAAATGCGCTCAACCACAGTTGGTTCCTCATCTTCCTTTATGTCGGCGGTGGTATCCCAATGAACGCTTGGCTCATGAAAGGGTACTTTGATACTGTACCTATCTCGCTTGATGAGTCCGCTAAATTGGACGGAGCTGGTCACTTTAGACGCTTCTGGCAAATTGATTGCCACTCGTTCGCCCAATGATTGCTGTACAAGCTCTCTGGGCTTTCATGGGGCCATTCGGAGACTATATCTTATCTAGTTTCTTACTTCGTGAAAAAGAATTCTATACAGTTGCTGTTGGTTTACAAACCTTTGTTAGTGATGTGAAGAATTTGAAGATTGCCTACTTCTCAGCAGGTGCTATCTTGATTGCCTTGCCAATCTGTATCTTATTCTTCTTCCTACAAAAGAACTTTGTATCTGGTTTAACAAGTGGTGGCGACAAGGGATAATCTTGTCCCACCCTCTTTTATTTATAGTTGTATGATAGCCAATAAACACAGTTTATTGGTCGTCACCTGATTATAAATTTTAGAAAGAAATGCCTATGTTACCTTATCCATTTAATTATTTTTCCAGTATTTATGGTTTTAAAAAGCCTTTTGCTAATCGGAAATTGCTGACATGGTTTCAGCTGATTTTCACTAGTGCCTTTTTAGTTTCCTTATCCATGATACCAATTGCGATTCAAAATGCTTCACTCAAAAGTTACCCACTCACCACTTTTGTAGACGGTGTTTTTGACTCGCTAACAAAAGAAACGATGGTTGATATTGCAGAGAACGCTAAAATAGAAAATCATCAATTTAGCTACTCTGGTCAGCAAGCCACTCACAATAGCAAAACGGGAACTGTCCTTCTTGGAAAAGAGAATACAACCTTAGAAGAAAAGTTAACGCTTGCTTTTGAGCCAAAGCAATTGGTTATTAGTAAAAAAGGAAGAAAACTAGCAGAAATTCAATACCAGTATATTAATCAAGCTGCTTTGAAAGATAAAGCCGCTCTGAGTGCTGCCATTTCTCAAGACTGGTTCCAACAAAATCGTGTGACAGTCAGTCTATTTTTGGTTCTGATTTCAGGATTTCTATTGGCATTAAACTTCTTTATTGTCCTTCTAGGTGCTACTTTTTTCCTTTATTTAACGAAAAAATCCCGTCTCTTCTCCTTTAAAACAGTCAAAGAATGCTATCACTTTGCTTTGAACTGTTTGGGATTGCCAACTTTGATTGCTGTTGCAGCAGGGTTATTGTTCGGTCAAGCCATGACCACTATGATTACCATTCAAAACATTCTTTTTGTTCTTTATCTCGTCATTATTTTCTATCGGACACATTTCCGTGATGAAAAAATGAAAAAGTAGGAGGTTTTTTATGCGAGTTACTATCAAAGAAGTTGCTAAATTGGCAGGAGTTTCGCCTTCTACCGTTACCCGTGTTGTCCAAAATAAATCCAGCATCAGCGATGAAACCAAAAAAAGAGTCCGTAAAGCTATGAAGGAATTGAATTATCATCCTAATCTCAATGCACGTAGTCTGGTTAGTAGTTATACTCAAGTCATTGGGGTTGTTTTACCTGATGATTCGGATGCTTTCTATCAAAACCCATTTTTCCCTTCAGTCTTTCGCGGGATTGCTCAGGTTGCTTCCGAGCATCACTATGCCATTCAAATTGCGACTGGAAAAAATGAAAAGGAACGCATGGAAGCCATCTCCCAAATGGTTCTTGGCAAACGAGTAGACGGACTCATCTTTCTCTACTCTCAAGAAAATGATCCACTTGTAAAAATGGTCAGCGAAGAACAATTTCCTTTTTTAATTTTAGGAAAATCGCTTTCTCCGTTTATTCCTTTGGTGGATAATGACAATATCCAAGCTGGATATGATGCAACAGAATATTTTATCAAAAAAGATTGCCACAATATTGCTTTTATTGGTGGTAGCAAAAGACTATTTGTAACGCAAGATCGCTATAAAGGGTATCAAAAAGCACTAGAGGATTACCACTTAGAGCTTGACCCTCAAAATACAGCCTTTGTAAATGAATTTTTGGAAGACAAAGGATATCAATTTACCAAACGCCTTCTCAATCATGATTCAAAAATTGATGCTATTATCACAACAGACAGTATGCTGGCAGAAGGAGTTTGTAATTATTTAAATGAAAATCAATTGTCTGTTCCCACTCTAGCCTTTGACTCTATTAAACCCAAACTTGATTTAACAGCTTATGTAGATATTAACACATTAGAGCTAGGGCGGGTTTCGTTCAAGACTATTCTACAAATTATCAATGATACCAAAGAAAATCGACAAATTTGCTACCGCCAATTGATTCCACATCGCATTATCGAACGATAAAGAAAGGAAGTTTATGGCTTTCCGAACATTCCAAGCCTATTTAGATGACCAAAGTCTCATCACTATTGAGTTAGAAAATCAATTTTATGCCGAACCATTACAATTTACAATTGAAACGGTCGATAGCACACAAACCTTACAGATAAGAACTCTGGAAGAACAAGATGACTTCGTGCAATACAGTCTTGCTCCTCTTGAACCGTTAGATTTAACCAGTCATTATTGGATTTACGACCAAGATCGCAATAAAACCTTTTTGCAATTTCGCCATATTGTGAGAAAGCCGATTTTTGACCAAACCTTTGCTTATGATGGCAATGACTTAGGAGCTCATTACACTCCCAAAGTAACGACTTTTAAACTCTGGGCACCAATTTCTGAACAAGTATTACTTCATTTGCAAAATGACATTTACCCAATGATGCTCGGAGAAAAAGGAGTTTGGCAAACAGAAGTCTCTGGAGACTTTGATGGGGCAGCTTATTACTATCTACACAAAGTGAATGGCCACTGGGTGGAAGTTCACGACCCTTATGCCTTATCTTCAGAAAGCAATTCTGGGGCTAGTTACGTGATTAACCTAGAGAAAATTTCTCGTCCTATCCAACGAGCAGCAACACAAATTTCAATGACAAAAGCCATTATCTACGAGATGAGTGTGCGAGATTTTTCCATGCAAAAAGAAGCTGAGTTTTCTTACCCTGGGAAATTCAAGTCCCTAACAGAGTCTCCTGATTTACAAGAACACACTTTGGGAATGGATTATGTCAAACAACTGGGCGTTACTCATATCCAACTCATGCCAGTGTATGATTTTGGCAGTGTTGATGAAAATCACCCAGAACTCGTGTATAACTGGGGATACGACCCTATGCAATACAATCTTCCTGACGGTAGCTTTGCAACGAATCCACATGATCCTTATACAAGAATCGTTGAATTGCAAGAAGCAATCGCTACTTATCATCAAGCCGACATCAGTGTGATTATGGACGTCGTTTACAATCATGTCTACGATCCTAAAGCCTATGCTTTTGAAAAAATCGTCCCAGGCTATTTCTTCCGCTACGATCACAACGGCAATTTGACAAATGGGACTTTCTGTGGGAATGATGTGGCAAGTGAGCGGGCAATGGTTCGTAGCTATATTAAGCATTCCCTCAAACAATGGCTAACTCTTTATGGAATGGACGGCTTCCGCTTTGACCTCATGGGTATTCTAGATATGGAAACCATGAAGCAGATTGCAGAGGAATTGAAGTTTCTTTATCCAAATGTTTATTTGTATGGAGAAGGGTGGCGTATGGCTACCGGACTGGATAGCAATCGGCTTGCACATCAATTCAACGCCGCTCAATTACCAAACTATGGTTTTTTCAGCGACCACTTCCGCAATACAATCAAAGAAACGATTTTAGAAGGCAGTCAAATCCAAGATTCCAAACCAATAGATACGATAGAAAATGTATTGACAGCTAATGTTGGATTAACGGAAACAGCATATTTTATCGCGCCCCAGCAAGCTATCAACTACGTGGAATGCCATGACGATGCAACGGCTTTTGATTATTTTGCAATTAAAAAGCCAGATATCTCTCTAAATGAGCGGCTAGCAGATGCACGACTCGCTTTGCATATTACTTTGTTAGCTCAAGGAGTACCGTTCATCCATAGTGGGCAAGAGTTTTTCCGTAGTAAAAACCTCATGGATAATACTTATAATGCTCAAGACGCCATCAACCGTCTTGATTGGCTACGCTCCATTGAATATGAGAAAGACGTAGATTTTGTTTGCCAGTTGATCCAATTCAGAAAAGCAAATCCGCTTCTCAGTTTGGAAACAAGAACAGAAATTAAAGATTACTGTTCTGTCGAATGGCTAAGTGATTCTGTGGTCGAATATAAAATTAAAGAAAAAGAAGATCAAATCACAATCCTCATTAACTTTGGAAATGAAGATATTGCTTATCAAAATCAAGAAAAACAAGCTATTTTTATCAACTACCCAAAAATCAGCCTTGACGTTCCTCTCAATACTAACAAAGATTCCTATACTGTCCCTGCAAAACAGGTTCTCGTACTTAAATAATCGTAACATCTATTTTATTTGTTTCGTACCGAAAGTCACGAGACAGATTTAAAATCTCATAACAAAAAAACAATCAGATTGGCTAAACGAACCAATCTGATGTTTTATTCTTCTACGAAACGTCCAAGAATGTGAACATTATCTGCTACCGATACAAAAGCATGCGGATCGGTTTTACGCATAATATGTTTAAATTCATTAAATTCAGCACGCGTAATGACTGTAATCAAAACAGTCTTTTTCTCATGATTGTAAGTTCCTTCTGCACCATTAACCATGGTTGCACCACGATGCAATTTGTTATGAATTTTATCAATAACTTCTTCGGGATGACTGGTAATAATCATCGCCTGCATCTTCTTTTGCTTAGTAAATACTGCATCTGTCACACGGCTTGACACAAAAATCGTAATCATCGAATATAGTGCATATTTCCAGCCGAAAGTCACACCGGCAATAATCATAATCATGCCATTGACCATAAAGGAAATATTTCCCACATTTCTGCCGGTTTTCTTCCGAACCGTCAAGCTGACAATATCCGTCCCACCACTAGAAATATTGGAACGCAAAGCAAAGCCGATTCCCATTCCCATGATGACCCCACCAAACAAGGCATTGATAATCGGGTCATTCGTTAAAGTCACTTCAGGAACAAACTGGATAAACAGCGAGCTCATGGAAACGGTTATAAAAGTAAATACCGTAAACTTGTGCCCAATTTGATACCAAGCCAAAATCATCAGCGGGATATTGATGAGGTAGAAAGTCACAGAAACCGGAATAGTAAATCCTAAAAAACGTGTACTTAAAGCAGCTAAAATCTGTGCCAATCCAGTCGCACCACTTGAATAAACATGTCCCGGTTGAAAGAAAAGATTTACTGCAACCGCAGATAGAAAACCATAAATGAGCGAAGCAGAAATCTTTTCATCGTACTTCTCACGAGAAATACTCTTAAGTACTCGTATCAACTTAAAATCATAGGCTAGACGGCGCAAATAATAACGCAATCGTTTGTAAATCTTACTTTTCTTCATGAGTTTCTACTTGTAAACTTAATTCTTCAAGTTGTTTGGCGTCCACTAGGCTTGGTGCCTGAGTCATTGGATCACTTGCTTTGTTGTTTTTAGGGAAAGCAATCACTTCTCGGATATTTTCCTCACCAGCCAGCAACATGACAAAGCGATCGAGTCCAATTGCCAGTCCACCATGCGGCGGAAAACCATAATCCATTGCTTCTAGCAAGAAACCAAATTGATCAGTAGCTTCTTCTTCAGAAAAACCAAGGGCTTTAAACATTCGTTCTTGCAAATCTTTGTGGTTAATACGAAGACTTCCACCACCCAATTCATAACCATTCAAGACAATATCATAAGCAATAGCACGAACCTTGCTCAAATCACCTTCTAATTCATGAGCCGTGTCCGCTTGTGGAAGAGTGAATGGATGGTGCGCACTCATGTAACGACCTTCTTCTTCCGACCATTCAAACATTGGCCAATCCACAACCCAAAGGTAATTAAATTTCGATTCATCAATCAAGCCCAACTCTTTTGCCAAACGTATACGCAAAGCACCTAGTGCTGCATTGGCAACTTCCAGTGTATCCGCTACAAAAAGAACCAAATCATTGTCTTCAAGCTGTAAAGCATCTGTCAAGTCACTTGTCAAGTCTTTCAAAAACTTAGCAACTGGTCCATTTAGTTCACCTGATGCCACTTTCACCCAAGCAAGTCCTTTTGCTCCATACTGTTTTGCTTGCTCTGTCAACTTATCTATATCTTTTCGCGAATAGCTGTCAGCAGCATTTTTCACAACAATAGCTTTAACGGCTGGTGCTTCTGAGAAAACTTTGAAGTCAATTCCCTTGACAAGATCTGTCAAGTCTTGCAATAGCATCTCAAAACGTGTATCTGGTTTATCACTTCCATACAGAGCCATTGCATCATCATATTTCATTCGTGGGAATGGTAGTGTAACCTCAATCCCCTTTGTTTCTCTCATCACTCGACCAATCAAGCCTTCTGTAATATCTTGAATTTCTTGATCAGATAGGAAAGAAGTTTCTAAGTCAACCTGTGTAAACTCTGGTTGACGGTCTCCACGCAAATCCTCATCACGGAAGCATTTTACAATTTGATAATACCGATCAAATCCAGCATTCATCAACAGTTGCTTGGTAATTTGAGGGCTTTGTGGCAGAGCATAGAAATGACCTTGGTTCACTCGACTTGGTACCAAATAATCACGCGCCCCTTCTGGAGTTGACTTAGTAAGAAACGGCGTTTCCACATCAATAAATTCTAATTCATCCAAGTAATTGCGGATAGAATGTGTTACCTTAGCTCGCAATTTCAAATTTGCCAACATTTCAGGACGACGAAGGTCTAAATAACGGTAACGGAGACGGGTATCATCATTCGCTTCAATACCGTCTTTGATTTCAAATGGAGTCGTTTTGGCCGTATTGAGAACTGTCAGATTCTCCACGTGTAGTTCAACAGTTCCCGTTGCCAATTTATCATTCGCCTGCGTACGGGCTTCTACTTTTCCAGTCACCTCAATCACATATTCGCTTCGTAAACTTTCAGCGATTTCCATGACTTCTTTATCCACATTTTCAGGATTGATAACTAGCTGCATGATGCCTTCGCGGTCGCGCAAATCAATGAAAATCAACCCTCCCAAGTCACGACGACGGGACACCCAACCTTTCAAAGTGATTTCTTGACCAACATGTTCACTACGAACACGCCCAGCATACATTGAACGTTTCATTTTTATTCTCCAAACTTTTAATTCTTTTACTATTTTACCACAAAAGCGATGAAAAAGAAGATATGCTTTTCAAAATCTTCATATCTTAACGTAATATTTCACAAAAGAAGATGACGACTCACCTCTTACTTTCTTTGTCATATAATTCAGGATGCAAAACCATGACCACATAACTTGATGCTAAGCGCAATAGCCCTGCTGCTAAGCCAAAAATCGGTGCTAAAAACCGAAAAAAGAAATCCCCTCTCACAAAATAGGAAATTCCTCCTATAATCAAAAAAACAATTAGAAACTGAATTACAGACGGAATGATTATTTTTTTCATTGCTCTCTCCACTTCTACTTCAACATTCTACTATAGTTATGAGAAAAAAAGCCATTTGACTGGCTTTCTCCCTTTTTAAATTAAAACCCCAGTTGTTCAAAAATTGTTTGAAAATCTTCTTGGATCTGATTTAAATCAACCGTTAATTCTTCACGAGTGTGATTGTTTTTGACGGTAGCTTGGTTGCTTTCAATCTCACTTTCACCAAGAGTTATCAAAGTCTTAGCAGAGAAAGCATCTGCTGACTTGAATTGCGCTTTCAACTTACGGTTTAAATAATCACGTTCAGCTGTAAATCCTTGCTTGCGAAGTGCTTGTACAATTTCCAAAGCTTTGTTATTAGCAACATCTCCCAAAACTGCAATATACGCGTCCAAACTATCCTCTAGCGGCAAGACTACACCTTGCTTTTCCAGAACGAGGAGCAGACGTTCTACGCCCATCCCAAAGCCAAATCCAGCCGTCTCTGGGCCACCAAAATAAGCAACAAGGCTATCATAGCGACCGCCTGCACAAATAGTCAGTTCATTACCGGCTACATCTGCAGTAAATTCAAAAATCGTATGATTGTAATAATCCAATCCGCGAACCATGTTGGTATTGATAACATAAGGAATTCCCAGCGCTTCTAACATTGAGCGCACAGCCTGAAAATGAACTTGACTTTCTTCATCTAGATAATCCAGGATAGAGGGTGCATTTTCAACAGCGAGTTTATCTTCTTTTTCCTTACTGTCTAGCACACGGAGAGGATTCTCTTCCAGACGACGCTGACTATCTTTAGAAAGACTGTCTTTCAACGGCGTCAAATAATCAATCAATGCTTGACGATAAGCGGCGCGACTCTCCGCATTCCCCAAACTATTCAACTGCAACGTTACACCTTGAATACCAATTTCATTGAAAAATTGAGCTGCCATGGCGATTGTCTCCACATCAGTCGCAGGATTGTTGGATCCAAAACACTCTACACCAATCTGATGAAACTCACGCAAACGCCCTGCCTGTGGACGCTCATAACGGAACATAGAACCCATATAATAAAGTTTCACCGGCTTTTGGACTTCTGGGGCAAAGAGTTTATTTTCCACATAAGAACGCACAACTGGTGCTGTTCCTTCTGGGCGTAATGTGATATGACGGTCGCCTTTGTCATAAAAATCATACATTTCTTTGGTCACAATGTCAGTCGTGTCGCCAACAGAACGACTAATCACTTCATAATGTTCAAATAATGGCGTACGGATTTCTGCGTAATGATATTTTTTAAATGTTTTGCGAGCAAATTCTTCTACATATTGCCATTTGACAGACTCTTGAGGAAGAATATCCTGAGTCCCTTTGGGTTTTTGTAATTTCATAGCTTTCCTCTTCATTCATATAATATAATTATTTTACCACAAGTAGCAGATTTTGAGGACAGTTTCAGTATATTTTCTCTAAAAAGCTAGCACGCTATGCTATTTTCCAAAAAGTAAAAGAAAATCTGTCAAGTAACTTTACTTTACAAATTTTTTTTGATATACTATTACAGTTGATGAAAATCAAAGAGATTGAATCGAACTTATATTAAAAGGAGAATAAAGAAAATGGCAGTACCTGCACGTCGCACTTCAAAAGCGAAGAAAAACAAACGCCGCACTCACTACAAAATTACAGCTCCATCTGTACATTTTGACGAAACTACTGGAGATTACTCACGTTCTCACCGTGTATCCCTCAAAGGATACTACAAAGGACGCAAAATCGCCAAAGCTGCAACAGCAGAATAATAGAAGGGAGCTATCATGCGCGTAAATATCACACTTGAACACAAAGCATCTGGTGAACGCTTGTACCTTACTTCTAAAAACAAACGCAACACTCCAGACCGTCTTCAATTGAAAAAATACTCACCAAAATTGCGTAAACATGTAGTGTTTACAGAGGTTAAGTAAGGGTTTCAGTACACGTCAATAGACGTCAAAATATTGATTTTAAGAGATTTTTGATTTTTTGAAACTCATTATATCGCACTACAAATCAATAAAAACTGTACCTTTTTTAGATAAATATATTATCTGGATATTGAAGTTAAGCCCTGCTGTCATTTCGATGGCAGGGCTTTTTAATATTTGGTACACTAACTTCTTATCTATATTTTGGTGGATTTTAAGTTGACATCTACAAAGTTTAATGTTAGAATACATTCAAAAATATATTTGAATGAGGTGTTTTATGATTCAAAATGTTGTTACTTCAATAATCCTGTATTCTGGGACAGCCGTAGACTTACTTATTATCCTAATGTTATTTTTTGCCAAAAGAAAAAGCAGAAAAGACATCATTAACATCTATTTAGGACAATTTCTAGGCTCTGTTAGTCTAATATTGCTAAGTTTGCTTTTTGCATTTGTCTTAAATTATATTCCTAGTAAAGAGATTTTAGGTTTACTCGGTTTGATTCCAATTTTCCTAGGTCTCAAAGTTTTGCTTTTAGGAGATTCTGATGGAGAAGCTATTGCCAAAGAAGGTTTGCGCAAAGATAATAAAAACCTGATATTTCTAGTCGCTATGATTACTTTTGCAAGTTGTGGTGCTGACAATATTGGTGTCTTTGTTCCATATTTTACTACCTTAAATTTAGCAAATTTGATAGTAGCTTTACTTACCTTTCTAGTCATGATTTATCTCTTGGTTTTTTCTGCCCAAAAATTGGCACAAGTCTCTTCTGTTGGAGAAATTTTGGAAAAATATAGCAGATGGTTTATTGCAGTTGTTTATTTAGGATTGGGGATATATATCCTGATTGAAAATAACAGTTTTGACATACTATGGACTATATTAGGCTAGGAGAAAATATTATGAAAAAAGATAGTATCTGCCAAGTGAATGTTATAAATCAGCAAAGTATTACCACCGCAACGAACTACCTTGAAAAGGAAAAAGTCCAAAAATCACTTCGCATTTTAACAAAATTTACCGATAATAAACAGATAAATATCATCTTCTATCTTCTTGCTGTTGAAGAACTCTGTGTCTGTGATATAGCCTGTTTACTAAATCTCAGTATGGCATCTACTTCCCACCATCTTCGTAAACTAGCCAATCAAAACATCTTGGGCACTAGAAGAGAGGGGAAAATTATATATTATTTTATAAAAGATGAGGAAATCAGGGATTTTTTTAATCAACTAGGATAACAACTATTTTTACTACTTTTCCATGATTATAGGGGATTATATATGAAATTTTTTGAAGAAAATTATTCACAAGAAATACCTACTCGTATCAAAAATTTAAGAAAAAAACACAATATTACACAAAGCGAACTAGGCAATGCAGGTCAAGTTAGTCAAGTTGAAAGTGGTAAGCGACCAATTACGAGTTCGATGTTAGTTTATTTAAATGCTCTAACCGCTTCGAGCTATACGTATATCGTTTTTGGAGAGTTAGATGAGTTTATTGAGAATCTGTTTCATTATTTTTTCAGTTCTATTTTATATAGAGATTTAGAGGCTGTAGATGAAAACCTATATTCTTTCATGAGTGATGATTTAATTTCAATCCAATCAAGTTGTCTAAGTATTGCCAAGACATTTGCAAATTTCAATATTCAAAGAAAAAGATTTATGATTTCTACTGAAACTGAGATGGATACTTTTCACAAGAAAGATGACATTGACATTACTGTTGGTGAAAAAAGTTATAACCTCGCTAGAAGTTTTAGAACCTGTACCATCAATGAATTGACTGTCATTGATTTTGAAGAAATGTTTGATATTCTTTGGTTGATGTTAGGGGATAATTTAATTAAATCATTTGAAGTTAATGTCTGTGGTATCCTATTTGAATTAGGCGGAAATGACATACCCTCAACATTTAGGCAAGAAAACATTGACCCTCTCATCAATAAATGGTGGTATGATAATGTTTCGACAGAAATTATCCCTAATCTAATAAAAAAACTCAAAGAAAATCCCTTGTTTAATATCGGATTTATAGTAAATGATATATTAGAAAGAATGTATAAAGAGAATATTCCAAAATCTTACCTTACATCCGTCCCGTTAGTTATTTCTAAAAAAGGAAGAACAACCTCTTCGTTTAGTATAACTGGTGGTCAACAAATAGATGAAGTGAAATTCAAACAGATATCTGAGGACTATATGAAATTACTCAGTCAAGGTAAGGATATCACAGAGTTATATCAAAAATATTCTAAAGAAGAGTTGGCAAATCTAGGCATTAATATTTATCAATCCAATGATATAGAAAGGACTGAGGAAAGAACTTTTGATGAAATTATCAGTTGGGTTTCCAACCCTTATGCAACAAGACCAATTCAAGAAAGGCACACTATTCAATTAGAGCCAACAAGATTTTCACTAGAGGATAAGAAACGTATTGAAAAAATTGCCTCTCAGGGAATAAACGACATCGACCTTGTTGATTTAGTTGAACTCTATGATATCAATTTAGATAATACAAATGTCACTCGCTATATTGAGGGATTATTGACGAATAATACACAAGTAACATACTATTTCCAAGAACAATTAAACGAGGAATTACTCGCAATGGCTTCGACTTTAGATAGAGTTCAACAAGCATTTATTAAACTATTAAGCGAAGAAGAGATACGAAAATTTGCTCTTTAAAAACTAGGTGAATCGCCTAGTTTTTTTTTGCGCTTCGTTTTACAAATTAGTCTATTGAAGTAAAAAAAGAAGTAAAAAATAAAAGAACATTATGCCTTATACTGAATATATCAAGAAAAACTCTTGATAAAAATTTTAACAGTCCATATTGATGGCCATCAAAGGACAGATTGAAACAAATATGATGATATGACGATAAAGGTCATGTCTTGCATAGAATTGTTTCGCTGTTTCTTTGTTGTGCCTTTTAGCATACTCAGCGTTCAATATTTGCTCATATACGTTTCTTTCTGTCCAAGGACGAGAAAGGATCATATATTACTATGAGTAATAAAGTACAAGAACGCCGTGAGCGTAAAATCACAGAAGCTATTAAAGCTAAAAATTGGAATGAAGTAACTCGTTTGCTTCAACAAGAACAAAGTAATGCAGAACGGCGTGACCGATACCACCATAAACGAAGTATGGAAGAAAACATAGCTCGTAATGACGGTAAACGACGTGAACGCTATGAAGTAGTTGCAAGTTCTGATTTGAATCCCGAAGAAGCTTTAATCCTAGAGGAGTTAATACAAGCTATTCGTGAAGCTAAAGCATCCCTATCAGAAATTGACAGTAAGATTGTTGAAATGATAGCGGAACAAGGTTCAAGCTATAAAGAAACGGCTCGCTATGTCACTGAACATTATAAAAAAATGAGTGATGTAACAGTTAAATCCCATTATTGTAAAGCGCTAAAAAAATTAGCACCTTTATTAAAAACTTATCGCTAATCCCTCAAATCCAGTGTCTCTTATCACTGGATTTTTTTGTAAAAAAATTAAAAATTCAACAAATAACTTTGCGTTTAGCTGTCTCATTCTCCTTAGTAATAAGGAGGTGGTACACAACCAAAACAACTACGTCCAGCTCACGACCAAAACCGAGCAACTCGCATTCGCATTATTTCTCAATAATAAAGGAGGAACAGCCCTATGGCGTTTAAAATGAAAACCACAAAAGGTGGTTATACAACTACATTGCCTGATAAAATTATCAGTCAAAAACAACCGATTTACTCACTTAGTACCGAACTTGAACCACAACAACGGTTTGAAGAAGGAAAACCAACAGGAGAAATCGTAGCCTATAAAGCATGGTTTGTACAGGAAGGACAAGACCCTTTCCAAGTAAAATTCGAAGATAGGATTGAGCTTCCATCGTTCCAATCCATGATTCAATTTGACACCCTACAAGCTTGCGAAGTAAAATATAACGTTTACTTCAAAGCAAATGGTATCAAGGAGGTGCGGTAATGACATCACAATCTCGTGATGCGCTGAACCAATCTTTCCTGCAATCTTACCTGCTCCAGAGCCTAAACATGGCTCTGGGGGCTTTAATGCAGGGGGAAACCAGCTATACTAATTCTTTTAACGTCATTATTCAAGAAGACGGCTTTGTCTTTGTCCCTCGCCTGCCTTGTGCTTATATTCTTGATGATGACTTGTACAAGAAAATTTTTCTGATTGCTAACGCTTCTCTCTACCCTCAATTTACTCTCTTGAAACAAAATGCAACCTATTTTGTTCCACTCAAAACAGATGACTTACACATTCAACGTGGATTGTTTTTCCCTTGGAAAAAGGGAATTTCAGAACGTTTAACTATTCCTGATTTGGATAAATTTTCAGCTAGCCTATCACAAGAAAAAATTCCCATTATGAAGTACTTTGAACTAAACCTTGAAAAGATAAATCACTGGGCTATTGCTGGAAATTCAGGCTCTGGGAAAAGCTATGCTTTAACGTACTTTTTGAGTGTTCTGAAACATATGTCTGACTTAATTATAATTGACCCAAAATTCGATACACCAAGCCGATGGGCAAGGGAAAATCAAATTGCAGTTATCCACCCTGTCGAAAACCGTTCAAAGTCTGATTTCGTTTCACAAGTCAATGAACAATTAAGCCAATGTGCAACCCTCATTCAGAAACGACAAGCTATCTTATATGATAACCCCAACCATCAATTTACTCATCTAACCATTGTCATTGATGAAGTCCTAGCCCTATCAGAGGGAGTCAATAAGAACATCAAAGAAGCCTTTTTCTCTTTACTCTCACAAATTGCCTTGTTGGGACGTGCTACCAAAATCCATCTCTTTTTAGTAAGCCAGCGTTTTGACCATAACACTATCCCCATTTCAGTGAGGGAACAGCTAAACGTATTATTGCAAATTGGAAATATCAATCAGAAAACCACTCAACTCTTATTTCCAGACCTAGACCCAGAGGGGATTGTCATTCCGACAGGACACGGAACAGGTATCATTCAAGTTATCGACAATGAACACCCCTACCAAGTTCTACCCTTACTCTGCCCAACCTACTACACTAAACGAGGTATCCTATGACCAATAAAACCTACTTTATGAGAAGTTTTAATCTCATACTATACTTATTTCTATTTGCTCCTATCTGTTCTGCATTTGGCTGGTTATTCAACTTTCTTTCAGTTCAATTAACCAACATCACATTTGTCAATCCAGATGCGGTCAAAAGTACTACGGATATCATTGGTTCCGTTTGCCATAGAATTGCTCTTGTTTCACTACTACTTGCCTTATTATTGGCTGGTTCAGAGATAATACAACGGTTGAAAACAGATAGTTTTTGGAACTATATCCAATCTGTCTATCACACTTTCCTGTTGCGACACTTCCTGTTTCAGCGTGAACGAGTACAGAAGATAAGCAACCTTGAACACCAGACCGTTACCACTATCAATCCAATCCATAACGGATTTAACCGAGCTGTTCGCAAGTGTATTGTAGATATACGAAAAGATACCATCACTATTTTTCTAAAAGTCCCTAGAGACCAACAGGGGCAAAAAATCCTAAAAGAGATGGAAGCACAATTAAAAGAAGAAATCGTCAGCCAACACGCAGACTATTATTTCTCCTCTCCTATTCGAGTTCGTAACCAATTGTGGTTCACTGGACAAAAACGTTAATACCTTGGGGCTGTGGCTTGCGTTAAGCAAAAGCCAGACAGCCCCTTTTTATATTCCTATCTATCATGACCTATTGGGGTTACTACGACAACGAAAGTTAGAAGCTGTGGGGATTTATCTTGAAAAGATTGCTGAACTAACGCAATAACTACTCTACCATTCACTCTACCTTTTATTATGTAGCATTCTAGAAACATTGATGTACCAACGTTTCTAACAGCTAAAATAGAAATTATTTAACTCTTACAGAAGTGAAATAATTGAGATCAGAAAAGCCTATGGAATCAACGTTTCAGAGGCTTTTTTTATTTAAAAAAATAGCATTTTAACTAATTTTCAGCTGATTAGATATTAGTCAGATAAGTTTTCATTTTTCCAAAAATAAAGCTTCGTTTCCCTTATAAATTAATGCTCTATTGATTAATTATTTGAAACACAATTATCCATATATTCCAAACTATGACTGTAAAAGGTAGTGTAAAATAAGTTGTGTAAACACAAAAAGGAATAAATCCGTTATAGTAGAGTTGCGAAACATTACTAGAAAGAGATTTATTCCTATGACTCAGTTTACCACAGAACTACTTAATTTCCTAGCCCAAAAGCAAGATATTGATGAATTTTTCCGTACTTCTCTTGAAACAGCTATGAACGACCTGCTTAAAGCAGAGTTATCAGCATTTTTAGGGTATGAACCTTACGAAAAAGTAGGCTATAATTCTGGTAATAGTCGTAACGGAACCTATTCACGGAAATTTGAAACCAAATATGGGACTGTTCAGTTAACTATTCCAAGAGATCGTAATGGGTACTTTAGTCCAGCTTTGATCCCCGCTTATGGACGTCGAGATGACCACTTGGAAGAGATGGTGATTAAACTCTATCAAACCGGTGTAACGACTCGAGAAATTAGTGATATCATCGAGCGTATGTACGGTCATCACTATAGTCCTGCCACAATTTCTAATATCTCAAAAGCAACTCAGGAGAATGTCGCTGCTTTTCATGAGCGAAGCTTAGAAGCCAATTACTCTATTTTATTTCTTGACGGAACCTATCTTCCATTAAGACGGGGGACCGTTAGTAAAGAATGTATTCATATCGCACTTGGCATTACGCCAGAAGCACAGAAGGCTGTTCTTGGATATGAAATCGCCCCAAATGAAAACAATGCTTCTTGGTCGACTCTGCTAGACAAGCTTCAAAACCAAGGAATCCAACAGGTTTCTCTTGTAGTGACTGATGGCTTCAAGGGGCTTGATCAGATTATCAGTCAGGCTTACCCATTAGCCAAGCAACAACGTTGCTTCATTCATATTAGTCGAAATCTGGCTAGTAAGGTGAAACGATCTGATCGAGCGGTTATTCTGGAGCAATTTAAAACGATTTATCGTGCCGAAAATTTAGAAATAGCAGTACAAGCTTTAGAGGACTTTATCGCTGAATGGAAATCAAAGTATAGGAAAGTCATGGAAAGTCTGGAGAATACGGATAATCTTTTAACTTTTTATCAGTTTCCCTACCAGATTTGGCACAGCATTTATTCGACAAACCTCATTGAGTCTCTCAACAAAGAAATCAAACGTCAAACGAAAAAGAAGGTTCTTTTTCCTAACGAGGAGGCTCTGGAACGTTATTTAGTTACTTTGTTTGAAGATTATAATTTCAAGCAAAGTCAACTAATCCATAAAGGGTTTGGCCAATGTTATGACACACTTGAAAGCTTATTTGATTAACACTCAATAACTCTACTTGAGTGTTTACACAAAATTATTGACAGTATCTTTATAAAAGATTTTCAACAATCATAAAAAACAAAACATACAAATAAAGAGTTTAAAACATCTGTCTTAAACTTTTTGCCCCTCACTGTTGCTCGCCAATACAGCATTCTTCGTGCTCATCTAAACTTTCGTCTGTCTGAATGGTTACTTTTGTAATTCCATACATTTTAAGATGTTGGCGAATGAGCTGCTGAGTTTCTGCTTGTTGTTCGGGATGTTTCATGCAAATATGAATCATCGCAAATTTTTCTAGCCCATCGGTTGTCCAAACATTTAGCTGAGTGACTGTTTGGATATTCTCGATTGTTTGAATTTCTGCATAAAGGTCATTCAGATTTACATCGCTCGGTACGTGATCAAGAAAGATTTGAACATTTTCCCAAAACTTAGGCAGTGCTTTACTCAAGATAAAGGTCGAAATGATGAGCGAAAGTAATGGGTCAAGGAAATACCAGTTTGTAAAACGAAGAATGACGGATACAAAAGTCACAGCCAACCAGCCTAAAATATCTTCTAGAAAATGCAGACTCAGAATGGATTCATTGTGCGTCCGTCCATGGCTAACCACTCTGCTGGCTGCAAAGTTGATTACAATTGCAAAAATTCCCAAAATAAGCATACCGTCGTAGTTCACCCGTTCAGGCGCAAACAGCTTGGGAACATTCTCAACCAAAATAAGAATAGATCCCACTATCAAAATGGTAGAGGTCAACATAGCCCCCAGCAAACTATACCGTTTATACCCTAGTGTGTATTTCTTATCATCTCGTCTGTTGGAAATTTTTTCAAAAAACGCCGACAAGCCAATCGCTAAGGCATCTCCTGTATCATGTACCGCATCTGCCAGTACAGCACTGGAGTTAAATAGAGCTCCAAAGATAAATTCAATAATCGCAAACGAAAAATTTAACAGAAATGCAATCCAGACATTTTTACTTGATTTCATTATTGTCTCCTTCTAATCGCACATTGAGATTTGATTTTATTTATTGTATAATGTATTCAAAACAAAACACTCTGTTCAATTATATTATCTACTATTTTAACGGAGGAAACAAGAAACAAATCTAATGCTTCGTTTGATAGCGTACATTTATTAGGATTTGTTCGGAAATGATGGATAGACGAGTTAAAAAATCACGCGCAGCCATTTACCAGGCTTTTCTCACTCTTTTGAATCAAAAAAGTTATGAATCCCTCACAGTTCAAGAAATCATTGACCTTGCAGATGTCGGTCGGTCGACTTTCTATGCTCATTTTGAGACGAAAGAGGCATTACTTGAAGAAATGTGCCAAGATTTGTTCCAGCATACGTTTGTTGAGCGCTACCAAGCAAGTGAACTTTTTGACGCAACAGCTCATATTTTTTACCATTTCAGGAAAAACCAAGATAAAATAGCTACTTTATTATTGTCTAAAAATATTTATTTTATCAATCGTTTAAAATTAGAACTAGAGCATTATCTTTTTCCTCTCATTCGTGAAAAGCTATTGGCACAAAAGTCTGAGCTACCAGAACCATTTTTAAAAAATTATGTCACGACAACTTTTATCGAAACGGTTACTTGGTGGTTGGGACAACGAAATAAAATCGATGAAGCCACTATTACAGCCTACTATCTTGAGCTAATGCACTAATATAGGGCTATAATTTTGGCTATCTCTATGGTATAATTTTTTTAAGAACTCTTCTAGGAGAATTTATGAAAAAACAACATTCTATCTTTTTATTACCAGGAATTATCATGGTGGGTGTCGCTTTGCGGACGCCCTTTACAACGCTTCCAACTGTCTTAACAGACATTGCCAACGGACTTCATGTTTCAGTTAATTCCCTCGGTCTTTTGACCAGTCTGCCCTTAATCATGTTTGCTCTCTGCTCTTCATTTTCGGCGCGTTTAGCGAGCAAAATTGGGCTCGAACGGCTTTTTACTCTCGTCCTTGCTCTGCTTACCATTGGATCCTTCATTCGGATTTTTAATCTACCACTTCTTTATGTGGGGACGATTCTCATTGGAGTTTCCATTGCAGTACTTAATGTTTTACTTCCAAGTGCCATCCAAGCCAATCAACCGCATCGGATTGGACTCTTGACAACCATGTATGTAACCTCTATGGGGCTATCAACCGCTATTGCTTCTTCTATTGCAGTGCCGATAACAAAAGCAACTTCATGGCAAGGTCTTGTCCTTTTTTTGACAATGGTTTGTCTTTTAGCATTTTTGATTTGGCTACCAAATACATCTTATAACCATTTCTTAGTGAACAAAAATAAAGAGCACCAAGGTAGCTCTATCTGGAAAAATAAAAAAGTTTGGGCTATTATTATTTTTGGTGGCTTGCAATCATTGCTTTTTTATACTTGCCTAACCTGGCTACCAACTATGGCAACACAAGCCGGCATTTCAAATGCTTCTGCTGGAGTTTTAGCCTCTGTCTTTAACTTGATTAGTCTACCTTTTTCAATGACCATTCCTAGCTTGACAACACGGCTGTCTCCTCGTCATCGTATGATAATGTTAGCAATTATCTCTGCTGCGGGTGTCCTTGGTATTAGCATGCTCTTAATTCAAACGAATGATTTCTTTTATTGGCTTATTGCCAATATCCTCATTGGGTCAGCTGTGAGTACTCTTTTCCCATATCTTATGGTTACTTTTTCAACAAAAACGAGTAGCCCTGAACAAACTGCTCAGCTATCTGGCTTAGCACAAACAGGTGGTTATTTACTAGCTGCTTTTGGACCAGCTTTATTTGGTTATAGTGCCGATTTCTTCCATTCTTGGCTACCTGCTGTATGTGTCTTGCTCATTCTTACAATCATTATGATTATTGCCCTCTTTTATGTAGAGAAATCTGATAAAATTTTATAAAAATCAAAAACAGAATGGAGAGTGAACCTTTTTCAGTTGTTGGACTCTTTTCTCCACTCTGTTTTTTTAATTATCTATTTTCCATGTCTTAGAATCTGGCAATAAACCTACCTTCGAAATTTTAGAAACATGCCGATTGCCCATAACATAAAAGCCTAGAGGCGCAGCTCGCCATTCATCTGTACAGGTCACGCCAATTCGAGAGCGCGAGCCAATTTGAAACGGGACAGCATTTCCTACCAATTGCAATCTTGAAGTGGTCAAACCTTGACCATCAAATTCCTTGGTAATCCCTGCAAATTTGGTTAATTTTCCTGGACCGTTGGCAAGCAATGTACCGTCTGGCAATTCCAAGGCTCGAATCAAGACAGCTTCTGCGACATTCTCAGCCCTTGTGACTAAATTCAGTATTTGATGTCCGTAGATTTGATAGACATACCAGTGTCCAGCAGATAAATACATAGACTCGTTTTTCGGTGTTCGTTTGCCATGCGCACTATGACAAGCACTATCTTTAGCTCCCAAATAGGCTTCTGTCTCAACAATTCGTCCCAACACTTGTCCGTCTAAGCACAATTGCATACCTAACAAGGACTTAGCCGTTGCGACTGTATCTGTCTGCATGATATGTTTAAATTCTTTTGATAACATGATTTCATTATAACATGAATTCCATACAAAAAAGCAATCGAGAAAGACTGCTTTTTTGTTTAGGAGATTATGATGAAAAAAGTTTTTTTAGGATTAGTTATAAGATACCTTGTTTTGCTTAAATTTGTCTTAATAGAAAACAGTTAAACCGCTTTCAAAAATTCTTTTTTGTGTTAAAATAATAACAAAGAAGAAAAATGAACATTCTGATTATCACCCCACAATGATATCATGCTTATAAGGAAGAAATTTTATGAACAAACGACCTATCCGCCTTGTCATAAGCGATATTGACGGTACTATTTTAAATGACCAACACCAAGTTGATTATCAGCTAAAAACACAGCTTCCTCTTTTGCAGGAAAAAGGAATCCCTTTTGTGTTGGCATCTGCACGTTCACCACTTGGCATGGAGCCAATCGCACAGCAGCTTGGTCTCATTGACAATCCATTAGCTTGCTACAATGGCGCTCTTGTCATCAAAGGAAATCCTCAGAATTATGATATTTTAATGGAACACGCTTTGGATAAAAAAGAAATTCGTTGTCTGCTAGAGCTCGTCCAAGAGAAGTTTCCAACTGTAGCTATCAATCTCTATTCAGGAAAGGTTTGGTTTGCTGAACAAATTGACAAATGGGCTCAGGAAGAAGCAGATATTACCGGTGAAAATCCTATCCTTCAATCTCTAGTTTCTGTTGTAGAAGGGCGGACTTCTATTCACAAACTTCTTCTGATAGGTGAAGCAGCCACCATTCAAAATCTTCACGACTCTCTGCAAAACACAAATTTTCCTAAAACAGCCTTTTATCTTTCAAAAGAGAATTATCTAGAAGTTACAGCTAAACAGGTTTCTAAGGAAAATGCTCTTCAAGAGATTGCTCATTTTTACCAAATTCCTCTCCAGCAAGTCATGGCAATTGGTGATAACTTCAACGACCTCCCCATGCTGAAATTGGCCGGATTAGGAGTGGCTATGGGAAATGCTCCTAAAGCAGTTAAAGAGCAAGTTGCAGCCGTTACCCACACCAATAATAATCATGGAGTCGCTCAAGCAATAGAGCAATACGTCTTGGATTAACAGCTATCTTTCCTAAATACAATAGAAAAACTAATGTCTCTAGTTCTCCATATAAAAAATAAAACACGGACAAGCAAACTAGCAACCAACTAGTTAAAATCGGCTCTATAATTTCTGTAGTGGGTAAAACTACCGCAGAGATTATGGAGCTATTTTTGTGTATACAAAAAGTCCCATATGACCTATAATGAAAAGCGACGAAACTACTCATTAGAAAGACTCATATGGAACAACTCGATTTTATCACAAAACTTCTTGGAATTGAAGACAAAAATATCAAAATAGACAATCTTTTTGATGCCGACACTCACAAAGAAATCATAGCCCACCTTGACTATGATGCCCCTCCATGCCCTGCCTGCAAGGGACAGATGGCCAAATACGACTTCCAGAAACCTTCTAAAATCCCTTATCTGGAGACAGCAGGATACAAAACTCTTATCCGACTCAAAAAGCGGCGCTTTCGCTGTAAGAACTGTGGAAAAATGGCTGTCGCCGAAACCTCCCTCGTCCAGAAAAATCACCAGATTGCCTCTGCAGTCAAACAGAAAATCGCTCAATTATTAGTTGAGAAGCAAGCCATGACTGATATTGCGCACAGGCTCTCAATTTCGACCTCAACCGTCATTCGCAAGCTCAAGGAATTCAAATTTGAAACGAACTGGCAGAGACTGCCAGAGATCATGAGCTGGGATGAGTATAGTTTCAAGAAAGGGAAGATGAGCTTTATCGCTCAGGATTTTAATACCAATGAGGTCCTAGCCATCCTGGACGGCAGAACCCAAGCGGTCATTCGAAATCATTTTCTACGCTATCCTAGACAGGTTCGTATGAGGGTTAAAGTGATGACCACGGACATGTTCAGTCCTTACTATCAGCTGACCAAGCAGCTTTTTCCGCATGCCCAAATCGTTCTGGATCGTTTCCACATTATCCAGCACCTCAGCCGAGCTATGAACCGTGTCCGCATCCAAATCATGCACCAATTCGACCGAAAATCTCAGGAATACCGAGCCCTCAAACGCTATTGGAAACTCATCCAACAGGACAGCCGCAAGCTCAGCCATAAGCGTTTTTACAGACCAGCTTTTCGGGCGCATTTAACCAATCAAGAGATTCTCCATCAGCTACTCAGCTATTCGGACCAACTTCGACAGCACTATGAGCTTTACCAGCTTCTGCTCTTTCACTTTCAGGAAAAGCAAGCTGATTATTTCTTTGACCTGATGGAGGAGGTTATTTCGGATGTTCACCCGATTTTTCAAACCGTCTTTCGGACTTTCCTGAAGGACAGACACAAGATTACCAACGCCTTGGAACTACCCTACTCCAACGCCAAGCTGGAAGCGACTAACAATCTCATCAAGGTCATCAAGCGAAACGCTTTTGGATTCAGGAGCTTTGACAACTTTAAGAAACGCATTCTCATCGCTTTGAACATCAAAAGAGAGAGAACGAATCTCGTCCTCTCGCGATGGTAGCTGACATCGACCCACTACAGTTGACAAAGAGCCTTAAAATCTTTGTTCGTGTTTTCTTTTTCTTATTTAAAATTCTCAATTGTTCCGTCATAATTTGCCCATTCTTTGCTGAAGAATCGATCATTCATCTGGTAAGTCGGAGCAGGCTTTGGATTGGAAATAAAAGGATTGACAGCCTTATCAAACGCCAACCAGCCAAGCCAGCCCATGTGAATGGTATCTTGCATAAAGTAGGGCTTCCCACCATCGTTTGAAAAGTCCGCGATATTGGTAAAACCTTGACTTTCCAACTGATAACGAATTTTCTTCACCGCTTGTTGATACTTTTCTTGACTCAAACCAGTATAGGCCATCCACTTCGCATTGACAGGAGGAATAACAAAAATTGGATTCGTTTTTGACTTGGCAAATTGCTTCAAAACAAGCTGTAAGTCATTATACTCAGGAGACTTGACATAGGATAGCTTTCCCTGCGCACCTTTGAGCTTCTTTAAATGCTTTCGCAAACGGCGACGATAGAACTTATTATCAATTCCTAAGTTATTATTGTTAGTATTTTTTTGCGCATCTTTAATAGCAAATTTTTCTAAATCCTCGTAGGAAAATTTATCTGGTAAACGCTTAACTTGAGGTTGAACCAATTTTTCATAATTCTCATTACGTTCGGCAAAAAGAGAATTGAAAAGGGCATCCTCACGTTTATTTAAACGGCTGATAAGACGGACGTACTGTTTGTCAAAGTTTGACAGTTTCTGATGATTAGCTATTTTTTTTACATTGTCTTTCATAGCCACCGTAGGATACAGTTGCAGGAGGCGCTTCGCCGCATATTGAGCATCAATGTCTCCTTCTTGCTGGCGCAAGAAACTAGTCAATTGGTCACTATTGAAATATTGTTGAAATGCTGCTGGACTGTAGCCTTTTTTAGTAAACCATTGAGGAGAGACAACATAGACAGCTGGCTTATTTTTTAACTGCGGAAGCATTTGCTGCATGCCAAAATATTGCGTAAGAGATGCGGCTCCTCGTTGTCCTAAAAAATACGGACGATAATTACGCTTATATTTTTCTGACAAAACCGCAGGGTGCATACTATCAAAGCGCAACCATTCACTAGAACCAAAATAAGGCACAAAGCGGTGCTTTTTATCTGTTAAAGCACGTACTTTTTGTGTTCTTCCTTTGAAACTTCCTGCTGTCAGGGTAACGGCTGAGCGCTTTTCAGCTTGGTAATCATGTTGTTGCTTGGTTGGGTAGAAAAACAGTAAAGCCACGACCATCAAAAAGGCACAAAAAACGGGACCTAAAATGAGCCACAATCGTTTAAGCATTGCGAAGCTCCGTTACGCCTTCAATAATTTTATTAGCAGTATTCCAATCATCACGACCAAATTCTGAAACGGGAACATGAATGTCAAAACGGTTTTCTAGCTCAACAATCAATTCCACAGTACCCATACTGTCCAGGACTCCTGCATCAAACAAATCTTCGTCCATCATGTCTGATACATCTTCCATAAATAAATCATCAATAATTTCTAATACTTCTACTTTTACGTCCATTAGAGAACTCCTTTTTTATTTTTTAAACCATAAGTCATTCAAAAATCCTGAGAAGATTAAGAATGAAAACATTACAACATTAAAAGTGATAAACATCCCCACTGCTTGTGTCCATTTGTTATCTGGTAATGGTGGCAAATTCTTCTTTTTCCGCTCTTTATTGATGGTCTTCTTCTTTCGCACCCAAGCATCATTGATAACGAGTCCTAGACCATGAAAAAGTCCATAAGCAATGTAATACCAAGTAACCCCGTGCCAAAAGCCCATGACTAGCATGTTGATGATATAAGCTACACTTGAAGTTGTGTTCCGATTTTTAAAGATTTTATTTCGGATAAGTACTGTGACCAGCCGCATAAATACAAAATCACGGAACCAGAAAGACAGACTCATGTGCCAACGATTCCAAAACTCTTTCAAATCGCGCGAAACGAAAGGTTTATTAAAGTTAATCGGACTTTTAATGCCCATTAGATTGGAAATAGCGAGGGCAAACATGGAATAACCCGCAAAGTCAAAAAACAAATCCAATCCAAATACATACATCACTCCTAGAGTTGGCAGGTTGAAGATACCACCTATTTGCACTGCATATTGCTTGAGAGGAGGCAAAATCATTGAGCCTAAAACATGTGCCAAGATAAACTTGTATAGGAAACCAAGCATTATATATTGAACGGATTTCTCCAACATATCTAGCAGTTCATCACGCTCAGGGATGTTTTCATAGTCTTGATTGAACCGCTTAAAACGATCAATCGGTCCACTTGAAAAAGTCGGCATAAAGAGCATAAAACGTAGAAATTCCCATAAGCTAAAGTCTTTTAGTACGCCATCTCGCAGCTCAATAATCATTCCTACTGAACGAAAAGTCAAATAAGAAATTCCCAAAAAGCCTAAGAGTGATTGATGTCCATAAATCGCTGGCGTCACTTTTACAAGGAAAAGCGGCAAGATAGAGAGAGCAATGTGCAAGTAGAATATCCACTTGCTGTCTCTTGCTTTTCGATAAATTTTGTAAGACCAAACCCAAATCATCTGCCAAATAACGTAAAACAGTAGCGCATAAATTTGTGTTAACTTCGGTCCAGTCAGCATAAAAATGATAAAAGCAAAGCTGACCAGAGCTTCGTAAATGGGAAATCTTTTTTTGAAGAATAAACCAACAAAGATTGGCAAAACGGCTAAAATGATATAAACAAAATACTGCGGATCCCCGTACGGTTCCAAGTGAGGAAGCTGTCTTATGAAATCCATCATCGGTTGTTGACCTCGCTAATCAAACCTTTAATATCAATCTTACCATTTGGTGTCAATGGCAAGGAATCCCGATAAAGGAATTTGGAAGGCATCATATAAGACATCATAATATCTTGCAAATCTTCTTTGATAGCTTTGGTGATGTCAATCTCACGCTCAAATTGTTCCTTAACCCCGTCCTTCAGGATGACATAGGCTAGAAGGTTTTGTACTTTATGATCTTTATTGTAACGCGGTACAGCCACAGCTGAATCCACATATTGAGACTTGTTCAGGTTTTGGGAAACATCTTCTAATTCAATACGAAAACCGTTGAACTTGATTTGGAAATCCATACGACCGCCATAAAGCAGTAAACCTTCATCTGTCATAGTACCAACATCACCTGTATGATAAGCTGGTAACCCTTCAAATTCAAAAAATGCTTCGGCTGTTTTCTCTGGATTGTTCATATAGCCTTTTGATACAGCTGGTCCAGATATAATGATTTCTCCTTGCTCACCATTTGGCAATTTGTTTCCGTCTTCATCAATCACAAAAGTTGGAGAATCCGCTTTGGTATAGCCAATCGGCAAGCGTTTCATATTTGTCAGCATGTCATCCGTTATAGCAACGGCAGATAGAGCCACAGTTGCTTCTGTCGGACCGTAAGCATTGATAATACGTACATTTGGAAAACGGTCACGCAATTTTTGTGCTGTTTTAACCGTCAATTCTTCCCCGTCAAAGTAGAAATGCGTAATGCTTGGCATTTTTTCAGCGTTGAAATCTTCCGATAACATCGCCATATCTGCAAAAGACGGTGTTGATGTCCAAATGGCAATCGGCAAATTCAAGATAGTTTCAAATAGCTGCTTGAAATCTTGCGTAATGGCAGACGGAACCGCAAAAAGTGTGCCTCCAAGTGCTAAGGTTGGCGCCCAATACATAACCGATAAATCAAAAGAGTAAGGTGGCTGCGCCAACATTTGCGGACGAGCTGGAGTCGCAAATTCCTTATCTGTAATCATCCAGTTGGTAAAGCTAAGCAAATTATCGTGCGAGATTTGCACACCCTTTGGCTTTCCAGTCGTTCCTGAGGTGAAAATGATATAGTAATTCTCATCACCTTTAACAGGGTGTGTAATTTCGTAAGGATGTTTGGCTGCAAAAGCTACTTGAACTGTTGTTACATCAAGAATCGGAATCGTCACATCTTTCAGCGGAAAGTCATTGATTGCAATAATGAGACTAGGCTGTGCCACTTCCACAATCGCTGTCACGCGCTCCAGAGCTGAATGACTATCAATCGGAATATAAGCATGTCCTGACTTCGTCAAAGCTACAAAGGTTGCTAACATGTCGTATTCTTGCCCACCAAACACCACCACTGGTGACTTTTCAGGAAGCGCAAGACTATCAATCTTTGCAGCGAGCGAATCCGAGTCCACTTTCAAATCATGATAAGTATGAACTTCTCCGAGAACATTGTAAACTGGAAAATCTGGTTGAGACTGAGCAAAATACTCAATCGTTTCAATCATGTCGTTAATTACTGAATTGGTCACAGTCTGCTCCTAAAATTCATTATAGATAAAACCACCTTGGCCTTGACCAAGATAATTAAAGAAATAAAGCAACGCTAGAAATATCACAAAATAAAGCAGCGTCTGTCCAAGAAATTTAAAAATTATTTTATGTTTTTTCATCATATTCATCACTTTTGTCTTACTTCTAGATAAGACTTAATATATTTTACCATTTTCTAACGCTATTTTTCAATACAAAACATTCTTTAATTGAGGAATTAAGCTAGAATTAAGGTTTATTTACAACAAACCTAGGGAAATCACAGATGTGCTGTCTCAAAAAACTAGAAAAGAAAATAGTTTTAGACTTACATTTTAAAAATATATAAAAATTTTATATATTTTCTTGACTTTGAAAGTGAAAAGCACTATACTATGTATAGAAAAATTATATATAAAAATATTATATATAGGAGGTGCTCATGTATTTTCCAACATCTTCTACCTTGATTGAATTTCTCATTCTAGCGATTTTGGAAAGCGAAGATTCCTATGGCTATGAGGTTAGCCAAACGATTAAATTGATTGCCAATATCAAGGAATCAACCTTATATCCTATTTTGAAAAAGTTAGAAAAAAATCGTTATTTAACGACTTACTCGCAAGAATATCAAGGTCGAAAACGGAAGTATTACTCCCTTACTCCAGAGGGACGAAAGCAGTTAAACACCCTTAAAAGGGAGTGGGAGTTATATACAGCGACAGTCAACGGTATCATAGAAGGGAGCATTCGCCATGACAAAAACTGACTATTTAGCCGCACTAGAGAAATACTTGAAAACATTGCCAGAAGCAGATTATAAAGAAGCAATGGATTATTTTACGGAATACTTTGAAGAAGCCGGACATGAAAATGAAGCACAAGTCATTGAGGAGTTGGGAGATCCCAAAGACGCAGCAGAAGAGATTATTCGCTCACTTTCATCAAATCAAGCAGAAGAAACGTCAACTCGTCCTCAACACCAGTCATCTGCACACAATCACCAATCATATACCGACAATGCTTATATCTTTGAAGACTATGCAACAATCTCTGAATTGCATATTGATGTCACCACGCAAGATATTCTGATTGAGCCTTCACCTGATGATTTTTTCCACATCAAATACTATAATGGAAAAGGCAACAATCAAATCATTTCTACTGTTCAAAACGAGAAGTGGCACATTACAGAAAAAGACAACACGCATTATAGTGGTTTGGACTGGATTATTAACGTCATGAAAAACGGTTTTGATAATCATCCTATTTGCATTCAAATCCCGAATGGCAAGATTCTTCAGTCATTCTCACTTCAAGCAACTTCTGGTGATGTAGCTGTATCTTATCTTCAAACACAAAAAGGAACGATTGAGCTTTCAAGTGGTGATTTGACCATGCGTCATTGCCATTTGCAACAGACCAATGTTACCCCTATCAGTGGTGATATTCATCTAGCGCATGTCAAGTTGACGGATTGTAAGCTGTCTCTCGTGTCAGGGGATTTCGATACGCATTCTTTAGAAATTGCTGGTAAAACTTCTATTCAAACGACAAGCGGAGATATTTCACTTCATCTGCTGCACCATGATTTCAGCTATGATCTTGAAACGGTGCACGGAGACATTTCTATCTCTGATCAGCTCCAGCTGAGCCACCAAATCGTTGGCAACACGATCCACCATCAAGCAACGGCTTCTACAGATTCTCTTACTATCCAAGCTGTCAGCGGAGACATCAATCTTTATTAGAGGTTTCGCATGAAACAGATTCATTGGTTATTCTTTGATGTTGGCTCAACTTTGGTAAATGAAGAAAAAGCCTACCAAGATCGGATTGAGCAGGCTATTGCGGATACTCACATTTCTTATGCAGCATTTTATCAAACTATGATTCACTATTTTAAGGAAAACAAAAAGGGTGATGGGAAAGCTCTGAACGATTATGGTCTGAAGCGTCCGTCTTGGAGGTCTGATTTAGAGGTGCTGTATCCTGACTGCAAGCAAGCGCTGAAAACTCTCCACCAGCACTACAAGATTGGGATTATTGCCAACCAGTTACCGAACTTGCAAGCAAGATTGGGAAGATTTGGTATTGATTCTTGGATTGATCTGGTGATTTCCTCTGCCGATGTTGGCTTGGCAAAACCTGATCTCGCTATTTTTGAGTTAGCTCTCCAACAAGCGAACTGTTTAGCTGAAGGCGCTGTGATGATTGGTGACCGTTTGGACAATGATATTCTTCCGGCTAAACAACTTGGAATGCAAACCATTTGGATCCGACAGGGATTTAGCCGCTTGACCCACATAACGAATCCAGCAGAAGCACCAGATTGGACTGTTGATAATTTGACATAGATTCTAGAGATTTTAGGCTGAGCATGCAAAAAAACTAGAGTTGTTTCGCTCTAGTTTTTTAACGTTATCAACTTTATTATATCATAAATTTTCCTTCAAAAATAGACTTGTTTCTTCTTATTTTTGTGATATATTGAAAGTGAAAAAAGGGGAATTCTTTAAGCAGTTCGTCAGAAGGGAGGATTTATAATTAGAGCTGTAGTTTTATCAATTTGATTTTATAAAAGGAGGAAACACTATGAGGCGTTTAGGTTTAATGTTTATTAGCTTTTTAAGTTTCTTAGTTCTAGCCTTTGGCATTGGAACGACTGTAAAATCTGATGAAACTACTGTTAAAAATTTTGATGTTGTAACAGTTACTAAAGATGAAATCTTAGCCAATTATGTTAGTAATACAGGCGTTAGTTTTGCAGAAGCTGAACGTACTTTATTCCCCAATAAGAGCACTTCTCAAGCTAGAAATGCTCAGCTAAATGAAGAAACTTCATATGTAGTGTTACGTGGTGCTACATATCAAGATGATACGTTAATTTCTTATATTCCAAATAATGCAGGTCATGTCTATTTTTATTGTGAAGTTAGTAAAAGCGGTTGGTTTAGAGGAATAAAACGAATTGTTTATGCAGGTTATTATTCTGGAAGTTTAATATTCCAAGGAAATTTTCAATACGCTTTACCCGATGCCAATAGAATACACTTTACTTTAAACGGTCATTTGTATAGAAATACATCAACAACCACTTCAATCGGAGCTGGAATTGGTATTGGTCAGGTTGGTAGCTTTAATGTCGGAGTTGCTGATACATCTAGTTACCACAGTCCATTATATTATCATGGAAATAGGAGTTATTAAGTATGAAAAAAAGATTGTTATTTTTCAAGCTATTTGGTTTGTTTGTTCCCCTTTCATTTCTTTATTTATTTGTAGAAATATGCCAATTATACGTGATTTATTATTTCATATATTTTTCTTAGTTTTAATCCTATCACAATGGTTAGCGATTAAAACACTATCACACCTTGACGATTAAGCAAAGGTCAAACGAAAGAGGTTGGGTTTCCCCAGCCTCTTTTGTCTATCATCACCGTCCGCCAGGGCCTCCGCCCATGCCGTTTCCATTTTGGGTAGTCAGGCTAGCTGTTGCGGTCGTGCTTTGTCCATTGACTGTAATGGTGTAGCTTTCACCGTCTTTGATAGCAGCTGAGCTAGCAAGAACGGATTGGAAATTTTTAGCAGCGGTATAGCTGAGGATTTCTTTGCCTGACGAATCGATAATCGTCACTTTGTCTCCAGCACTACCTGATACATTCGCAAGGATGGAAGCTTGTTTGGAATTTGAGCCAAAGCCCATTGCCATGCCATTGCTGCCGACCATTACAACGGTCCCGCCAGTAATGGTGCCATTGCCGTCATAGTCAAGAGCACCATTGCCACCATTTGTCGGCCCGTCCACATAGACCTCACCACCTGAAATGGTCAAATCTCCGTTAGAATCCAAGCCATCACCTTGGGCATTAACCTTGACCTTACCACCTGTGATGGTCAGACTGACACCAGCGGTCGCTTGTCCTGGAGCGCTCTCGCTACTGCTACCGTCTGCAGCATTGATACCATCGTCATTGGCTGTTAGGTCTAAATCGCCACCGTTAATGGTGACGGTCTTGCCTTCCAGCGCTTCTTCGCTCTTTTCAACCTTAATCGTACCGCCGTCAATAAGAGCCGTATTAGAAGCGTGAATGCCGTCATCTCCAGCGTTAATGGTAATCTTTCCAGACTGGATATAGAAATTGCCTAGCGATGTGTCTTCATCATTGTCCGCATGAATGGCGTCTTCCGTTGCGGTCAAATTCATTGTCGCGTCTTTAATATTGATTGCGTCATTCGCTGAAAGAGCGTTTTTATAACCTTTAATCGTGTAGGTTCCGCCTGTAATGCGCAAATCATCATTGGACTCAATAGCATTGCCATACTTGCCTTCTACCGTCAGACTACCAGAACCGTTGAAAGTGAGATCGTCCTTGCTGTAAATCGCAGCGTCATAGTCTGTATTCTTGTGATTGGCAGAATCCGAAATCGTGTTCTTGCTACCTTTTGCAAGCGTGATAAAAGTTTTATCTGCATTTTCTACGACAATTGCAGCATCTGTTCCGGTCATCGTGACTCCATTCAGCACGAGCTGAACCTTGTCTTGGTCGCCAACTTTAACGACAACTTGGACATTTTTACTTGAACCAGACAAGACATAAGTCCCGGCTTTGGTAATTGTCACCGTAGAGCCGGACATTTCCGCACCAGAACCAGAAGTCTTTGCAGATGATCCACTCAAGCTAATCTTAGTTGCTTTTGATTCATCATAAGAAGCATCTTGGTCACGCTTGGTAAAATAATTGGACGTCTTGGTGGTTGTTTTTTTACTTGTGCTAGAGGAGCTAGTGCCAGTTGAGTTGGTGTTTGTCGTACTGCACGCCCCTAAAGCAACTATCAATAGGACGAGTGGAACCAGTCGTTTCCATGTTTTTCGTTTTGAGGCTATTTTTTTCATGGTGGTCCTCCTTATAGTTCGTTTTCTTTGGTGACGTAACGGCTAATGGCAATCTCTAAATTCCCATTTCGCGTGAGCAGAGCGTCCATTAACTCTTTCTCTGTCATCGTACCATTTAATTGGACAATATACTTAATCTTGAACAAACTTCCCATATCAGACGTTTTGACATTTGCCAGTTCAACATAGTTGGTCGCCTTTTGAAAGATGTCATCAAAGACCATCTCATAATCCAAACTTTCTGGAATGACAACAGTCACTTGACGCATAGAATGCTTCATCTGCCCAAAATTCACCGTTTCCAGCAACAACATAACCACCGACATAATGATTGTAAAGACGCTAGCAAAAATAAGATAGCCCATACCGACAGCAATCCCAATCGTCATAGCAAGGAAAATTGCGAGCAATTCCTTAGCACCACCCGGTGCTGAACGAAAGCGAATCAAGCTGAAAGCTCCCATTACCGCAACCCCTGCTCCCAGACTACCATTTACTAAAAAAATGACAATAGCAATCAAAGTCGGTAGCATAACCAAAGTCATCATAAAGGACTTGCTGTAAATGGTTTTGTACTGATAAACCTTGGCTAATATCAGTCCCAGCACAAGGGCAACACCAATCGCACCAAACATACTGGCTGGATTGATTGTTGTTCCTGTAAAAACGTTATTAAATAACTGATCGAACATGTCTGATTACTCCTTTATAGTCTGTTGTTTTCTTATAGGCGACTCCATATTTTGAGAAAGATTTTGGAAAAACGTGGTAGCAGTCCAAAATTTCTGCCAGCCAGAGTGGATACGCCCCAGGTACCTTAATTTCCATGATAACATGGTTGTCAGGTAGCAGGTTCTTGCCATCTTTTCCTGCTAACAAACTTAATTTTTTCGTTCGATAAGCGACATCATCATCGATGGTAATCCGCACATTTGAATCTTCCAAACCTTTTAAAGAGTAGCGGTTGTAGTAAATATACATCATGGGCTGCACACCTCCATACCGCTTGCAGAGCCATTCGATTTCTTTCTTAATCTGCGAATCCTCAAGCTGGCATTCCCCCGCGAGGTATCGCTCTGCTGTCAACAACTCAGTCGCAATCCGACGTTTATACACAACCTTACGCACTTTTTTCTTGATTTCCAAAAAAACTTGACTATCCGCTTGCGGCTCGGCATCATAAGTCCGCACGCGCAATTTCTCCTTGAAATAAGGCTTTTCCAAAGACTCGCGAATCATCTGATAGGTCGGCGTATCATAGTAGAGGTTGCCAATCGTTGAATAGGCATGCTCGTCTTCTGCCATATACGCTTCAAACTCCTGTAGCAAATCTGCCAACGTTTCCTTTGAGATGACATACTTGGTTTCTATCCGTTGAAATTTATCTTTAAATGTTTTTTTAGCCATGAGATTGCTCTCCTTTGTCGTTCTTTATCTACGTAGTTTACGGGCAAATCCTTAAAAGAAAGCTAAAGAAAACTTAAAGAAAACAAAACACCCCCATTTTCTGGAGGTGTTTAATAGATGTCTGGAGAATGAAATAGAAAACAGAAGCTAGCGCAATCTTATTCTTCACTCTTCTCTTCTTTTTCTTTTTTGATAAGAAAACTGAAAATAATCAGAATAGCTGCTACCAGAAAAATCCAGTACAACACATCATGGCTGCTTCTCGGACCAGAGTAGAGGGAACGCGAAAAATAAATCATCAGATACAAGGAAATGTCATTATAAAATTCCCAGTTAAAGTGATAGCTGCCTACTGGATAGGACCGCTTATGCGAACACTCTGGCACAAAGATCTGCAAAAGCAAAAATGTTCCCAACACAGCAAAATAAATCACATTGAACACGTCTAATTTCGCATAAGGTTCAACAACCAAGGAAAAGAATATCATCATGCTCAACAGATAAAACCGCCACCGAAACCAAAATTCGTTATTAAAATGAAATCTTATCATCCCATCACACTTTCTAATTTTCTGCTCGTTCTTCTTCGTCTTTATCCTACCACTCTGACAGACAAACTTCAAGTAAGATGAAGGAGAAATGTTAGTTGATTTCTGCTACTTTTCCTGCTTCTGCTTTAGGCTCTTTGCCCTTGCGACGGGCAAGGACATCCGCATAATACTTGCGGCTGTTATTGAGCACGGAAAGGAAGGTCGCATAAAAGCCATCGTCTTTGACTTGGTGCAAAATCACCACATAGTCCGCCAACTGTTGGTAAGGCATCGCCACTTCTTTGCGCAATCGCTTGACATCATAGCTCACTTTTTGCAATTTCTCTTGGGAGCGAGAGGCAAAGAGTTGTTCAAAAGCCGAGTGGCTTTCGGTCAGGTTTTCAACGAATTTCCCAAGCGCTAAAGTCCCCACCTGCTCCTTATATGGGGTTGTTTTTAGCTTGTCCAGCAAACTGACAATGAGGGCGGTTTCTTCTTCGTAATGTTTCTGATGAGCGTCTTTGTATTGGTCAAACAAGCGTTTCAAGCTGGCATAAGCTGCCTTTTCCTCTTCCCGCTTGGCTGCCCGATAAGGTTTCAGCGCATCGCGAAGAGCTTGCAAATCAGCGTCGCGCAATTCGTCAGCCGCACTAATCGAAGCTGACTTTTCACTCGCCCGAATCTGACCGAGAGAGGCTTGATAAGCAGGCAAGGCTGCTTTTATCTTCTTGACGAGAGCGGTAATGACGTCCTCATTTTTAAAGTCGAGCGCTTCTTTCTCCACATCGTCTAAAAAACGAGTGATAAACTGCGTGAATTCCGCATGGCGGAGATTACTAATTTTAAGTCCAATGAGCTTTTCTTACTTCATAAATTCCTTCTTTCCTTTTTTACTTATCACTTAAAGCGACCGTTTCAATGACTTCTCCTTTTTCCGTCAGCATGGCGGATGACCTCAACTACTTTTCGTTTGCTTCGTCCGCCCGGCGGAAAGTCTCCCTTACTTTTGGTTTGCTCCGTCCGCCCGGCGGACAGCATGAATCAAAAGAAGTTTATCTCGTCCGCCGAGCGGACGGAGTGAACGACAATCAGTTTGCCTTATCAGCCGCGCGGACGAAACGAAATTGTCTCGCCTCACCTCATCAGCCAACGAAATCCAGAAAAATCATCTCATTTAGTATAACATGAATGGGAAATTATAGGAAATTTTCTGAAAAAGAGGATTAACCACTTTCAAAACAGTTTGAACACACAGTCCTTAATGGAACGCAGAAGCAGAAAAGGTATTTTTCTTCATCACTTTTTCTCCTTTCATCTATATGATATAATATGATGAAAAGGCATTCACAAAATGCCCACTATTTTCACATTTCATATTTTACACAAGGAGTCGCCTATGCGTTGGGATATTGGAACAGTTTACAAGACGATTCGAAAAGCAAAGGGAATCACCCAGCAAGAGATTTGCGGAGATTGGATTTCGCGCTCCAGTCTTTCCAAGTTTGAAAGCAACCAATCCGTTCCCAGCTATGAAACCATGGAATTTCTGCTCCATCAGATTGACATGAGTTTTGGGGAATTTGAATATATTTGTGATTATTATCATTCAAATCACAGAATGAAGATCATCTTACAATTTAAAAATTATTTGTCTGTCGTTGAAACAGAACAATTACTGGATTTAACCAAACAGTGTGAGGACTACTTGAAAGCTCATCATGATATTCCCGTTAGCAATATTTTGCGTATGGCAAATATACTAATTGAAATTAGAAAAAATAAAATCAGTAGTCAAGCACAAGTTTTAGCTCAACAGTTATGGACAGATTTAGAAAAACGAGATACTTTTTATGAAAGTGACCTAAATTTACTAAGTGTCATTCTTTATTTCTTCCCACTAGAAACTATTCAAAATATAACGGAAAAAATCTTAACCAGTCTCAACAAGTATAAGCATTACAAAGAAATTCACAGTACACAATTCTCCATTTTAGCCAACCTTTCGACCATCTACCTTTACAACAACCGCCTCGATGATTGCCAGCGTATCACCGAGATGATCTTACCGCTCGCCAAACAAACAAAACGATACGACAAGCTCGGCTTTGCTCAGGTTCGCCTGGGTATTTGCCAAGGAGACGATGCCCTTGTCCAGAAAGGTCTCCAGTTGCTTGAGCTGACAGAAGAAACGACCTTGCTCGAAAACTTGAAAGAAGAAGTCAAACAGCATCGTACTTCCCATTTCTCTCATGTTTCACGTGGAACTTCAGCACCTTAAAGGAGACAGAGACGCCAATGACTTACAACGGATTTGTATTTTTTGATATTGACGGCACCTTGGTTGATAGCCAAGGAGAAGTCCCAGCAGACAACAAAACAGCCATTGCTCAACTACGAGCCAACGGCTTTCTACCTATTATCTGTACGGGGCGTGGGCGCGGAGAAATGGGGACGGTTCTGGAAGACGCTGGGATTCATTCCGCTATCTTGCTAAATGGCATGGAAATCCTCCATGAAAAGCAATTCCTGTTTGAAGGACGAATTGCACAAAACAGTATTCTCAAGCTCCTGCAACTGGCAAAGGGAAATGAGCACGACCTCGGCTTTTATTCACAAGGAGAAATGCGTGTGACAACGCTCAGTCCGACCGTTCAGCAGAATTTCCGCTATTTTCATCAAGACCTGCCCCAAGTCGATCCGACCATTTATCAAAACCAGCCTTGTCAAATGTTGCTCATTTTTAGTGAGGAGCCTGAAAAAGACACCCAATATCAGGCAGAAATCCCTGAACTGCACTTTTTCCGTAACAGCCCCTATTCGATAGACATCACGCCGCACGGCTGTAACAAAGGCTCTGGGATTCAGCACCTGCTGACCTTGCTGGCAGACGAAGCACCGACTTACGCATTCGGAGACGGACTCAATGACCTGACCATGTTTGAAACAGTAGATTATCCCATTGCAATGGGCAATAGCCAAACAACCGTCAAGGAAGCAGCCACTTTCATCACGCGCTCCAATGATGACAACGGCATTCCGTACGCCCTTGCCCATTTGGGTTTGATTTAAAAAAGAAGCTCCTGTATTCAAGATACAAGAGCTTTTAGATTAGACTAATTCTTTTTTATTCGGATTGTAAACCAAGAAACCAAGACCGACAAAGAGCAGCAGAACAACTGTCATGAAGGCAACTTGTCCACCGACTTGCCCTGTTATCGAAATTGTTTGACGCAAAGCCGAAACAGAGTAACTCATTGGCAACCAAGGATTGACATCTTGGAAAATCTTATCCGTCAATGGCAATGGGTAAGTACCCGCACTAGAGGCGAGTTGCAGCAACAACAAGATCAAGGAAATGAAAGCTCCAAGCTTGGTGTCCCACGTTACCAGAGCCGTCACCACAGCCATGAAGCACATGCTGGTCAAAAGAATGATACCAAGCGTTGCCCATTCGTGGTTTGCGGTTAAGCCAATCATGTGTACCGCACCGTACACCAACAAACCTGCTAAGAGAGAAATAATACCGTTGACTTGAATACGTGCTTTCAACCATTCCATACGTGTCTCAGGTTTCTTACCAGAAGGCAACGTGTTAAAAATGATATTGGTTGAAATCGCTGCTACAAAAAGTGCCACAGAAATCATATATGGAGCCATACCGATACCATTTTTACCAACATGGTCTTTATCTGTTTTCTTCGTTGTCAATGGATTTGCAAGCGCCTTGGCGTTGGCTTTATTGGTTGTCACCGTGGATAATTGGTCTTTGGCGTCTGTTAAACCTGCTGTCAAGGTATCCGCACCCGACACAAGTGTTCCCAGATTAGACGTGATAGTTGAACTACCGTCTGCTAACTTCGTAGAACCATTTGCAATTTGACTAGCACCGTCAGACAGTTTGCCTGCTCCTGACACGAGTGTAGCAGAATTGTTCACTAATTGACTAGCTCCGTCTGCCAATTTTGCCAAGCCAGCGTCGATTTGACCATTATTAGCCGCCAATTGATTAGCTCCGGAATTGATTTTTGCCATACCAGATGTCAATTGACTATTTTTACCAGCCAAAGTCTTAGAACCTGAACTGATTTTCGCCATGCCAGACGTCAACTGCTCATTCTTACCAGCCAAGGTCTTAGAACCTGAACTGATTTTCGCCATGCCGGATGTTAATTGACTATTCTTACTAGATAAGGTATTAGCTCCTGCTGTCATCTGCGCAACCCCATTGGTGTAGTCGGTTACACCTTTTGCCAATTGACCAGCACCTGTTGCTAAGCTCGTTTGCAATTGGTCAATACCTGCTGCTACTTGATTAGCACCCGCATTTGATTGTTGCAAAGCTGCAAAGATTTTTGCTTGGGTTTGTTGTGCGCTCGTTTGAAGCTCTGAAAGTGCACCTTTTGCTTGTCCGATGACAGCTGCGCTTTGTTGATTAGAAGATTGCTCTGGCAAGTTCGTCACTTGCGTCTTGAGCGCTTGAATATTTGTCAATAGACTTGCCGCAGTCGTAGCAGTCTGACTTGGAGTTTGCGAAATCGCAGCATTGATTTCTGCCTGCTCACTAGCACTTAACTTTTGATAAGCAGCTGTAGCAGCCACGTTAGTTGCAATCGTAGTCTTGTCTGTCGTCGCACTATTGGCAAGCGTGTTCGCAGTCGTTTCCATATCGCTTAAAGCAGTCGTCATGCTTGCTTTGGCAGCTGACAAGTCTGATCCAGTTGAAAGAGCGGTTTGCACAGCAGTCAAACCTGCTTGCAAATCCTGTAGCTTTTGAACTTGTTCAGCAGTCATGCCAGATTGTTGAACAGTCGTCATTAACGTGTTCAGACCCGTAGCTAATTGATGCGTACCGCTTGATAATTTTTGAATTTCTTCATTAGAAGCACTCAATTGATTAACACCAGCCAATAAGTTTTGCGATTGACTGTTCAATTGATTTACACCGCCTGCAAGATTTGCCACACCATTGGTATAAGTAGTTAAGCCATCTGATAATTGCCCTGAGCCGTCAGCCAATTGACCAACAGCACTTGTATAGTCTATCAGACCTTTTGATAATGTATCTGACCCAGAAGCTAATTGACCAACAGCATTTGTATAGTCTGTCAGACCTTTTGAAAGCGTATCTGACCCAGAAGCCAATTGACCGACACCTGACGTATAAGCTGAAAGGCGTGTCGATAGCGTACCAATTCCGTCTGAAAGCTGACGCACACCAAGCGTATAGGTCCCCAAACCTGTCGTCAATGTATTAGCGCCGTCTGCAAACGTCATACTAGAGCTAGATAAAGTATTCAAATTATCTGTCAAGGTTTGACTACCGTCTTTTAATTGTTGACCGCCAGAAGCGAGTTGACCACTACCAGAAGCAGCTGTTGTCATGCCTTTCCTCAAGCTATTCATACTCTTGAAGAGAGATGTCGTGTATGTATTTGTCACATTGTTAGCGACAGTTTGTTGAAGCCGCGTCATAGCTGAGTCACTCATCTTGCTGGCAATAAAGCTGTGTCCGCTAGATGTTTGATAATCAATCTGCATCTTTTGCGGCTTATTATCCAGAATACTAGCAGCCTTTTGAGATAAATCACTTGGAAGCGTGATAATCATATAATAATCACCTTTCTCCAAGCCCTCCTTTGCCTTCGCTTCAGATACAAACTGAAAATCTAAAGCATCATTCCTTTTAAGACTTTTCACCATATCATCCCCAACATATAAGGTGTTGTTGTTAAATGTCGCATGTTGGTCTTTATTCACAACCGCTACTGGCAATTCTGAAACTTTACCATAAGGATTCCACATGGAGCTCAAAAAGATCACATTATAAAGAGCAGGAATCAAGGAAACACCAATCATGACAATCACAAAAATTGGTTTTTTGAAAATTGCTTTCCATTCTTTGAACATTTTTTCTCCTCTATCTTAGACACTCTGTATAAAAATTTTAATTTTTAAAATATTTTTATACACATTGTCTAAATATTTGATATAATAGATTATACAGTTTCTGAAATTTTTCACAAGAGAAAAATTTTGTTTTTAGACACGTTGTATAAAATTGTTCAAAAGAGGAAGGTAAAATGGTAGAAAGTAACAAACGTCAAAAAACAAAAATGATTATTGAAAACGCTATGGTAGAGCTACTGGAACACGAATCATTCGACCAGATTAGCACTGTCAAGTTGACCAAGACTGCCGGCATTAGTCGCAGTAGTTTTTACACGCATTACAAAGATAAATATGACATGATTGAGCATTATCAGCAAAAACTTTTTCATAAGTTAGAATACATTTTTGAGAAGTATGCTCAAGACAAGCGTAGTGCGATTATAGAAGTTTTTGATTTTCTCACACGCGAATCTCTCCTTTCTGCCCTATTGACAGAAAACGGAACCAAAGAAATCCAAACTTTTTTACGCCATAAATTCCAAATCATGCTGGCTGAAGACCTACAAGAGCGCTTTAGTAGTAAACTACTAAGTCAAGTGGAGAAAGAATACAGCCATGTTTACCTGACAAACGCCTTTTTTGGAGTTTGTCAAATGTGGATTGCTAGAGGGAAAAAAGAAAGCCCTGAACAAATGGCAGATTTTCTTTTAAAAATGTTGGATTAGAATATTTCCTATACCTGCCCTAGTAGCACACACAAGGTCTTTAGGACTTTTTTCGTAATCTTTATAACAAAAAAGAAGCTGGGGAAATCCCAACTTCTGATAATCCATTGATTAAAGTTGTTTGTTGTAGTATTCAACGACAAGTGCTTCGTTGATTTCTGGGTTGATTTCATCGCGTTCTGGAAGGCGAGTCAATGAACCTTCTAATTTTTCAGCATCAAACGATACGAATGCCGGACGTCCAAGAGTTGCTTCAACTGCTTCAAGGATTGCAGGTACTTTAAGTGACTTTTCACGAACTGAAATCACTTGTCCAACAGATACGCGGTAGCTAGGAATATCTACACGTTTTCCGTCAACAAGGATATGACCATGGTTTACGAATTGACGAGCTTGACGACGAGTTGTTGCAAGTCCAAGACGATAAACAACGTTATCCAAACGGCGTTCCAAAAGAAGCATGAAGTTAAAACCAAGGATTCCGCCTTTGATTTTAGTTGCTTGTACGAACAAGTTACGGAATTGTTTTTCACCTACACCATAAGTGAAGCGAAGTTTTTGTTTTTCAGCCAATTGCAAACCGTATTCTGACAATTTACTACGGTTGTTTGGTCCATGTTGACCTGGTACGTAGTTACGACGTGCCAATTCTTTACCTGTACCTGTAAGTGAAAGACCCAAACGACGAGCTTGTTTCCAAGATGGTCCTGTATAACGTGACATAAACATGTCCTCCTGTAAAAATAATAAATTGAGGAAATAGTCACTTAGAAAGCCCTGATTCGTGCAGAACATTTTCGCCTAAACAGCCAAGGCTACTTTTATAGCTAATGTTCTGTTGACGAGCTTCATGCTCTCCTGCTGCTATTTCACACAAAAGTTATTATATCAAAAAAAATCCTATCTGTAAAGACGGATTTTACCAGATTATTTCTTTCGCCCTGTTGTAAAATGAAGTGCAACACAGAAGACATGTTCATCTGATATACTAGAGTTGCGAAAAACAGTATAAAGGAAGATGAACATGCCCACAAATTATTCTACCACAAATCAATCCTACAAGCACTTATCTGAAGCTGAGCGAGGAGAAATTGAAGCTTATTTAAGCGTAGGACTCAAACCTGCTGAAATTGCTCGTAGACTGGGGAGAAATCGCTCTACTATTACTCGTGAAATTAATCGTGGTTCCATAACACAATTGAAAAAAGTCAATGGGCAGAAGGTCTACTACCAACACTATTATGCAGATGCTGCCCATAACCGTTATCGGGATGCTAGAGAAACCAGCTATTATCTAAAACTGGATCGTGTATCGAACGATTTTCTGACAAAATTTATAGAAGCGATGAGAGAGAAACCAAGGGTGCATAGCGTGGATACCTTTGTTCATACCTATAGACTCCAACATGTAGATGCAGTTGTTCCTTCAACCAAGACGCTCTATAACTATATCCATCAAGGTTTGTTAGAGATTAAGGTTATTGATTTACCAAGAGCAGTGCGGATTCGTAAGAAATTTAACAAGCGTCCCTCTACCAAGAAACATCTAGGAAAGTCAATTGAAGAAAGGCCAGAGGAGATTAATAATCGTTCCCGTTTTGGAGATTGGGAAATCGATTCTGTTCTGGGTGGAAAGACAATAGGAGAACCTTCTATTTTAACATTGGTAGAACGATAAACACGCTATGCTGTCACAAAGAAACTCGTGGAAAAGAAAGCAGAGTATGTCAATCAAGCAGTCTTAGAGTGTATGAAACTTTATCCCATTAAGTCCATAACTGCAGATAATGGAAACGAATTTTCATCATTGAGTAAGATAGAGGGATTAGATGTTTATTTTGCACATGCCTATTCATCTTATGAACGAGGCACAAATGAGAATTTCAATGGATTATTAAGAGAGTTCATTCCCAAAGGATCCTCACTAAAAAAACTAAATCCGACACTTTTAGAGGACTATACAAAGGCTATCAATGAAAGACCTAGACGAATCCATGGCTATCAGTCCGCAAAAAAGCTGTTTGAGCTAACTCAAACAGCTTGAAAGATACTCACTTAATCAGAGGAACAACTTTGTTGCACTTGACTTGACAATTGGGAGATTATTTCTTTCTATGAAAATAACCTTTCTTCTTCAACAATTCTTCTATCGCAATTATATTTTGCTGTTCAGATGTTGCTAAAATAGTTTCAAATCCTAGACTTTTAGCAGCATCTAAATTTATCTGTAAATCATCTATAAACACACATTGATTAGCTTGTAATGCGTATTGACCTAGTAACTTTTGATAGATACTTTTATCTGGCTTTGCACACCCTACTTCGTAAAAAAGGATTTTACCAGTCAAAACTTTCGTCATCGGTAATAAACCTGCATTTTCAACTGCATAAAATATCTCACTTGTAGTAGACAAAATATAAATGCCATATCCCAGCTGAGCCCATTCAAAAATTTTCTCTTGTAGCTGATGATAAACATCCACTGTCTCATACCAATGAGTAAAAATGGCTTCAACAGTAGCAGAGTAAGAACTATCTAGCAATGTTTGAGCTGCCTGAATGGCTACTTCCAAAGTTAATTGTCCAGTATCTGTCTGAGCCCAGAACCCCGAATCAAAAATAGCAGCCTTGATGCGCTTTCGGTCTTCTTCTACAAAAGTAGCTAAAATCTTAGCAGGGTTCCATTCAATTAAAACATTGCCAAAATCAAAAACTAGATTTTTAATCATTTTTCACTCCAGCTACATCACATCAAAGCAATTTTTCGCCATTAAAACAAGTTTATTCTCAATCCAAATAATGGATGAGATTTTTTTCCGTTAAAATATCTGAATAAGTATAAGATTCGACATAAGTATTTTCAATCTCACCTGGTTGACCTCCATTACTTGTGTATTCAACGATAAACAAAGAAGGATAAACTTCAATCAAGCGCCCTTGCTTATTTTTTTGACGTTTACGACCATTTTCAAGAGTCATTTCTACCATTTTGCCCTCATGGGCTTTGATTTCTTCTTTAATTTTTCTCATTTTTGCAACATCTGTAAATGCATCACTCATTATTTATTCCTCTCTCTTGGAAATACTTGAAAACTTATTGTACTCTTTTTGGAAAATCAATTCTACTGTACCACGCGCACCGCTACGGTTCTTTTCGATAATCACTTCAACCTTATTGTTTGGAAGTCCTTCAGGTTCTTCACCACCGCGTTCATAATAATCATCACGATATAAAAATGCAACAATATCCGCATCCTGCTCAATTGAACCAGATTCACGAATGTCTGACAAAACAGGCCGTTTGTCCTGACGCTGTTCCACACTCCGTGACAATTGGCTCAGCGCAATGACTGGCACTTTCAACTCTTTTGCTAAAATCTTTAATTGACGAGAGATTTCAGAAACTTCCTGCTGACGATTTTCTCGACCAGTCCCTGTAATCAACTGCAAGTAGTCAATCAAGATCAATCCAAGATTTCCTGTTTCTTGCGCTAATTTACGAGCACGCGAACGAATTTCTGTAATCCGAATTCCTGGCGTATCATCAATGTAAATACTAGCTTCTGCTAGATTTCCTTGTGCAATCGCATACTTGCTCCATTCTTCATCTGTCAATTGCCCTGTACGAATGGAATGCGATTCAATTAACCCCTCTGCTGCCAGCATTCGGTCTACCAGACTTTCTGCCCCCATTTCCAAAGAAAAGATAGCAACTGTCTTATCTAACTTCGTTCCAATATTTTGAGCAATATTAAGAGCAAAAGCGGTCTTACCAACCGCAGGACGAGCTGCCACGATAATTAACTCTTCTTCATGCAAACCCGTAGTCATGTGATCTAAATCTTGATAACCTGTCGCAATCCCTGTAATATCAGAAGTTTGCTGAGACCGCGTTTCCAAGTTGCCAAAGTTAAGATTCAAAATCTCTTTAATATTTTTAAAGCCGCTTCGACTAGCATTTTCACTAACATCGATCAGCGCTTTTTCAGCCCCAGCAATGATTTCATCTGCAGGACTGGAGCCATCATAAGCTAGATTGATAGAATCTGTCAACCGCGAAATCAACCGGCGCAAAACAGCTTTTTCTGCTACAATCTTAGCATAATATTCAGCATTGGCAGAAGTCGGCACTGAGTTGACCACTTCAACCAAGTAAGACAAGCCACCGATATTTTGCAAATCACCCTGACTGTCTAAAATATTACGAACAGTTGTCGCATCAATGGCATCGCCTCGATCTGCCAAGTCAATCATCGCTTTAAAAATTAACCGATTGGCATATTTAAAGAAGTCAGTTGGCTCGATATATTCACGAACAAATACCAGCTTACTTTCATCAATAAAAATCGCACCTAAAACAGATTGCTCTGCTAAAATATCCTGCGGTTGTGCTCGCAATTCATCAATATCTGCCATAAGACCTCCTCTCTCAAAAAATATTCTTCAATTAACCTTCTTTTACACGTAAGTTAATCACACTCGTCACATCTTGATAAATTTTCACTGGCACATCAATCAAACCAACAGAACGAATAGGACTCTTGACTTGAATCAATCGTTTATCAATCTTAATTCCAAATTGCTTCTGCAACTCTTCAGCAATTTTTTTACTGGTAATAGAACCAAAAGTCCGTCCATCTGGTCCCACTTTTTCAGTAAATTCGACAATTGTACTTTCTGCTTCCAACTTTTTCTTAATGGCTTGCGCTTCAGCTAGCATTTCAGCGTGTGCTTTTTCCTCTGATTTTTGTTTTCCGCGAAGTTCGCCGATAGCTGCTGCAGTCGCCTCTTTGGCAAGATTTTTCTTAATCAGAAAATTCTGTGCATAGCCAGTAGGCACTTCTTTAATTTCACCTTTTTTTCCTTTACCTTTTACATCTGCTAAAAAGATTACTTTCATTCTTCTAACTCCTTATCTTTTAGTACTTCACGAACAATAATTTCATTTAAGCTATGAACCACCTGAGCAATTGTCTGGTCAGGAATTTGCGCTGCCGCCAAATTAAAATGACCGCCGCCGCCCAGTTCTTCCATGATACGTTGGACATTGATTTTACTACGACTACGAGCAGATATCGATATACTATTTTGTTTGTTCTTGCCGACAACAAAACTAGCTTCAATCCCTGACATAGCTAACATAGCATCTGCTGCTTTACTGATAACAACTGTATCATAGCATTTTTCTTCTGCTCCGGTAGCAACGAGTACATTTGGCAAGATTTTCTTACCATTTAAAATTAGCTCATTCACTTCACGGTACTCATCAAAATCCGTTGCTGAAATATCTTGAATAGCCACACTATCACTTCCGCGCGTGCGTAAATAGCTCGCCACATCAAACGTCCGACTGGTTACACGAGAAGAAAACTTCTTCGTATCCAGCATAATCCCAGCCATCAACACACTAGCCTGCATTTTACTCAAGCGTTTTGTCTTAGAATTTTGGAATTGAATCAACTCTGTTACCAATTCACAGGCACTGCTTGCTCCACTTTCGATATAAGTGATAACAGCATTTTCCGGAAAATCTTGATCTCTTCTGTGGTGATCAATGACAATAATTTGGTTAAACAAATCATAAAATTCTTTTGATAAAGTCAGAGCTGTTTTTGAATGATCCACCATAATCAACAGAGAACGATTGGTCACCATTGTCATCGCATCAGCGACCGAAAGAAGATTGGTCTCCCCTTCATCCTGCAGTCTGCGAACTGCTCGATCAATATCCGCAGCCATTTGATGAGGATCATAAACAGCATAAGTCTGATCAATAATATTACTAGCAAATACTTGCATTCCCACAGCAGAACCAAGCGCATCCATATCCAAATTTTTGTGTCCAACTACAAAAACTTGGTCCACACTTTTAATCTTATCCGAAATAGCAGTCATCATAGCTCGCGTGCGAGTACGTGTCCGTTTCACCGATGCAGCTGAGCCACCACCAAAGTAAACAGGATTCTTTGACTCATCATTTTCTTTGACAACAGCCTGATCACCACCACGAACTTCAGCAAGATTCAAGTTTAAGAGAGCCACTTTACCAATTTGCTCATGATTACTATCACCATAAGAGAAGCCCATACTCAATGTGAGAGGAATTTCCCGCTTTTTAGCTTCTTCCCTAAACTGATCAATAACTGCAAACTTATTTTGCATTAACCGATCTAGCACCGTGTAATCCGTAAAAATATAGAAACGATCCATTCCCACACGACGAGAAAACATGGCATATTTTTCTGCAAATTCAGAGACAAAATTTGCAATAAAGCTATTAATATGGCTAATATCTGAATCTGAGACGACGTCCTCTAAATCATCATAATTATCGACTGAAATAATACCAATAACTGGTCTCGTCGTTACTAATTCTGAAGTTGCCTCATACTCATTAGATGCATCAAAAAAGTAAAACACACTTGAAGCATGATCTAAGTAGACCGAATATTTTGTATCCCCAATTGTTGCATACGACCCAGCACCCTCAGATGGTATTTTGGTAATTTTTTGCAGCAAATCCACATCAAATTCACCGTCTTCATTGGTAAGAATCAACTCTGCGTAAGGATTAAACCATTCTACATTTCCAGATGTTTGATCAACTTTTACAACACCAACCGGCATTCTTTCAAGCAATGATGCCAAACTATTTTCTGCTTGATCATTCACATACTGGATTTGTTCCACTTCATCAATTTCATAACTTTTTTGTTGGTAAATCAATAGAAAAATCAAAAGAGCAAGCACCAAAAAAAGCGCAGATAACATCAGAATGCTGCTACCAAAAACTCGTAATAAAATAGCTAAAATTCCAAAGGAAATAACACCCATGATTACAAAATGAATTGGAATAAAACGAAATTTTTTCATCACAAACCCCTTAACCGCCATTTTACCACAAAAGCTCTAAAAAAGCGAGTTTTCCCTTATTAAAACAAGCCAAATAATACTGTCAAACATTAGAAAAAATTAAATCTTCCTGCATCTCTTTGCTCACTTTACAAAACAGAATATCTGATTTTCCCATTAAATTAGCTTTATTTCTCTGGTAGTTTACAGCTTTGTCAAGTATTATTGACGAAAAAACACTTGCTCAGAAATGTGAACAAGCATCTTCATCATTTATTTTTTTGCTTTTTCTTGATTTTTTGAGATACTTCGTGATTTACCTTCCAAATAAACCATCAAAATCGAAATATCCGCTGGATTGACACCTGAAATCCGACTAGCTTGACCAATTGTTTCTGGGTTTATTTTCTTGAATTTCTGACGAGCTTCTGTCGCAATTGAATCAATATCATCCCAGTCAATGTTTGCTGGTATCCGTTTTTCTTCCATTCGTTTCATCTTCTCAACCTGATCCAACGCCTTAGAAATATAGCCTTCATATTTGACTTCAGTCTCAATCAATTCGATTATCTTTTCATCTAAATCTTCAGCTGCTGAACCGACAAACTTGACAACATCTTGATATGAAACTTCTGGCCGACGCAAAAATTCTTTCGCTGTAACTGCGTCTGTCAATGGTTTAAAGCCTAATTTTTCAACCATTTCATTCGTTTCTTTAATTGGCTTTAATTTAATAGTGCTCAAGCGCTTCATTTCAGTTTCATATTGATTCTTCTTAATTTCAAAACGCAGCCAGCGCTCATCATCAACCAATCCTACCCTGCGTCCAATTTCAGTCAATCGCATATCTGCATTGTCGTGTCGTAAAATGAGACGATATTCAGCACGGCTTGTCAAAAGACGATACGGCTCCACCGTTCCCTTGGTGACCAAGTCATCAATCATGACCCCAATATAACCATCACTGCGTTTCAAAATCAGTTCTGGCTTTCCTTGAACTTTCAGAGCTGCATTGATTCCTGCGATAATGCCCTGTCCCGCCGCTTCTTCATAACCAGACGTCCCATTCGTTTGCCCAGCTGTAAACAAACCTGAGATTTTCTTAGTTTCTAGAGTAGTGCGAAGCTGATGTGGCATAATCATATCGTATTCAATCGCATAGCCAGTTCGCATCAATTCAGCATTTTCAAGCCCTTTAATAGAATGCACTAAGTCTTTTTGTACATCTTCTGGCAAACTCGTTGACAACCCCTGAATATAAACTTCTTCCGTATCTCGCCCTTCTGGCTCCAAGAAAAGTTGGTGGCGCTCTTTGTCCGCAAAACGAACAATTTTATCTTCAATTGACGGGCAGTAACGTGGTCCTACACCTTTCACCATTCCTGAAAACATTGGTGCACGGTAAAGGTTGTTTTGAATAATTTCATGACTCATCTTATTGGTATAAGTTAGCCAACAAGGAATCTGATCTTTAAGATAGTCCTCATCATGAGAAGTATAGGAAAAGTGGTTCGCTTTTTCGTCTCCAGGCTGAATATCCGTCTCTTCATAATTGATAGAAGAGGCTTTCACACGCGGAGGAGTTCCTGTTTTAAAACGCCCAATTTCAAACCCTAAATCACGTAAATTGTCTGCTAAATTAATTGCAGCTAAACTATGATTAGGACCAGAAGAATACTTCAAATCTCCAATAATAATTTCTCCACGCAGAGCTGTACCGGTTGTTACGACAACTGCCTTTGCCGCAAACTCTTGGTGCGTGGCTGTTTTCACACCAACGACTTTCCCGTTCTCAACTAGAATCTCATCTATAATAGTTTGACGCAAAGTGAGATTCTCTTGATGTTGAACCGTCTTGCGCATTTCTTTAGAATAAAGTTCCTTATCTGCTTGCGCACGAAGAGCACGAACTGCTGGACCTTTCCCAGTATTGAGCATCTTCATTTGAATATAAGTTTTATCTATATTCTTAGCCATCTCTCCACCTAGAGCATCCACTTCACGTACAACGATTCCCTTGGCAGATCCTCCAATAGAAGGATTACAAGGCATAAAAGCTAGCATTTCAATATTGATTGTCGCAAGTAGGACTTTACAGCCCATTCGACTGGCTGCTAACGAAGCCTCAACACCTGCATGCCCAGCACCAATTACGACAATATCATAACTTTCAGTAAAATTGTGTGTCATCTTTTCTTTCCTTATTTTTTCACCAAAAAAGTCAAATCTCTAGAAGTGCAGGACAAAAAGCCTGCAACATCCATGAGCTTTGACCATCATAGTTATTGCTATATCCATTTTAGCAGATTGCTAAAAAATGTCAATCTAAATATACTGTTGAAGCTTACCATCTTTATAGGCATTGTCAATCAAGCCACCACCAAGACACTCTTCTTCATCATAAAATACAACGGCTTGTCCAGGTGTAATAGCACGTTGAGGTTCTGCAAAGTTGACAATTGCCTTGTCACCCTTTACAGTTACTGTAACCTTAGAATCTGGCTGACGATAACGAAACTTAGCTGTACATTCCATAGTAAACTCAGCTGGCATTTCTCTTGTAAAATGTACTTGGCTAGCGTCAAGACTCGTTGACATCAAGTTGTCATGGTAAAAATCTTGACCAACATAAAGAATATTTTGACTAAGATCCTTACCCACTACAAACCAAGGCTCATTATCTCCTCCATGCTGACCACCAATGCCAAGGCCACCACGCTGACCAATTGTATAATACATCAAACCAGCATGCTCACCCATATCTCGACCATCAACTGTCATCATGCGACCAGGTTGAGCTGGTAAATAATTTCCCAGAAATTCTTTAAAGTTTTTCTCACCAATAAAGCAGATGCCGGTTGAATCTTTTTTCTTAGCAGTAGCCAATCCTGCTTTCTCTGCAATAGCTCGAACTTCAGACTTTTCTAAATGTCCCAACGGAAACATCGTTTTTTGCAGCTGCTCTTGTGATAACTGACTAAGGAAATAAGTCTGATCTTTGCCATTATCCACTCCTCGCAGCATATGAACAATTCCGTCCTCATCGCGCTTTACACGCGCATAGTGACCCGTTGCTACATAGTCCGCTCCCAATGTCATAGCATAGTCTAAAAAAGCTTTGAACTTAATTTCTTTGTTGCACATGACATCTGGATTCGGAGTCCTACCAGCTCGATATTCAGCTAAGAAATATTCAAAAACGCGATCCCAATACTCTTTTTCAAAGTTGACAGAGTAGTAAGGAATTCCAATCTGATCGGCCACAGCTGCTACGTCTTTATAGTCCTCTGTAGCTGTACAGACCCCATTTTCGTCAGTGTCGTCCCAATTTTTCATGAAGATGCCAATCACGTCATAGCCCTGCTCCTTTAACAAAAGAGCCGTAACTGACGAATCCACACCGCCACTCATTCCGACAACGACACGTGTTCTAGAATGATCACTCATAGTGTTCTCCCATCTTTTCGTTATTTCACGATTGAAGGTCGTGTTTTGCTTTCAACGATTGTGAAGGTCGCTTAGAGCAAGGTTTATTATAACACGAAATAACCTTAAGAACAAATTTCAATAACCAGGCATCAATAACTTTACACTACTGTAAACTAAAAATTCAGTGGATAAACTATTAAATCAGTGAATGAAACAATAGAGATTCTATCAAAAGGGCGAATCTAGTGAGCAACTTTCAGCCTCTATCTACAGTCTGAAAATGGTGCTTTTAGTCGTAAACTACTATATTAAAGCCTTGCTTTCATCACAAAAAGGTTGAGACATTTTGTCCCAACCTCAACCATTTTTTGTATTCATCAATACCAGCCATTTGCTAACCAGAAAGTCTTTGCAGCTGACCAAGAACCATAACGACCTGCTACATAAGCATCAGCTACTTTTTCTTGATTTTCTGCTGACAAGTCACCATTTAAGTAAGATAAACTCAATTGGTAACGACCATAATATTGTCCATTTTGGGCTGTGTAACTGCCACTTGATTCTTTTTGCGCAATCCATTCTTTTGCAGCTGCATCTTCAGCACTCAGACCAGATGTGGTAGTTTCCGAATTACTTGACTCCGCAGTTGCAGTGCTTGTAGTGGTGTCATCTAACTCCAATACCTGCCCAACACTAATCAGATGAATATTGCTAATTTTATTCTTCTGAGCAATTTTATCAACTGTTGTATGATGTGATGCAGCAATAGCTGAAAGTGTATCTCCAGATTTCACTGTATAACTATCCGCGTTTGCAAGTGTAGGAAGAAAGAATAGCGCTGTTGCTGCTAAGCTCATTAAACCTACTTTCATTTTTTTATTTGTATTCTTTAAATTTAAAATCATTTAAATTCTCCTTTTCTGTGATAGAACTATCATATACCTTAATTATTACTATTGTTTTTACCTTTCATTAAAAATATTACAGGCAAATTGAAGAGAGACTAAAATTCACCCTATATTTTTTTGCTTTAAGGTTACTATAAGAAAAGTGACCTTAAAGATGGTCTAGAATTTATATCACATCTATTTTATCAAACAAAAAATACTGAATTTTGATATAATGAAGCTAATGAACTTATAAGGAATTACAATGAACTCACTAAAATTTCAATCTGTTTTTGATATTATTGGACCTGTTATGATTGGTCCATCTAGTAGTCATACTGCAGGAGCTGTTCGTATCGGAAAAATTGTCTCGTCTATCTTTGATGACGAACCAACAGAAGTTGAATTCCAACTATTTAATTCTTTTGCGAAAACTTATCGGGGACATGGTACAGACCTGGCTCTTGTAGCTGGGATTCTCGGAATGGATACAGATGACCCTGATATTCCAAATAGCCTAGAAATTGCTCATAAAAGAGGGATTAAAATTGTCTGGACTATTCAAAAAGATAGCAATGCTCCACACCCAAATACAGCTAAAATCACCGTAAAAAACGACCACAAAACGATTAGTGTTACTGGTATTTCTATTGGTGGTGGAAATATTCAGGTAACTGAATTAAATGGTTTTTCTGTTTCACTCAGCATGAACACTCCAACAATCATTATCGTTCACCAGGACGTACCTGGAATGATTGCTCATGTTACTGAAGCACTTTCTCGTTATAACATCAATATCGCACAGATGAATGTCACAAGAGAAAAAGCAGGTGAAAAAGCAATTATGATCATTGAAGTTGACAGTCGCAGCTGTGATGGAGCTATTGAGGAAATCAGGAAAATTCCTAAACTTCATAATGTCAATTTCTTTAAATAGGAGAGTTTATGTTTTATTCAATCAAAGAATTAGTGGAGCAAGCAGATTTAGACTTTCAGGGTAGCGTTGCCGAACTGATGATTGCTACTGAATACGAACTGACAGGTCGTGAACGAGATGAAGTCTTACGCTTGATGACTAGAAATCTAGAAGTTATGAAAGCTTCTGTCGTTATGGGATTAGATGAAAGTAAATCTCGGAGTGGTTTAACAGGTGGCGATGCAGCCAAACTCCATAAATATATTCAATCAGGAAAAACTCTTTCGGACTATACTGTCTTAACGGCAGCAAAAAATGCTATTGCTGTCAATGAATACAATGCTAAAATGGGGTTGGTCTGTGCAACACCGACAGCAGGAAGTGCTGGTTGTTTACCCGCTGTCCTTACATCTGCTATCGAAAAATTAAGCCTTACTGAAAAACAACAACTAGACTTTTTATTAACAGCTGGAGCTTTCGGTCTAGTCATCGCTAATAATGCTTCTATTTCAGGAGCTGAAGGGGGCTGTCAAGCAGAAGTTGGATCAGCCTCAGCCATGAGTTCAGCAGCACTTGTTTTGGCAGCAGGTGGTACCCCATTTCAAGCCAGCCAGGCGATTTGTTTTGTGATTAAGAATATGCTTGGATTAATCTGTGACCCCGTTGCAGGATTAGTAGAAGTTCCCTGTGTCAAACGAAATGCTATGGGAGCTAGCTACGCTTTCATTGCCGCTGATATGGCTTTAGCAGGTATTGAATCAAAAATTCCCGTTGACGAAGTGATTGACGCTATGTATCAAGTTGGAGCAAGTATGCCAACTGCCTTCCGTGAGACTGCTGAAGGTGGATTGGCAGCTACACCTACTGGTCGTAGATTGTCCAAAAAAATTTTTGGAGAATAATTTTCTCCAAAAAAGAAAAAAGTTTACAACTCTGTAAACATGAATTTAGACTATGCAAAATTTTAAATATATTTTTTTCGATTTAGATGGAACACTTGTTGACAGTTCTGTAGGAATCAAGAATGCTTTCCAGCACGCATTTACTTCACTAAATATCAAAGCCCCTGATAGCAAAGAGCTGGATACTTTCATTGGACCACCTTTAGAAGTTAGTTTCGCTTCTGTAGTGCCAAAGACCAATGTCAATCAAGCTATTGCTCTCTTTAGAGAATACTATAAAAATAACGGTGTTTTTGAAGCTCAACTTTACAAGGGTATAAAAGAACTGTTGTTAGAATTAGAACATTCGGATTACCATGTCTATATTACCACTAGTAAAAATGAACCAATGGCTCATAAAATGGCACAATACCTAGAAATTGATAAACATTTCAATGGTATCTTCGGCTCTCTTCCAAATTCTTATCATAAAGCAGATGTTATAACTCGTGCTTTAAATAATTCTCATGCTAATCTTAAGCAATCTATCATTGTTGGGGATACAAAATTTGATATGATTGGTGGAAAATCAGTCGGAATTGCTACTTTAGGAGTTCTGTGGGGATTTGGAAATAAGAAAGAATTAACTGACAATGGGGCAGATTTTATCTCAGATTCGCCTCAGAAAATTTTAACAGCTTTGGTAAATAATACTTTACATGAATTGTAAACCATCTTTACAATATACAATCAAAGATTCTAAAAAAAACAACTATGTTTGCTAAGCCAATCACTCATAGAAAAAGACGAATCATTTTTTACTCAATGGTTCGTCTTTTTGTTTACTCATTTATCATAAAATTTTGCTTAATAGTTCCAAGCTGAAAGACCTTGAGCATTATAAGCACGGTAAGCAGCTTGAATCTGATCATCTACTGTTGCTGTTGAACCCCAACCTGGCATAGTTTGGAAAAGACCACTAGCCCCTGATGGGTTATAAGCATTTACTTGTCCGTTTGACTCGCGAGCAATAATATGCTCCCAAGTTGATGCTGGGACACCTGTCAATTCTGCCATACGAGCAGCCGCATAAGATCCCGTAGCACCAGCAGTATTTCCATTAGGAAGAACAACATTTGAAGAAGTGCTTGCTGTAGCTGGTTGCGAATAAGTAGTAGAAGCAGCAGGTGCGTTATATGTCACATCTTCATAAGTTACAGCTTCTTCTGTTGTAGTTTCTGTTGAAACTTCTGAATTTTTCTCTTCATCAAGTTCTAAAATTTGCCCAACTTTAATCAAGTCAGGATTTTCAATTCTATTGAGCTCAACAATTTTTTCAACTGATGTATTTTTTTCTTTAGCGATTTCTGATAAAGTGTCACCTGATTTAACAGTATAAGATTCAGCACTTGCAATAGCTCCCGTTGCAAAAAAGGCAACTGCCGTAAAAAGTCCTGATAAAGTCCATTTCATTGATTTTGTATTCATGTATATATCAATTTCTCCTTTTTTCGTATAATACTATATTACACATAAAATATTACTCTAATCTTATAATTGTATTACAAAGATTACAGAAATATTGATTTTATACGCAAAAAACGCCCTTCAAGGCGTTTTTTAGCTAACAATAATATAAGTTTTTTAACTTTTTAAGAAAAATAACATCAAACCTAAGGCAAACATAATAAAAATAGAAAGGGTATCTGCTTTTTTCCACCTCAATTGACGATAACGACTTCTTCCTACACCACCTTGATAACCTCTCGCTTCCATAGCAGTCGCCAAAGCATCTGCACGTTTAAAGCTAGAAGCAAATAACGGAATTAAAATCGGAATAATTGATTTTACTTTTTGAACAATATTTCCTTCACCAAAATCAACCCCACGCGCCCTTTGAGCATTCATAATCCGTGTCGTATCATCCATCAAAGTAGGAACGAAACGTAAACTCATTGATAACATCAGCCCTATTTCATGAACGGGTACCTTTAATGCTACTAAAGGCTGCAATAATGATTCAACTGCGTCTGCCAAACTAAGTGGCATTGTTGTTAAAGTTAATAAGGTAGAGAATATAATAATTAAAAGAAAACGACTAAAAATGATACCCGCCTGAGCCAGACCTACTTCAGTAATTCTAATAAAGCCAAATTGAAATAAAGTCATGCCACCAGATGTAAAAAATAGTTGGAATAAAGTGGTAAAAGCAATCAAAAAGACCATAGATCTTAATCCTTTAAGGAAAAAGCCTAAAGGAATTTTGGAAAGTCCAACTAATAACATTGTAAAAACGAATAATAGTCCATTGGTTACAATATTATTTGCCAAAAAAATAATTAAAATAAAGAAAAACATTGACAAAAGTTTGCTGCGAGGATCTAGTCGATGAATGATTGAATTTCCAGAAACATATCGCCCCAAAATCATACTATCCATGTAGTAACTCCTTAAATTCTTCTATGGTGATAGGTAAATACGGAAGAGTTAGCCCTCTATTTTTTAATTCTTGTGCAAATTTTGTAATTTTAGGAACTCCTAGTTGAATACTTTCCATAAATGCTACAGCTTGAAAAACTTGCCGAGGCTTTCCGCTTTTGACTAATCTTCCTTTTTCCATCACATAGACGGTGTCTGCAAAATTAGCGACATCATCCATCAAATGCGTTACCAAAACAATGGTCATTCCTGCTTCATGTAATCGCTTAAATAAACTCATCAACTCTTTTCGTCCAGCAGGATCTAAACCTGCCGTTGGCTCATCCAATACAAGAATATCTGGTTCCATAGCTAGAATACCAGCTATGGCTACTCGACGCATTTGTCCCCCAGACAGTTCAAATGGGCTACGTTCAAATAATTCTTCTGAAATTCCAACAAGAGTTAATTTTTCACGTGCTACACGTTCAGCGTCTTCCTTTGATACTCCAAAATTTTGTGGACCGAAAGCAACATCTTTTAAAACGCTCTCATCAAAAATCTGACTTTCAGCAAATTGAAAAACCAATCCTACCTTTTTACGTACTTGTTTAATATCTTTATTTACAGATGTGGAAGTAATTTTGACATCATCAATCACGACACTTCCTTCAGTTGGCACTAAAAGCCCATTCAGCAATTGTAAAATAGTTGATTTTCCACTACCTGTATGACCAACCAAAGCAGTATATGAGCCATCTTTTATTTCTAAATTGACTTCAAAAAGGGCAGGACTCTCAAAAGGAGTGCCTGCTTGATAAGTATAACTTACATTTTCTAAAGTGATTCCCATAAATAATCCTGCAATTCTTTTTCTGTTAAATAGCACTCTGGCAATTGAAAGTCTGAGTCCAGCAAAGTTGCTTTTACTTGATTTGTAAAAGGTTCATCTAAACCTAAATCCTCTAAATCCACTCGCGAGAAAAGCTCACTTGGTGTACTAGTCGATTCTACCTGTCCTTCTTTCATCACCAAAACTCGATCACTAAGAGCTACTTCATCCAAATCATGTGTGATAGAAATAACAGTCATACCATGTCGATCTTTAATCTTTTTAACTGTCTGAATCAACTCTAAACGCCCTTCTGGGTCCAACATACTAGTTGCTTCATCTAAAATAATGATGTCAGGACGTAAAGCAACCACACCAGCAATAGCCACACGCTGCTTTTGCCCACCAGAAAGTCTTGCAGGTTCACGTTCTTTAAAGTCTTGCATCCCAACAATATCTAACGCTTCTTGAACTCTGTCAAACATCGTTTGGTAATCCATCCCTTGGTTTTCCAAACCAAAAGCGACATCATCCTCAACGGTTGCTCCCACAAATTGATTGTCTGGATTTTGAAAAACCATCCCAATATGCCGGCGCTTTTCCCATACATTTTCAAGAGTTAATTCATCTCCATCAATGATAATCTCGCCACTTTCTGCTTCTAACAGACCATCTATTAAACGAATTGTCGTAGATTTGCCACTGCCATTATGACCTACAATAGACAACCACTCTCCTTGTTTCACGTGAAACGTCACATCCTTGAGAATATAATCATCTACATGATTATCGTATTTATACTTTAAATGCTGAACTTCAATGATATTTTTCATATTATCTAAATGTATCTTTAAAGAGATAGGCACTTCCTTTGAAGTAGTCATAACCCGAATAAATCGTAAAAATCAATGCAATATATAACAAAATTTGTCCTAGCAATGTCCAGTGTAATAGTAGAAAAATAATAGAAAACATCTGCGTAAATGTTTTTATTTTCCCTGGCATAGCAGCAGCTAAGACTGTCCCTCCAGTTTCAACCAACAATAGCCGCAAACCTGTCACAGCTAACTCACGGCAGATGATAACTGCAACAACCCAAGCAGGTGCCATATTCATTTCAATCAACATAATAAAAGCTGACATGACCAATAACTTATCTGCCATCGGATCAGCAAATTTCCCAAAATTTGTTACAACTTTCCATTTACGAGCTAAATAGCCGTCCAAGTAATCTGTAATACTAGCTACTGCAAAAATAATCGCTGCAAAGACATGCATTCCAACAGAGTGACCCAAGGATAGTATTAAAATAAAAATTGGAATTAAAGCAATCCGTAAAAGAGTTAAAGCATTGGGAATATTTTCTTTTTTCATTTTCTTTTCCTTAATTATTTATTATAAGTGTAATTGTACCTGTCAAACTTGTCAAGCCTGACGTATCAATCTGTTGATTATCAATTGTAATGGTCACACCTTGAACCACACCAAGAGTGATTGTTGATGTAGTGCCTGGTGAAATAGTGGTTGACACACTTTGATTTTCAGGGCTTAATGTTGCACCACCTTCTAAGTCTGTACCTGTAACGCTTACCCAACTAGTTGCATCAGTAACTGATAGTTTTAAATTGACAGAGCTTGTTGCACCTGTCAAGGTTGCTGTCAAGTTGTTACCATTTCCTGATACAGTCAAATTTGTCTTTGAACTGCTAGAAGATTCACTAGAAGTTGCCTCACTAGTCGAACTAGAAGAAGTAGTTGTCTGTTTGTTTACAACACTATAACTTGATGAAGGAGTAGTTGTTAATGAGTTATGGTGAATGTATGTCCAAACATAATAACTAACAAAAGATAAAATAGCTAATGCAAGGATCGTCAGATAAAATAATGGTAAAAAAGAAGTTCGTTGTTTTTTTGTTCTTCGACTTCTAAAATTTTCTTCCTCATCAACATCCACTTCATCATAAGTAATCATGCTTCCTTCTTCATAAGCATCAAGAATAATTCGCTCATCTAAATCAACAGCCCAAGCATATTTTCTTAGAAAAGAACGGGCATAGAAGGGACTGGGAAGACGATCAAAATCATCAGCTTCCATAGCTTCCAGTAGCTCTAACTGAATATCTGTTTTCTTTTGTAAATCTTCCAAGCTCATTCCTTGATTAATACGAGCTAACCTCAGGACTTCACCGATTGTTTTCTTTCTCATACACACTAGCCTTCTTTCTACTAAACACTATTTTACCAAATTTCACCAAAACATGAAATTATTTTGGAAAAATAGTAAAATCAATCATTTCACAAGAATCAATAAAATGATGTCCTATTTCAATCACATCAACTAAACTAATTGTCTGTAATATTTTTGGTAAATCAAATAGATTATCCCCTTCTGAAAAGGTTTCGTATTGAGTGGCAATATATTCTAATGAGTTCAGTCCATGTAAAAAATCACCAAACATTTCACTTTTTATAATATCAAGATGCTCTTCTGTTACATCAGGGTCTTTTTCAAAATCACGAATCGCAGAACGAAATTGGTGAGACAGAGCAACTGGCTCACTAGTATCCATTGTTAACATCACAAAGTGAAAATCTTTTTCTACTTCAACTTCTAACGATAATGAGTTGTCTATTTTTCCAACTTCATAAAGCGTTTGAAATCTTTTAGATGTCCAACCAAACATCATTGCAAATAGCAGTTTTAAAGTAGTCTTATAACGAAATAAATCATCTCCCACTAGTGATTGACTCCCACGTAATCCGATTGCAAGTTTAGAACTTGCCACTTCCATTCGAATACTCCCAGTAGAAATAACAGGATTTAACGCAAGGGGAAAACGTCTAATCAAACTTTCTTCATCAATCCCCTTCAAAGATTCGCGTTGTTCCTGAATAACAGCAATAGTCTTTTCTAAGTCAAAATTACCAATCAGCAGTAAACTCATATTAGATGGATGGTAAAAGGTTTCAAAGTTTTCATCCAAATCCTCAACGGTTATTTCCGCGATTGATTCAACGCTTCCTGCAATATCTTCTGCCAATGGAGTGTCTGGATAAAGATTTGCTAAAGTGTGAAAAAACAGGCAATAATCTGGATTGTCTTTGTACATATCAATTTCTTGCTGAATAATTCCCTGTTCACGTTGAACGGATTCTTCTGTAAAGTAAGCATTTTCTAGTAAACTTTGCAACAATCTAACATTTTCTAAAACATTGTCCGTCGCCGAAAAAAGATAACTGGTCTTAGTAAAACTTGTAAAGGCATTGCTCTCAGCGCCTAATTCAACAAACTGTTGTAAAAGATCTTGACCATTTTCATCCTCAAATAATTTATGTTCTAGAAAATGTGCAACTCCTGCAGGGTATTGAACAGCTTGATTAGAACCACGCGGAATAAAAGAAGTATCAATTGAGCCAAAATTTGCTGTCATAATCCCATAAGTTTCATTGAAATCTCGTTTGGGTAAAAGAAATACTTTTAGACCATTTCGTAAAGTAGTCTGATAGACTGCTTCTCCAACTGCTGGATAATCCTTCCTCTCCATTTTTAAAGTTTGCATTATTTTCCTTCCATAAAGTAAATCGCTTGTAGCCTGAGTTGTGTTGCAGCAACAATGATATCTTCTCGGCTGACTGCTTCTAAAGCATTTAGCCAAACAGCAATTGGCATAAATGTTTTCTGCAAAACTGATGCCATATAAGCTTGTTCTATCAACGTATTTTGCCTATCTAAAGAAAGGAGCATCGTATTTCGTAGCATTTTTTTGGTCTGATTTAACGCCTCATCAGTAAAATGTCCTTTTTTTAAATCTGCAATTTGTCGATAAATTAAACTCACTGTTTTTGTTCGATTTTTCCTATCAATTCCAGCATAAATACGCATTATACCCGAAAAAATATCAATACTACTTGAAATTGTATAAGCTAGACCCTCTTTTTCCCGAACATTAACAAATAATTTTGAATGAGCAAAGCCACCTAAAAGTCCGTTCAATACAATAAGAGGGATATGAGTCTTATCACCATATTGAGCAGAAAAATGATATCCTAATTCAACAATAGATTGATGAGTATCTTTTCGCTCCAATGATTCTTTTAAAACATTCGAAAATTCTTGATGATAATGCAGTTGCAAACTAAGTTGACGCGGCTGTAAACCAAAGGTTTTAATATGTTCACAGACTTCAATCTCATTAAAATCACCCATAAAAAAGATGTCAATTTTATCATTTTGAAGCATTTTTTGAAAAATAGCAAAACTACTTTCTGGTGTTTCCTTGTCAACTAAGTCTGGCGTAGCTAAACGAGGAGTTTTCATTTCCTTTTCTGTATAAAATAATTTATTCAGCTCTTGATGCGCGTGATAAAAATGATCTTCAATTTCAGCTTTTAAATCATTGAGTACATTCTTTTTTTCAATTTCAAAAACAGCCTGATTAAAAGCTCCTTCATTCGCTAAAGGTTTTAACAAGCTATCCTTTAAAAAATCAAGTATCTCTCCTGTTAGTGTATTTTTTCGACTTAAAAATGCATCGCTAACAAAAGAGATATTTAAATCCACGTAATGTATTAGTCCTCTGCGTGATAATCCCGTTGAAAAGTTGGCACCATAAAGAGTTGCTAATCGTTCACGAAAAATCTGCGAAGTTGGATAGATTTCATTAGCTGTTTCAAGCATACTTGCAACCAGCACGCGCCCCGCTATCGTATCCGTAGACATCGGAGCTGAAAACCTCATTTTTATTCGATTCGTTTTAAATTTTTTTGATGTTATAAAATGGAGATCTACTCCAGAAACCAGCTCCATAGTGTCCCTCATGTTCTTTTAATATTGACTTCTATTATATCACGAAACGACTCCTAATTTCTCCTTCAAGCTTTATTCTTTCAACTTAAAACGTTTTCTTAATGGTGTGCTTGTGATAATTCTAATATCATCTTTTCATCTAATTATGATATAATGACAAAGATCGAGGTGAATTATGGAATATAAATTATTTGATGACTACATCACTCTACAAGCATTATTAAAAGAAGTCGGAATCATTCAAAGTGGTGGTGCTATTAAAAGCTTTCTTCAAGAAAATCAAGTTTATTTTAATGGAGAGCTCGAAACTCGCCGCGGAAAGAAAATTCGCATTGGCGATACCATTACTCTTCCAAATCAAAAATTAGAAATACTGCTGACTGCACCAAATGAAAAGGACAGGGGGGAGCATGAAAAAGAACTTTTAGAAAAAAGACGAGTTGCCACCCTTGTAAAAGAAATGAACAAAAATATCAAAAAAAGTAAATCAACAACAGTAAATCAAAAAGCCAATAAATCTAATAAAAAAGCTCCTATCCGCTTCCCAGGTATTTAATATGTGGTTAAAAAACTTACAAATTCAACATTTTCGTAATTATGAAGCAACTGAAATAGATTTTCATTCTGGTCTCAATATTTTTCTAGGTCAAAATGCTCAAGGAAAAACAAATATCTTGGAAGCTATCTATTTTCTTGCATTGACACGAAGTCATCGAACTCGTTCAGACAAAGATTTAATTTATTTCTCCAAAGACACCCTAAAAATATCTGGACAACTTGTCAAGCAAACGGGAAAAATCTCTTTAGAGATTGACTTGACACCTAAAGGAAGAATTACAAAGGTTAATCATCTAAAACAAAGCAAACTATCTGATTATGTTGGAAATATGAATGTTGTTTTATTTGCTCCAGAAGATTTACAGTTGATTAAAGGAGCTCCAGCCCTTAGACGAAAATTTATTGATATAGAATTGGGGCAAATTAAGCCAATCTATTTATCTGATTTATCACATTACCACCATGTTTTAAAACAAAGAAATACTTATTTAAAAACAGCAAAAACAATAGATGAGACTTTTTTAGCAGTTTTAGATGATCAACTAGTGGAATTTGGTTGTCGTGTTATGCAGCATCGGATAGAATTTCTCAAAAAATTAGAGCACTTTGGTCAACAAAAACATTTGGAACTCTCAAGTCATTTAGAAAACTTAACCATTAAGTACTGCTCTTCTGTTCCACTTTCAGATTCCAATAAGTTAAAAGAATCTTTCCAAATTGCATTAAAGCAAAGCCGTAGTAGAGATTTATTTAACAAAAATACTGGAGTTGGTCCCCATCGAGATGATATTGCTTTTTGTATCAATGACATGAATGCCAATTTTGGTAGTCAAGGACAACATCGAAGTGTGGTTTTATCTCTCAAACTGGCAGAAATTGAGCTCATGGAAACTGTTACTAAAGAAAAACCAATTCTTCTACTTGACGATGTTATGAGTGAACTTGACAATAGTCGTCAATTTAATTTACTTGAAACTATTTCTCAAAATATCCAAACATTTATGACAACAACAACTCTAGAACATCTACAAAACGTGCCTTCTAATATTAAAATTTTCTCAATTCATGAAGGACATTTAACTGAAGACAAGGTGTAAACTAGATATTAACACGCTTTACACGTTTGCAAAGTGAGTTAATTATAAAAGCTCTGCATTACCTAATGCAGAGCTTTTATAATAGATCTTATTGTACAGAATAGTTTGGAGCTTCATTTGTAATTTGTACATCATGTGGGTGACTTTCTTTCAAACCAGCTCCACTCATTTCAATAAATTGCGCCTTATCATGTAGTTCTTGGATATTAGCTGCTCCACAGTAACCCATACCAGAACGAATCCCACCAATCATTTGGAAGACGATATCTGCCGCTGCACCTTTATAAGCTACACGACCTTCAATACCTTCTGGAACTAGCTTGTTTGCCTCATTGACAGAACCCTGGAAATAACGATCGCTGGACCCTTTCTTCATAGCAGCAATGGACCCCATCCCACGATATGTTTTAAACTTACGGCCTTGGAAAATTTCTGTTTCACCTGGTGCCTCATCTGTACCAGCAAACATTGAACCAAGCATCACTGCATTTCCTCCTGCAGCAAGTGCTTTCACGATATCTCCTGAATACTGAATCCCACCATCTGCAATAATTGTTTTCCCGTATTCACGCGCAACTTGTGCAGCATCATAAATTGCCGTCACTTGAGGTACACCAACTCCAGCAATGACACGAGTGGTACAAATTGAACCTGGACCGATTCCGACTTTCACAACATCAACTCCAGCATCGTATAACGAACGTGCACCTTCTGCTGTAGCAATATTCCCTGCAATCAACGTTCGTTCTGGAAAATGTTCACGAATCTCAGCAATCTTCCGAAGTACTCCCGCTGAATGTCCATGTGCTGTATCAATGACAATAGCATCTGCACCTGCTTCAAATAAAGCTTCTGCACGCTCAAATGTATCAGAAGTAACTCCTACTGCACCAGCAACCAAAAGACGACCATATTCATCTTTAGCTGCATTTGGAAATTCAATTACTTTTTCAATATCTTTAATTGTAATCAGACCAGATAAACGACCGTAGTCGTCAACCAATGGTAATTTTTCAATGCGATGCTCATGAAGTATCCGCTCTGCCGTTTCAAGATCTGTTCCAACAGGAGCTGTCACAAGATTTTTACTCGTCATATGCGCTGAAATAGGTTGATTGTAATCTGTAATAAATCGCATATCACGATTTGTAATAATCCCAACTAATTTGCGGTTTTCAAGCGTTTCAACAACAGGAACACCACTGATACGATAACGTTCCATCAATTCTTCTGCATCTGATACCGTATGAGTTGGAGTCAAGAAGAATGGATCAATGATAACTCCATTTTCTGATCGTTTAACTTTCCGAATTTCATCTGCTTGTTGCTCAATAGACATATTTTTGTGAATAACACCAAGACCTCCAGCACGAGCAATAGCAATGGCCATTTTACTTTCTGTAACAGTGTCCATTGCTGCGGTGATAATTGGAATATTGAGTGTCAAATTTTCAGCCAATTTTGTTTGTAAATTCGCATCATTTGGCAAAACATGACTCTCTGCAGGAATGAGTAATACATCATCAAAAGTAAAACCTTTTTTCAAAAATTTAGTGTCCCAGTTAGACATCCACAAATTCCTCTTTTCTTTATTGGTTGAGCACAGCTCGTATTTATTGTTAATATGATACCATTCTATCTGTATTTGTCAATCACTATTATCTAAAAAACCATCACTTTTGGTGATAGTTTTGCTCATTTTTATTTAAAATAGTTAATCCCCATAGCAGATTTTACCTCAGAAAGGGTCTGACTAGCTACTTGACGTGCTTTTTCGCTACCTTTTTGTAGCATAGTGTAAACGGCTCCCATATCTTTTGAAAATTCAACACGACGTTCACGAATTGGTCCTAACTCACGCTCTAAAATTTCCAATAAATAGCGTTTTGTTTTCACATCTCCCAGTCCGCCTCGTTGATAGTGTTCCTTCATGGCTGTAATTTCTCGCGCATCTTCTGGACGACTAAACACATCTAAATAATGGAAAACCATATTGCCTTCTATTTTACCAGGATCTTCAATCTTGATATGGTCAGGATCAGTATACATGCTCATCACTTTCTTTTGTAGAGTATCCATATCATCAGATAAATAGATGCCATTATTTAAAGATTTAGACATTTTTGCATTTCCGTCAAGTCCCGGCAAACGTCCTGCTGCTTCATTTTGAGGATAAATGCCCTCAGGTTCTACTAAGACATCACAATTATAAGTATAGTTAAAAGAACGTACAATTTCACGAGTTTGTTCAATCATTGGTTTTTGATCATTTCCTACTGGAACATAATTCGCTTTAAAGGCAGTAATATCTGCTGCTTGTGCAATTGGATAAACTAAAAAACCAGTTGGAATGCTTTCACCGAATCCCTTTTGAGCAATTTCTGACTTGACAGTCGGGTTACGTTCCAAACGCGCTAATGATACCAAGTTCATATAATACATTGACAACTCTGACAACTCGGGAATTTGACTTTGAATAAAAATGGTTGTCTTTTCGGGATCTAATCCAGCAGCTAAATAGTCTAATGCTACATTTCCAATTGACTCTACAATTGTCTTAGGATCCTTAGCATGATCTGTCAAGGCTTGCTGATCAGCTAAAAATACAAATAATTCATATTTTCCTTCATCTTGTAATAAAACACGATTTCGCAAACTTCCTACATAATGACCAATATGTAATTTTCCTGTTGGACGATCTCCTGTTAAAATAATAGGTTTTGACATCACATTCTCCTTGAATTTTCTTGATAATATTATACCATTTTCAAGAAAAATGTGTAGAAACTATTTCTATACTTCTTAAAATTATTCGACAATGGAATTACCAGCTTTCACACGCCATCTATAATCAGAGAAAATAATATCTTTCAAAGAATAAGTTGCTTGCCAATTTAAAAATTCTTTTGCTTTAGAAGCATTTGCTAACACACTTGCTGGATCACCAGAACGACGTGCCACAATTTCATGAGGAATTTTTTGCTGTAAAATTTGCTCTGCAGTATTGTAAATTTCCTTGACAGTATAACCTTGTTCTGTTCCTAAATTGAAAATCTGTGAAGTTGACGAATCTGTAAACAAATAGTCAAATCCCTTTACATGTGCCTGCGCTAAATCTAAAACATGAATATAATCACGAATGCATGAGCCATCTCGCGTTTCATAATCATCGCCATAAATTTTTAAAGCATCATTTTGTCCAAGAGCCGTTTTATTAATATTAGGGATAATATGTGTCGGATTTTTAACCCTCAAACCATTTGAAGCATCCATAGCAGCGCCAGCAACATTAAAATACCGAAAAATGACATATTTCCAACTATAGCGGTTGGCCATCCAATAAATCATGCGTTCTCCCATCAGTTTTGTCTCTGCATAAGGATTTACTGGATTTAATAGCGTATCTTCATTTGCAGGTTTATCCATACAATTATTGCCATAAACTGAAGCTGTAGAAGAAAATATAATTTTATCAATTCCTACTTCTGATAATACTTTTAACACCTGATTCATACCTGCTACATTTGCTGAAAAATATTTACTGGGATTTTCAATACTTTCACTAACGACTATTTCACCTGCACAATGTAGCACAGCATCAATTTTATAAGACTGTAAATAAGCTTTTAATGCAGACTCATCATAAACATCCAGTTCTTTAAAGTGTGCTCTTACATCCACTGCTTCCCTAACACCTGATGCTAGATTATCCAAAACATGTACATCATAACCAGCATCTAAAAGCGCCTTTACAGTATGAGAGCCAATATATCCAGCTCCTCCTGTCACTAAAATTGATTTCATTTTTCTCCTCCTTATCTTTTTACATCAATACAAGAGAATCTTTTAGTAAGTATTGGTATGTTTCAACCAAGCTTTCAATTCTATCTCCAATAAGAATCCCATCAAATCCAATAGTTAAAATCTGTTCAATATCTTCACGGTTTACACCACCACCAAAAATCAACTGATATGTAAATCCAAACTTTACACTTAAATTATCCAAATAATCTTTTAAATCTTGAAAACTTTCTTCAACATCTGTAAAGGAATAATCTTTTTTTCCTTTTAATGTTGCACTCAATATTTCGTAAGCTACAATAATATGTTTATCCTGGAGATCTAGATCATCTAAATATGTTGCGCATTCAAAAATAGGATTTTCATGATTTCCTACACAAATAATAGGAATAATATCTTTCTGTAAAGCATTGTCAATCTTTGAGCGAATCATTCTTGTTGTTTCATTTAAATACTTTTGCCTTTCTAAATGACCTACAAAAGCATAATTTATATTGTAATGTTTTAAATGTTGAGGCGATAAATCACCTACATTTCTTCCTTTAACTGACAAATTTTGAACTGCAATGTCAAAATGATATACATTATAATCCGGTATGATAGGAGCAATAATCAATTGATGTTGCTTGCTTATTGGGTTATTGAACTTCTCTAACAATTCTAATTGTTGCTTGATTGACATCTGATTTTTAAAATTAAAAACAACTAACACTTTACGCCACCTTTACACTATTTACAACTCTTTTGAAAAATAATCTTCCACTATCTGTTTGTAAGATTCAAATTGAGGATTTTTTACAACATTATGAAAAGATAGTGTTTTTCTTTTCTTTAAACCACAAAATTCCATAGTCTTATGAAATGAGATTAAAATATCATCTACATTTTTTCCATCAAAAAATGCAGCCGGATTATTAAAAACTTCTTCTGGTGCATTCCAAGTAGTGGATAGGATATATTCTTTTCCTTTCATCAAACCACCTTGACCATAAACATCTGCAAACGAATAAAATTGACCATATTCAAAGACTTCATCCATATATAATTTCAACTTTCCAGGTACATTAAACCAATAAATAGGAAATTGAAAAATAATCAAATCTGCCCACAAAAATTTATTTCGTTCATCTATAATATTATAATTTTCAACAGAAGATATTTGCACATCATGATTGTGACGTAATTTATCCAACATAATATTATACAAACTAAAATTTAATTCTCCTTTACAAAAATCATGTTTTTGATAACCATTTACCAATAAAATTTTCATTTTCTCCTCCTAAAAATATTCTAAATTCATTATAAATTTTTGAAATTTCTCTTACTTATCAATATTCTAAAATGTCATATTTTATCCCCGAATCATTTGAAAAAAGTCAAATTTTCTAGTAAAATGAAACTAATTACAGAATTAGGAGAAAAATATTGCTTACAGTATCAGATGTCTCACTACGCTTTAGTGATCGAAAATTATTTGATGATGTGAATATCAAATTTACAAAAGGAAATACTTATGGTTTAATTGGTGCTAATGGTGCAGGAAAATCAACTTTTTTAAAAATCCTAGCTGGAGATATCGAACCAACGACTGGAAATATCTCACTCGGACCAGACGAACGTCTCTCAGTTCTTCGACAAAATCACTTTGATTATGAAGAAGAACGAGTGATTGATGTAGTTATCATGGGAAATGAGCATCTTTATAACATTATGAAAGAAAAAGATGCCATTTACATGAAACCTGATTTTTCTGATGAAGACGGTGTCCGAGCAGCTGAGTTAGAAGGTGAATTTGCTGAGTTAGGTGGTTGGGAGGCCGAAAGTGAAGCCTCTCAACTCCTCCAAAACTTGAATATCCCAGAAAATCTTCACTATCAAAATATGAATGAATTATCCAACGGAGATAAAGTAAAAGTTCTCCTTGCTAAAGCTCTATTTGGTCAACCAGATGTTCTGCTGCTAGACGAACCGACCAACGGTCTTGACATTCAATCCATCTCTTGGTTAGAAGATTTTTTGGTTGATTTTGAAAATACCGTTATCGTTGTATCCCACGACCGTCACTTCCTCAATAAAGTATGTACACACATGGCTGATTTGGACTTCGGCAAAATCAAACTCTATGTTGGTAACTATGATTTCTGGAAAGAATCTAGTGAATTAGCTGCTAAACTTTTAGCAGACCGTAATGCTAAAGCAGAAGAAAAAATCAAACAACTGCAAGAATTTGTTGCTCGCTTCTCTGCTAATGCTTCAAAATCTAAGCAAGCAACTTCTCGTAAAAAAATGCTTGACAAAATTGAACTGGAAGAAATTGTCCCATCAAGCCGTAAATATCCATTTATTAACTTCAAAGCAGAACGCGAAATTGGAAATGACCTCTTGACAGTTGAGAATCTTTCTGTCAAGATTGACGGTGAAGTCATCCTTGACAACATTAGCTTTATCTTGCGTCCGGGTGACAAGACAGCCTTGATCGGACAAAATGACATTCAAACAACCGCTTTGATTCGAGCTATCATGGGAGATATTGACTACGAAGGAACTGTCAAGTGGGGTATTACAACTAGTCAATCTTATTTACCAAAAGACAATAGCAAAGATTTTGCCAGCGGTGAATCTATTCTTGACTGGCTCCGTCAATTTGCAAGTAAAGAAGAAGATGACAACACCTTCCTTCGAGGATTTCTAGGTCGTATGCTTTTCTCTGGTGATGAGGTTAACAAATCTGTCAACGTCTTGTCAGGTGGTGAAAAGGTTCGTGTCATGCTGTCAAAGCTCATGTTGCTCAAATCAAACGTTTTAGTACTAGATGATCCAACCAACCACTTAGACTTAGAATCTATTTCTAGCTTAAATGACGGTCTGAAAAACTTTAAAGAATCTATTATTTTTGCTAGCCACGATCATGAATTTATCCAGACACTTGCTAATCACATTATTGTTCTTTCTAAAAATGGTGTCATTGATCGTATTGACGAAACCTATGATGAATTTTTAGAAAATCAAAAAGTACAAGAAAAAGTTAATAGTCTTTGGAAAGATTAAATTTTTCAAAAAATAGGAGCTGATGAAAGATTCAGTTCCTTAAATTTTAATATTTTACAATAGCTTATGAAAAAAATCAAAGAACTCTTCAAAAATTATTATTTGATAGCCTTTTTCCTTCCATTTTTAATTATGTTTATAACTTACCTTATAAATGGAATTTATTGGAAAAGTGACACTTCTCCGCTACTAGGAGACGGATTTCATCAATATGTCATTTTCGATGTCACTTTAAGGAATATCTTGCATGGTACAGATAGCATCTTTTATACGTTTACAAGTGGACTCGGGTTGAACTTTTATGCCTTATCTAGCTATTATCTAGGGAGTTTTTTATCACCTTTAGTTTATTTTTTCAATCTAAAAAATATGCCAGATGAAGTATACTTATTTACTTTGATAAAGTTTGGTTTGATGGGATTAACTTGTTTCATCAGTATTAAAGGTATCTTTAAAAAAATTTCTCCTTATCTTATTTTAATACTGTCAACTTCCTACGCTCTAATGAGTTTTGCAGTTAGTCAACTTGAAATAAAAACTTGGTTAGATGTCTTCATTATTATTCCACTTATTTTACTTGGTTTACATCAGTTGATTACTCAAAAAAGACGTGTTCTTTACTTTACAGCTTTGTCAATTCTTTTTATTCAAAATTATTATTTTGGGTATATGATGATCATTTTTCTGACTCTATGGTATTTTGTTCAAATTTCATGGGATTTTAAAACTAGAATTAAATCTTTTCTAGATTTTACAGTTGTATCAATCTTATCTGGAATAACAAGTCTCATCATGATTTTACCAACCTTTTTAGATTTAAAAACGCATGGTGAAAAATTGACAAAGGTGACAACTTTACTAACTGAAAAAAGCTGGTACTTAGATATTTTTGCTAAAAATTTTATTGGTTCGTTTGACACCACTAAATATGGATCTATTCCAATGATATATGTTGGGCTTGTTCCATTATTACTAGCAATCCTCTTCTTCACTTTAAAGTCTATTAAGTTTCACGTGAAACTTTCCTATGTTATTTTAATTATATTCTTAGTAGCTAGTTTTTACTTACAGCCTTTGGATCTGCTTTGGCAAGGTATGCACACGCCAAATATGTTCCTACATCGTTACTCTTGGACTTTTTCTATTGTCATTATTTTCTTAGCTGCTGAAAGCTTGGAGCGTCTAAAAGAAATTAAATTGACAAACATTCTAGCCAGTTTTTCTATCTTAGGACTTGGTTTTATTGCTACTTTTATTTTTGAGAAGCATTATAAATTTTTAAGTTCTGTTAATTTCATCTTAACATTAGAATTTTTAGTCGCTTATCTTTTAATTTCTTGGGCTTATACAAAAAAATATATCTCTGTTAAAATATTTACTATTTCTACTTTATTGTTTGTTTGCTTTGAACTAAGTTTAAATAGTTTTTATCAAATGGAAGGAATTGCAAAAGAATGGGTCTTTGCAAGTAGAAATGCTTATGAACAAGATTTAACAGCTATTGATTCACTCGTCAAATACAGTAAAAAGAAAAATTCTAATTTCTTTAGAACTGAAAAATTAGCTATTCAAACCGGAAATGATAGTATGAAATACAATTATAATGGTATCTCTCAATTTTCTTCTGTTCGCAATACCGCAGCTAGTTCTATTCTTGATAAATTAGGTTTTAAATCATCTGGAACTAATTTAAACTTACATTATCAAAACAATAGTATCATTATGGATAGCTTATTGGGTGTAAAATATAATATTTCAACAAACAATCCTCAAAAATATGGTTTTACTTCCATTAAAATGAAAGATAATTTAACACTTTATGAAAATAAAAATGCTAATTCACTAGCATTTTTAACAAATTCAATTTACAGAGATGTAAAGTTTAATCACTTAACATTAGATAATCAAACTCGTTTTCTCAATCAACTTTCTGGATTAAATTTAAAATACTATTACCGACTGTCTCCTATAAATAACCATAATATCAAACAAGTTGGAAATAGAATAGCGGCAGAAGTAGATAAAGAAAATCATGATTCCTTTGCTAGTGTAACTTACACTTTAGAAGTTCCAACAAATAGTCAAGTTTATTTAACTCTGCCAAACTTAACTTTCTCAAATGACAACCAAAAATCAGTTGACATAACTGTAAATAATAATCAAAAAATGCATTATGGTACCAACAATGTCTTTCCATTTTTTAATCTTGGTTATTTTAAGCAAAAACAAACCATAACCGTTAAAATATCTTTCCCAGATAACTCAAAAGTTTCATTTGATAGTCCTGAATTTTATACGCTTAACACCAATCATTTTCAACAAGCGATAAACAAGATTCAACGACAAAAAGTATCCGTGACAACAAAACATAATACAATAACAGCACATTATCAAGCTCAACGAGATAGTTCTTTATTCTTCACACTTCCTTATGATAAAGGTTGGGCTGCAACACAAAACGGAAAACCAATTAAAATTTCAAGAGCACAAAATGGCTTTATGAAAATTGATGTCAAAAAAGGCGCAGGAAAAATAAAACTAACATTTATCCCAAATGGTCTTAAAGAAGGTAGTATAGCATGTTTATCTGGAATCTCCTTATTTATAATTTACAATAAGATACGTAAGAAAAAATTGTCATAGTTAAAAAGCCAAGCTGAACAATAAGACAGTTTGGCTTTTAGTATTCTTTAGTTATATAAAAAAGCATTCTTTATGAATGCTTAGTAGCTCCGGCAGTAGGACTCGAACCTACGACATCATGATTAACAGTCATGCGCTACTACCAACTGAGCTATGCCGGATAATATAGTCCGTACGGGATTCGAACCCGTGTTACCGCCGTGAAAAGGCGGTGTCTTAACCCCTTGACCAACGGACCATATATGTTCTTTCACAGAACATATACTATTATACCAGTTTGGAAAACTTTGTCAATAGTTTTTATTTAAAAATTTAACTATATTTGCTATTTCATTTGCCTTCTCAATTGTCAAGTCAAGTGCAACAAAGTTGTTCCTCTGATTAAGTGAGTATCTTTCAAGCTGTTTGAGTTAGCTCAAACAGCTTTTTTGCGGACTGATAGCCATGGATTCGTCTAGGTCTTTCATTGATAGCCTTTGTATAGTCCTCTAAAAGTGTCGGATTTAGTTTTTTTAGTGAGGATCCTTTGGGAATGAACTCTCTTAATAATCCATTGAAATTCTCATTTGTGCCTCGTTCATAAGATGAATAGGCATGTGCAAAATAAACATCTAATCCCTCTATCTTACTCAATGATGAAAATTCGTTTCCATTATCTGCAGTTATGGACTTAATGGGATAAAGTTTCATACACTCTAAGACTGCTTGATTGACATACTCTGCTTTCTTTTCCACGAGTTTCTTTGTGACAGCATAGCGTGTTTGTCGTTCTACCAATGTTAAAATAGAAGGTTCTCCTATTGTCTTTCCACCCAGAACAGAATCGATTTCCCAATCTCCAAAACGAGAACGATTATTAATCTCTTCTGGTCTTTCTTCAATTGACTTTCCTAGATGTTTCTTGGTAGAGGGACGCTTGTTAAATTTCTTACGGATCCGCACTGCTCTTGGTAAATCAATAACCTTAATCTCTAACAAACCTTGATGGATATAGTTATAGAGCGTCTTGGTTGAAGGAACAACTGCATCTACATGTTGGAGTCTATAGGTATGAACAAAGGTATCCACGCTATGCACCCTTGGTTTCTCTAGCATCCCGATAACGGTTATGGGCAGCATCTGCATAATAGTGTTGGTAGTAGACCTTCTGCCCATTGACTTTTTTCAATTGTGTTATGGAACCACGATTAATTTCACGAGTAATAGTAGAGCGATTTCTCCCCAGTCTACGAGCAATTTCAGCAGGTTTGAGTCCTACGCTTAAATAAGCTTCAATTTCTCCTCGCTCAGCTTCAGATAAGTGCTTGTAGGATTGATTTGTGGTAGAATAATTTGTGGGCATGTTCATCTTCCTTTATACTGTTTTTCGCAACTCTAGTATATCAGATGAACATGTCTTCTGTGTTGCACTTCATTTTACAACAGGGCATTTCATTTGCCTATTCTATTTATCCTTTTAATTCCTCTAAAATAGCCTTTAACTTTCCAATTTTCATTCGAGTAATCGGACAACGATGATCTTCATAAAAAATTATTTCTCGCATTTTTTTGTCATAACCTTTGATGTTTCCAATATTGACTAGATAAGATTTATGAGGTGAAAAGAAACGTCTTGTTTCTTTATCTTTTTCTTGAATATCTGCAATAGTACCATAAAATTCTTTAAAAAAGTTTTTACCGACAATTCTTAATTTATGAGAAGAGCCTGTCGTTTCAATATATAAAATGTCATTAAAAGGCATTCTAACCTCTCCGCCACGAAAGCTATATTCAAAATAATCCACCATATCTTTATTTTCAATCAATGTCGCTTTTGTATACTCAATGCTGTCTTTTATATGTTTTTTAAAAGCAACATTACTCAAATTTTTATCAACAAAATCCAGTGCAGATACTTTATATTTAAATGTCATCGTAGCAAATTCTGATTTCGTTGTAACAAAAACAATAATAGCATACGGATTGTGATGACGTATAAATTTTGCTATTTCTAAACCTTTTGTTTCCTCTCCTTTGATATCAATATCTAAAAAATATAATTGATTCACCTCATCATTTTCAATATATTCTTTAAATTCTCTTACTTTGCCAGTTACTTTAACTTTTATCGTAATTCCCATTTCTTTCGCAATCTCTGCCAAAGCTGTTTCCATTCTGACTTGATGTGAAATTTCATCTTCTAATACTAATACTTTCATTATAAACCTTCTTTCCGCACTCTCATTACTTGTGTAAAATATTCATCCTCAATTTTAGTATCGAGGATAATTCCTTCATAGTTGTTAATAATTTCTTTGATATTGCTTAAGCCTAAACCGCGTCCTTCACCCTTTGTTGAAAAATCAGTTTGGTAAATCTCTTCTAAATCTAGCGGTCTTTTCTTACGTGAATTTTGAATGACTAAGATTGTTTCTGTATCTAAATCCACCAAAGAAACATTCATCGTTTTTTGATAACTTTCTGCTGCTCCTTCTATGGCATTATTCAAAAGGACGCTTGTCATTCTAACCAGATCTAACAATTTAATCGGCAAGGGCTTGACAAAATCTTTTACTTCAAATGTTAATTCTATATTGTAATCACGTGCCTTAAATAATGTTTGCGTCATAACACTTCTAAGTGCTGAATCTCCAACATTATTTAAATCAAAATACGTATATTTATCTGAACGAAGTTGTAAATTAGCATTTACTAGCACCTCCTGATAAATTCGTTCTACTTCTTTTATATCACCTGTATGAATGGCCGATTGGAAGCTTGCCAACATTCCGCCATAATCATGCCGAAAGCCTCGAATTTCATTATACAGACTCACTATTTCATCTGTATATTTTTGTAATTGTAGTTGTTCTCGTTCTTTCTGTTTAATTTGTTCTTCTTTTTCATACTTTTCGCGAATAGATTGTAAGTAGAATAAAGTTGACATAAACATTAAAAAGCAAATTGTAGCAATCATACTAGAAAAACTATTTAAATTTTTCATATTACTAAGCCAATGCGACAAATTTAATAAAAAATGAATAAATAAGAGATAAAAGTTTAACTGCACAATATTCTCTTTAAAATCCGCCTTTTTAAAATATTTAAAATTAAACTTAAAATAATCAATTGCTTTTAAAATAAAAACTAAAGAAATGATATTGATAAAAATATAGAACAATCCCCAGTATCTATCAACAAACTTATCACCTGTAACAGAAGAAATAATGACTGAAAAGAAGGTTTCAGAACTTGACACAGCTAAAGATAAAAATAGTGCTAAAAATACAGAAAGATGTTTTTTAACTTTTTTTACTTTAAAAAAATATAAATAAAAAAATAATGGTTGAATAAAAAACATCATATATCTAATGGAATAATGTATTAAAGTAGTGAAATCAGTTGAAAATACAATTCCTAAACACAACAAAGTAAAGTGAATATTCACTTTATTCACTCTACTTATTTTCTTATAGCAATATACAACAGAAACAGCTTCTATAATTGAGAAAATAATCCAATGTATAAATTCTATTTTCACAATATTATTCTCCTAAATAATTATTTACCAAAAAGTTTTGAAAAATCAAATCCCATTCTTATTCGACTATCCCCACCAATGATTTTATCTAACTGCTCATCATTCAGTTCTTTAAATTCTACAACTTCCTTTTTTACTACCTCTTTTTTAGCAAACAACTTTTTCATAATTTCTCCTTAATGTTTGTTTTTTGTAAGAAATCTTACAAGGTAATTATACAAAGTCTTCATAAATAAATTGAAAAAAACTCTAAACGACACATTTTTACATCTCAAAAGACTCCTTTATCCAGTTATAGAAAAAGGCACGCTTTCCCGTACCCTTTTCTTATATGATCCCAGCAGGATTCGAACCTGCGACCGTTCGCTTAGAAGGCGAATGCTCTATCCAGCTGAGCTATGAGACCAATGCTCTATCATTTTAACAAAAAAAGCCTATGACGTCAAGATTACTTATGATAGGGACTTCCTTGTTGAATCATAAATGCTCGATAAATTTGTTCTACTAAAACTAATCGCATTAACTGATGAGGAAGTGTCAATTTTCCAAAACTCATCAGCAAATTAGCTCTTTTTTTGACAGCAGTAGATAGACCAAGACTCCCACCAATCACAAAAGTAATATCCGAAAATCCACGAACAGTCACATCGCTTAATCTCTTACTGAATTCTTCTGACGGAAATTGTTGCCCTTCAATAGCTAAAGCAATCACAAATTCTTTATCAGTTATTTTCGATAAAATACGAGTCCCTTCTTTGTCAAGAATTTGTTGATTTTCTAAGTGACTTGCCTTATCAGGTATTTTTTCATCTGGAAGTTCAATCATATCAAATTTAGTAAAGCGTCCTAAACGTTTTACATACTCTGCTATTCCATCTTTAAGGTATTTTTCTTTTAATTTTCCAACAGTTACAAGTTTTATTTTCATATCTCTATTCTACCATATCCACAATTATTTCACACCTTATTCACAGGATAAAAAATAAATTACCTTGTAAATGACTTAGAAAATCACAGATTTTAAAAGTTATCCACAATTTGTGGAAAAGGTAAAACATTTAAGCTATAATTAAGTTAAATTCTTTATACTTTCAGTAATTGAAATAACTAGGAGGAAGATATGAAAAACTCTTCAAATTTCACAAAAAAATTGTTATTGCTTTTCATGGTCTTAGCTATAGGTTTTATTGGTGGTTTACTTGGAAACTTAACTTCATCTAAATTATCAACAACTAGCTCTACAACGACTAAAGTTAATCAAGTTACTACTGCTTATAAAAATACAAATTCCACAACACAAGCTGTGAGTAAAGTAAAAGATGCTGTTGTATCCGTTATTACCTATGCTAATAATAATTCACAAAACAGTGTGTTTGGAAATGATGATTCAAATAATAACAATGATAATTCTCAACAAGTAGCTAGCGAAGGATCTGGAGTTATTTATAAAAAAGATGGAAAATACGCTTACTTAGTAACCAATACCCACGTTATCAGTGGTGCTAAAAAAGTTGACATTCGTTTAGCAGATGGTAATAAAGTTCCTGGAGAAATTGTAGGGTCAGATACTTATTCTGATATCTCCGTTGTTCGCATTAGTGCTGATAAAGTAAAATCAGTTGCTGAATTTGGAGATTCTAGCAAATTGACTGTTGGTGAGACAGCTATTGCAATTGGAAGTCCACTTGGTTCAAATTATGCTAATACTGTGACTCAAGGAATTATTTCTAGTTTAAATCGTAATGTTTCTCTAAAATCTGAAGACGGACAAACGATTTCAACACAAGCTATTCAAACAGACACAGCTATCAACCCAGGGAACTCTGGTGGACCACTTGTGAATATCCAAGGGCAAGTAATTGGTATTACTTCAAGTAAAATAGCTAGCAACGGCGGAACTTCGGTTGAAGGATTAGGATTTGCTATTCCATCTAATGATGTTATAAACATTATTAACCAGTTAGAAGCAAATGGAACTGTTACACGACCAGCTCTAGGAATCCAAATGATTGACATCACTAATCTGTCTAGTTCAGATCTATCACGCTTAAAACTTCCATCAAAAATAACTAGTGGAGTTGTCGTGCGTTCAGCTCAATCTGGAATGCCAGCTGAAGGAAAACTTCAAAAATATGATGTGATTACAAAAGTAGATGATAAAGAAATTTCTTCAACAAGTGATTTACAATCTGCTTTATACAAACATTCAATTGGCGACAACATAAAAATCACTTTCTATCGTGATGGAAAAGAAACTACTACTACCATTAAGCTTACAAAATCTACAAAAGATTTAGATTCAAATAATTGACACTTTATTAACACATCTTTACAGAATTGTAAAGGTGTGTTATTCTATATAAACATGGAAAAATATCAATATATTGCACTTAAGGACATTCAAACTAATCCTTATCAACCAAGAAAAGAATTTTCAGAAGAAAAAATTACTGAGCTTGCTAATTCTATAAAAGAACATGGGATTATTCAGCCCATTATTGTACGAAAATCTCCGATAATTGGTTATGAATTGCTAGCTGGTGAAAGGCGTTTTAGAGCTGCTAAATTAGCAGGCTTAACAAATATACCAGCTATTATAAAAGAAGTAACAGATGATGAAATGATGAAGCAAGCTATCATTGAAAATTTACAACGAGAAGATTTAAATCCTATAGAAGAAGCACAATCTTATCAATATTTGATTGACAAAGGGTTGACACATAAAGAAATCGCTCTAACTATGGGAAAATCACGTCCTTATATTACAAATTCCGTCCGGTTATTAAATTTACCTCTCAATATTATCGAAGCGATAAAAGAAGGAAATATTTCTCAGGGACACGCTCGTCTGCTCATTAATCTCTCAGAAAAAGAGCAAAATCAGTGGTTTGATAAAATCTTATCTCAAAGCCTTTCAGTTCGACAGCTAGAAAAACAATTGCATTTCCAACAGACAAAAACTGTAACAAAAAATAAACATCATCTCTTCCTCAAAGAGGAAGAAAAAAGATTAAAAAAGATATTTGGTACAGAGATTTCTCTTCAATTTTCTGAACAATCTCAATCAGGGAAAATTTGTATTCATTTTTCAAACCTAGAAGAATATCAAAGAATTATTGACAGCTTTAAATAAGGCTGTTATTTTTATTCTTTCAAGTCACAGAGTTATCCACTCTTATTTTATAAGAAAAACTTAATAAATCACAGAAAAACTCCTTTATTCACAATATGTGGAAAACTTTAAAGAACAATGTGAATTTATTTCCACAGATTGTGGAAAACTTTTGCGTTTTATGTTAAAATAACTTCTATGGATAATTAAATATAACGAAGAATTTATTAGCAAGGAAGGAGGTTTTTTATGTCACAAGAATCTAATTTTTGGGCGCGTGTTTTAGAATTGGCTCAAAAACAAATCAAAAAAAATACATATGATTATTTTGTTTCAGGAGCTCGGTTAATGAAAGTTGAAAATTTTCAAGCTACTGTACTTCTTGACAGTCC